>CAIYQO010000176.1 GCA_903928345.1 uncultured bacterium | reverse complement strand
CTGTGACGGGAGAGGGGGAATGACAATCACACCGCCTGCCGATAATCAGCTCCCTTCCCCCGTCACAGGACGTTACGGGGGAAGGGTCAGGGATAGGGGGCACGCCGGAAGGCGCGGAACGCTAAAGCGAACCGTATTGGGGACAGGCACGAATTTCCCGAAGGGCTGACCGGACGTTACTCACGGTTCAAAGGAAATTCGAGCCAGTCCCCAATTTTTGCTCACTTTACTTCGGCGCCACGAAGAACGTATCCGTGTTCGGCAGCTCGGGTGCCGTTTTCACGGCCTGGCTGTAGATGTAGGCCGGGGCGCTGGTGTAGCCGTCCAGGTTGCGCAGCTTTACCAGGGCGGCGTGCTGCTCGGTGGTGAGGGTTTTGTTCACCCTGGCGAAGGCGGTGGTGTAATACCAGGACATCTCGCCGTCCAGTTCACCGTAGCGGTGGCCCAAGGCGAGCACCTTCGCTTTGTCCGGTGTGCCCCCGGCGAGGAATTTGCGCAGCTCCACGGAGATCTGCCGGCGCACGGAGGCCACTTCCTGCAGCGCCGCCCGCTGCTGATCGGGGATGGCGAGCATGATCTTCCGCTGGTCGGCATTGCACACCTTCTCCACGAAGGCCGCGCCGCTGTCGCCGGTGACCGAGGTGCTGATGTTGTAATCGCGCTTGCCCATCGCCGGCATGTCCTTCATGTAGAAGCCGCCGAAGTAGGTGCCGTGGCGCTCGGGGCAGAAGTAGGTGTCCGCATCCACGCTGCCCGCCGTCCAACTGAAGAACTCGCTCATGTAGGTCATGAACGCGATGTTGTAGAACGGCTCGCGGTGGTCGCGGGTGTAGAGCTTGATGGCTTCCTCGTCCCCCGCCGGCCAACTGCTGAAGTCGCCGAACTTCATCTTCGCGAAGGCGGCCTTCTGATCGGCCGTCAGCGACAAGTAGACCTTCGCGGTCACTTCGGCACGACGGTAGCTCATTTCGGCGTCGGTGGTGAAGAAGTCGCCGACGTATTTGGCCACCGCGGCCTTGTTCAGCCCGTCGCTGCCGGCGGGGATCTCGCCGTTGAGCTGCCGGTAGAAGGCTTTGATGAGCGGGTAGCGCTGCGTGGCGATGGCGATGTATTGCGGTGCCTGCTCGGCCGCCAGCGCCGCGAACTGCGCCTTCTGCGCGTCGTTCAGGATGCCGAAGACGGCGCCGGAGATGCGGTTCATAAACGCCGGGTTGTGCCCCTGGTGGGCGGCGTCGATGTCGCGCATATACTGAAAGCCGAAGAAGTCGCACACCTTGCCCGGGGGGATGAAGGTGGCGGCGCCGAAGTCGCCGGTGATGAAGGCCAGCCCGTTGAAGGCGACGGTGTGCAGCTGGGCGTTGTCCGACATGGCCTGCGCCAGCGTGTATTGCTGGTCGCCACCCTTTTCGCCGTCGCGGCGCGGCGGGCGCTGTTGCTGGTTGTCACCCGGCGGGGGCTGCTGATCGCCGTCGGGTCGCGGCGGCGGATCCTGCGCCAGCGCGGCGAGCGTCCACAGGCCGAAGGCCAATACGAGGAGAATACGGGACAGCGTCTTCATGGGAGGCTCCTTTCAGACCGGAACGGTTACGGTGTCTTCGCGGCGACGGCGTAGCTAAAGGCCGTCTCGCCGCTTTTGTGCTCCGCCGTTTCATCGCGGGGCAGATATTCGCGAATATAGCGCACGGTGGCTTTGTCCGGGGCCACCGTCACGCGGACGTAGCCGGAACCGGGCAATTTGTCGCCGGTGTGGTAGGCATCCGCGTTGTACAGCGTGTAATACGGGTCGGCGGGCAGCGGCAGCGTCTGGTAGATCACCCCGTCCTGTTGCTGCCGCACGAAGATATGGTCGTGCCCCTGGAAGAAGATCGTCACGCCGTTCTTCACGAAGAGCGTGTGGATCGGTTCCGTCCAACCCGGGCGTTTGTCGGCGAAGAGGCGCGCGCCGTTGCGGTCCGCGCCACCCCACTCGTACAGATCGGCCACGTCGGTGCCGCCGCGCATGGTGCCGAGGACGTGGTGGGCGAAGACGAACTTATACTTCGCGCGGCTGCCCTCCAGCGTGCCCTTGAGCCACCGGTATTGCGCGTCGCCCAGGGATACCTGCCACAGGTCGCGCCCCTGCCCGCCCCCCTTGCCGCCTTTGTCGCGGCTGCCAAAGAGGTTGTCCACCAGCGCCTTGGAGTGCCAGTAAGGGTCGATGACCACGAAGAGCGCGTCGCCCCACGTCCAGGCGTAGTAGTCGCGCAGCAGGCCGATATGGTCGACGGGTTGCGCGTCGCCGGTGTAGAAACCGTCCGGCGCCGGCTCGGGGAAGAGAGTGTTGCGTGCCGTTTGCGCCCACACCGCGATGTTGTCCGCCGTGCCGTCCAGATTGTATTGCGACGCCTGCTCATGGTTGCCATTGGTCAGGAAGACCGGCGCCGACTGCCCGATGAGACTGAGGCAGTAGCGCTGGTGCAGGTAGATGGCGCGCACACTGTCGGCGTTGGCTTCCGTGCGCATGGCATCCACACTGAAGTCGTCGCCGATGGTCAGGTAGAAATCCGGGGTGCCCGCCGCGGCGGCCTGCAGCGTCTGCGCGTAGAGCGCGGGGTCGTGCATCTGCGGTCGCTCGGGGTGGGAGTCGCCCTGGATGGCAAAGCTGAAGGTGCTGCCGGGCGCGCGCTGGGTGTGGAAGGTGTGCTCGGTGCCGGGGGTGAACGCCGCCGCGCCGGTGTACCGCGCGCACAGGCGGTAGACATACGCGGTGTCGGGCTGCAGGCCGGTGAGCGGCACTTCCGTCGGCGTGAGGGCGGGGAAGGCTACCGTCGCCGTGTGCTGCGTCATCGCCCCCGCGCCATATTCGACATACCCCTCCCGCGCCACGGCGGAGAGCACGCTGACGGTGATGCCGTGCGCCGTGGGGCGGCCCAGGAGGACGGACAGGTCGGTCTGCGCGGCCACCGCCGGGGGCAGCGGGGCATCCTGCGGGGGCCGTCGCCGCCCGCCGTCCTGTGCCCACGCCGTGAGTGCCAGCAGCGTCGAAAGCCCTATGCCGGCCAGTACTCCGTAAAACCAGCGCATGGACCACTCCTCACTTACTGCATGATACGCCGCGAATGTCGCAACCGTGTCACGGGGGTATCGTTTGTTTTTCGAATTATCGCCCCGGCGGGGGCGGGGCAGTCGTATCCTGCTCGCCCGGCGGTGTCTGGCCCGGCAGATAGCGCGTATAGCTCACGTGCACTGCCGCGCTGGCGAGGATGTGCCCCTGCATGGCGGCGAGCAGCACGTCGCGGTTCACCGTTTCCGGCTTCACGGTGAGCTGCAACGGCGCGTCCAGGGCATACAGCGTCAGGATGTACGTCTTCTTCCCCGGCCCCTTGGAATGCGGCGGGGCGTACTCGGTCTTCTTGTTGACGCTGTTGTTCCCCTGGAGGCCGATCCCGTGCGCCCCCTTCGGCAGCGCATGCACGTCGGGCGGGATGTTGTAGAGCACCCAGTACCACTTCGTCTTATCCGGCGCGATGTGGTGCATGATTAGCGCATACGCCCGCGTACCCCGCGGCGCGCCGTGCCAGTCCAACGGCGGCGAGAGGCTGGCCCCGTCGCCGGTGAATTCCACCGGCAGCGTGCCGTTGTCGGTGAAGGCGGTGCTGTGCAGCGTAAAGCCGGCGTGCGACGTATGCCCATGTACGCACAGCAGCAGCAGCAACGTCGCGCCGGCAAGGAGCAATCCGGTGGTAAAATGCATGGTCGGCCCCCCTTCACTTCCCATGATAACCGCCGCATGTCGCAACCGTGTCACGGGGAGGTCGGGAGTTGATCGTAATTTGTCGGCCTTACCCCAGCCGTATCTCCGCCGTCGTCCCCTGCCCTTCCAGGCTGGTGAGGGTGAAGGTGCCGCCGTGGGCTTCGACGAGGGCCTTGGCGATGCGCAGACCGAGGCCGCTGTGCTGGTCGTCGGGAGTGCGCACGGCGTTGGCGCGGTAGAAGGGTTCGCAGATGAAGGGCAGGTGGCGCGCGGGGATGCCGCGGCCCGTATCCGCCACGCGGATGCCGGGCGGGTCGTCAGGGAAGGTGACCGCGATCTCCGCCCCCGCGCCGGCGTAGGACACCGCATTGTTGAGCAGGTTGTCCAGCGTTTGTGCCAGCCGATCCGGGTCGGCGTCGAACATGAGGGGCGGGCCGGACTCCACCGGGTGCAACGTGATGCCCGCCGTACGGGCGGGCACTTCGTAGGCCTGCACGCAGGAAGCCGCCAGCTCGCGTACGTCCACCGGCTGGCGGTGCAGCGGCAGCTCGTGCAGGTCGAGTTTCGCCAACTCCTGCAGGTCGGTGACCAGGCGCAGCAAGCGGTCGGACGTGCGCACCAGCGAGCGCGCGGCGCGATGGCGGCGCTCCGGGTCGTCGGCCAGGCCTTCCTCCAGCGCGCCGGCCATCGTTTTGAGCGTGGTGATCGGCGTGCGGAATTCGTGGGCGATGTCCGCCATGAAGTGCCGCCGCGTTTCCGCCTCCTGCTCGAGCTGGGCGATATGCGCGGACACGCGGGCGCTCATCTGGTTCAACGCGTCGGCGAGCTGGGCGAACTCCCCCTGCCCGGGCACGGCGATGGGCCGGTCGAAGCGTCCGTCGGTCAACCCGCGTGCCCCCGCCATCAGCGTGGACAACGGCTTCGTGAAACGCCGGCTGACCCACGCCCCCGCGAGCAAGGCGATGCCCAACGCGATGAAGGCGGTGACCCCGGCAATATCGCGCTGGTGCTCGATCTGCTCGGGCGCCAGCGGCGGCGGCGTGGGTTGGCGGCGCTCCGCCCCCGGCGGCGTCACCGGATGCGGCAGGCGCGGGGGGAAGCCGAAGAGGAATTCGCGCACACCGAAGCGCTGCACGGGGATCGGGTTCGGGTACAGGTCAGGATTGGCGAGCATCACCGTGCGAAACCCGCTGAGTTGCCGATAGGTGAGGTAGTTGCCGATGCCCGTGCTGCAGATCCAACTGACCAGGACGGCGAGCAGGATGGTCAGCGTGAGCTGGGTGCGGATGCTAATCTTCAGGGCGGAACGCATAGCCGACACCTCGAATCGTGGCGATGGGGCACGGGTCCATCCCGGCGGAGACCAGCTTTTCCCGCAGGCGATACACCTGGTTGTCCACCAACCGCATCCCCCCGTCGTAGCCGGTGTCACCCCACACCGAGTCGATAAGCTGGTTGCGCGAAAAGACGGTGCGCGGGCGGCGCATGAGGGTGGCGAGGAGGTCGAATTCCAGCGTGGTAAGGATGACATCCGTGCCGTTGACCTGCACGCGATGCTCGTCGAGGAAGAGGGCGAGCCCCTTCCAGCGGAAGGTGGCCGCCGACGCCGGCGCGTGAGGCGAGCGGCGCAGCAGCGCCTTGATGCGCGATACCACCTCGCCGGCGGAGAAGGGTTTGGTCACGTAATCGTCCGCGCCTTTGTCCAGCGCACGAATTTTGTCGATCTCCCCCTCGCGCGCCGAGAGCATGATGATATAAGCGTCGGACTGCTGGCGAATCGTCTCGCACACGGTGATGCCGTCGATCTCGGGCATCATGATATCCAGGATCACCACATCCGGGTGCTCGGCGGCGAACTGCTCCAGCGCCTGCTTGCCCGTGTTGGCGCTGGACACCGTGAACCCGGCGGCTTCGAGATACCAGCTCAAGCCGTCGATCATATCGGCGTTGTCATCCGCGATGAGAATCCGTGCGGGCATCGGTGCGTCCTTCCCCACCCTGAATTATACGCGCGCATTGTCGCAATTCTGTCACGGAACGATCTCGCTTCCGCCTCAGCGCAGGGAGAGCTTCAGTAGGCGCTGGTTGCCGGCGTCGTAGACCACGGCGTGGTCGCCGCGGGCGGCGATCATCTCCGGGGTGGTGAGCGACGCCAGGTCGGTGCCCGCCGTATCGGGCGTGCCGAAGGTCGCCAGCAGTTTGCCGGCGAGGTCGCACACCATCACCCGGTGGCGGTCGCGGTCGGAGACCCACAGGCGGTCTTTGTCCACGGCGAGGTAAATGGTCTTGCCGAAGGTGTCACCGTCAATGAATGAGTTCCGGCGTGCTGTTTCTTTCCAGTCCTTCCCCGCGCGCTGGAAGGTCACGATGTACCCGTCGCCGGCCCCGAGTAGCCAGTCCGTGCCTTGCGTGGCCAGCGAGGTCCACGCCTGCACCGGCGCGGCGGTGGTCAGCGTCACCGGGCCGGCCTCGCCGTTGTAGCGCCCGTCGCTGATGAGGTAAAAGCTCTGCCCTTTGCCGTCCCGGGTGATGGTGAGCAGCACTTGCTTGCCCGCCGTGTCGCGGTAGGTGGCGGCGGCCACGGTGGCGCGCTCCAGCGCGCACTTCTGCTCAAGGCGCTCGTCGCGCACTTCGCCGGTCAGCGGGCCGTCAAAGAAGGCCGGTTTGCCCCACAGCCAACCGGGGGCGACCATCACGTCGTTGTCGAGCATCACGCTCTGCCCAATCGCGTCCGGGCTATTCACCCCATGACGCAGTGGGACATCGGGGCCGTCCGTCCACTGCCAGTTGCCGCACGACCACCACACGTTCCCCTTGCGGTCGAGCCCGATCCCACGACAACTCGGCACGCTGCCGATGCGCCGCATCACCGCCATCTGCCCTTTGTCCGCCTGCCAATCGAGCAGGTGCATAATGCCGCCGAGGCCGGAGATGGCGTAGAGCGTGCCGTTGATGTGGGCCAGCCCGCATCCTTTATTAAGCTCGGAGAGCTGGTCGAGGTGGCCGATGAAGGAGCCTGACGCACCGCCGAGGACCACCCCCGGCGCCGGTTGCAGGTCGCCGGTGAAGCGCTTCAGCGTGCCGTGCCAGGTCTGGCCGTACCACACGCCGTCAAGGAGCTGCGGACGCTCGCCGGGGCAGGGCTTGGGCCAGCCGTCCGTCACTTCGACGCCGTTGACGTATTTGTGCATCTGCCAGTCGATAACCGGGTAAATGGCGCCGTCGGGGCTCATCTCCAGCCAGAGCACGCCGCCGGAGAGAGTGGCCACGGGGGTCACCGTGCCGGTGGTGACATTGACCAGCGCCAGCGCTTTACCGCGTGTGAAGGCCACCTGGCCGTTGGCGCTATTCCACGCGATGCGGTCGGCAGCCACGTGCAGCGGCGTCGGCGCCGTGCCCGCGGGGGCGGTCACCGGCAGTGTGAAGAGCTGCCCCTGCGTGTATAGGAGCAGCGTGTCGCCCGCCAGGGTGAGCTGGTGGTTGCGCGTCCATTCGCCGTTATCGCGCGGCAGCGGGTACTGCGCCAGCAGGCGGCCGTCGACGGCGTAGCGGTTGAGGGTGGTCTCCCCGGCGCGGTCCCACAGGCTGCCAAAGCGGTCGCAGACGACGCCCAGGCCGGCGGCGCCGGGTGCGGAGAAGCGCACCAGCGCCGTGCCTTGCTCGCCCGAGTTGCCCAGCACGCCGTCGCAGTGCAGCGTGGCCGTATGGGCCAGCCCGGCGAGGAGTAATAATGCCATCAGTATGTAGCGCGTCATCAGCGGTCCTCCCCAGCGGTTACGGTCAGCGTACCCCACAGGTTGGGGAAGAGCATGATCTCCCCCGGCACATCGTTCACCAGCCCCGTCGCCTGGTTCGACCAGTACGAGCGCAGCATGGTGGCCTTGCCGTCGGGATCGCCGAAGAGCACCCCGACATCCGCCTTGAGCGTGCTGCCCGGTTGCGGCTGCCAGCCCAGGTCGGCCAGCGGCACGGCGGCTTCCAGCGTGTAGCCGTTGCCGCGCGTGTGCACGGTGATCTTCGCGTCGGGCAACAGCGTCACCGCGTCCACCACCTCGCTGCGCCACGGGCAGGTGAAGGTAACCGGGTGCGCCGCGCCGGGCTGGCGATACCGGTAGAGCACCGCCGTGGGCTTGCCGCCGAAGGGCGCGATGAGCAGGCGCAGGTCGCCCGGCACCGGGCCGGTGCGCTGCGGGTTGGCGCGCGGGTCGGTGCCCAGCTCCAGGTTCACCGAGTCACCCGTTTTGAAGAGGAGCGTCCAGTCGGCGCCGCCGTTGACCCACGGTGAGGGGTCGGCCACGTCGCACGCGAGATACAGGTTCGTCGCGTCGTACCCGAGTTGCGTCCGCACGGGGAACTGCCCGGATTTATCCCAGCGGACGTCCCCCGCGCCGGACCAGGCCTTGCCGCTCCCGTCGAGGGATGGCGCGGCGGTCAGCCGGGGCAGCACGGCGGTTTTGGGGGCCGCCGCCACGGCGACGGCGCGGGTCAGGTTGCGCTCGGAGGCGGCGACTTGCGCCGGCGTGACGATCAGCGTGCCCTGCGTACGCTTCAGCGCGTCCAGCCCGTCGATGCGGAACACCCGGTACTGAATGCTCCCCGATTGCAGGTAGTACTTGCCGTCCTCCGCTTTGGCGAAGAAGCCGCCGAAGCACTCGCCGCCGATCATGTATTCGTCCCATGATCCGCCCAGGCGCACATCCTTGAACATTTCGTCCAGGTAGAGCCCGTCGGTGGTGAGCACGAAGAAGCGGCCGTGGTTGCCATTCATCATGAAGACTTCGCCCTGTTTATCCAGCGGCGTCACCCCCAGGAAGAAGAGCGCCCCCTGCATCACGCCGATCTCCGGCAGCGGGGCGCTGTGCGAGCCGCCCACGTTCGACCAGCGGTTAGGATAGGTCCAGCGCAGCGTGCCGTCGGGCGCGAAGCTGGTCATATGCGGGTCGGAGTTCACCAGCAGATTGCCGGCGTCGTCCACCGCGGTCTCCTCCTCGTTGTTGCTCATGGCCACGGGCGTGCCGGCATGACAGGCGTCGTTGAGGACGGGATACTTCGGCGCGCCGCCGGGGTAATAGCCGTCGGGCTTGAGCACTACGAGCACACGCTTGCCCGCCACCGTGGCGGGCAGGCGCAGCGTGAGGTCGTGCTGGTCGTGTCCCCAGTACGCGCCGGCGAAGAAGGACGACGCGGTGGAGAAATCGAATTCGTCCGGCTGCATCTCCCCGTCGCCGTTGCGGTCCACCCACATGACGCCCGGCCCTTTGTCGCCGAAGTAGCGCCCCGGATACGCCTTGGCGAAGGCGTCGATGAAGGCCTGCGGCGGATGCCAGCCGGCCGCGAAGGAGAAACGGTGCGAGGAGCCGACGAAGGCCAGATCCTTCACCGAGCCATCGGGCAACAGCTCGCTGATGGTGGTGTAGCCCGCGAAGCCGATGAGGAAGGTGCGGCCATCCTGGTGCAGGAAATGGTAGTGCGTGGCGCCGAAGTGGCTGCCGAGAATGCTTACCGGGGTGGCGGTCTTCTTCGCGAAGTCGAGCTTCCACTGCGTACCCAGGCCGATCCAGCGCGTGTGATCGAGTTCGTCGAAGCCGGCGCCGCCCGCCCCGTAGGCAGTGGGGCCGAAGTGCTCCGCGACCACGGTGCCTTTCTCCGGGTCCCACGCCACCAGCCGTTTCGGCGTCCAGCGCTCCTCCGTCACCCACAGCTTGCCGTCCGCCGCCACCGTCAGCCCGCGGGGGTTCACCATGCGCGCCGCATCGTATTTGCCCTTATACTCCCCGCCCGGCGTGCCCAGCGCGCGCCGGAATTTGCCCGCGGCACCGTAAACGCGCACGGTGTGGGTGGCGCCGTCGCTCACGTAGCAGGCGCCCTTTGCGTCGAAGGCCACGCCTTCGGGCGCCAGCGCCGGATCGGTCAGGAAGGGCGTCACCGCCTGCGTGGCGGGGTCGATCTTCACCACGCCGTGCCCGGACACCGCGTAGACGGCCTCCCCGGCGGCGGTGAGGGCGCCCGGCGCCGGCACGGGGATCTCCGCGATCTTCGCGCAGGTGGCGGCGTCGAGCACCAGCACGGTGTCCGTCACCCGATTCGCGAGGTAGAGCTTCCCGTGCAGCGCGGCCAACCCGCCCAGCGCCAACCCCTTCGGGTCGCGCGCATCCCAGCTTTGCAGCACCACAAAGCGCCGGTTGCCGGGATAATCCACCGCCTGCCCGCTTTGAATGTTGAAGCGCGTGATGGAGAGCAGCGGCCCGCGGTCCTTGCTCCACGGCGCGCCGTCGTGGGCGGCGTAGAGGGTGTCGCCCTCCGCGGCCAGCGCCACGCGCTCGATGCCCGTGCCCATGATCGGCGCGTAGTGCTGCACGCATTGCCCCTGCGCGTCGAGGGCCATGATGGCAAAGCCGCCTTCGGTGACCGGTGCGCCGAAGAAGGTGAGCGGACCGCTCGCCGTGGCGGCGTTCAGGCAGGTGTGGTTCGGCCCGGCGTCGTTGCAGAAGGAGAACAGAAACTGCGGCGTGATGCCCGGGTGGCTCGCGGCGCGCCAGTGATAAGTGCCCGGCGTCACCACCTGGCCCTCTTCATCCAGCCCGTCCCAGGCCAAATCGTGCGCGCCCGCGGTGAGCGGCTTGCCGGCGATCAGGTTGCGCACGCGACGGCCTTGCGCGTCCTCGAGCACCACCGTCGCCTTGCCGGTCATCGGCTGCATGAAGGGAATGACGATGCGGTTGCGCGTGTCCGCCACCGTGCGCCGGTATTCGGACAGGTCGAGGGGCAGCCAGTCCTCCGGATTGGGCGACAGCCCGCCGTGGGTGGCGCCGCTGCCGAGATGGCGGAAGCGTTCGCGCTGGCGTTCCACCCCAAAGGGTCCGCCCGCCCACGCCACGGCCATTCCCATGCGCAGCCGCGCCCAGTCGGCGTCGTGCTCGCTCAACGTCGCGGCGGGTATGGTGAAGGTGTAGCGGGCGATGCCGTTAGCGCGGGCGATGCGCGCGTCCTTATCGGTGAGGACGCACGTCTTCGCCGCCGCCAGCCCGACGGTGAGCGCGGTGCCCAGCCCGTCCGGCGTCAGCGCGCCCACGTCGACGATGAGCGTCAGCCCCGTCGCCGTGGGGACGACGGCATAGGCGACCCGCGGCGACAACGCCGAGGACACCACCTGAAAATCCGCCGCCTCCGGCGCATTCGCCGCCCGGCACGCGGTCGCCGTCAGGAGGGTCAAGAGAACGAGGAGAAGTCGTCGCATGGGCACCTGCACCTTGCACGCCGCCGCGCGCCAATAGGATATCCTAACCCTTCGACGGCGAACGGCGGTCCTCCTGTTCTGTTTCCGGTAAAACGAGGGATCGCCTTCGACGCGCCGTAGGGATTACACCTGCAGACTGCCGTCGTCGTTGAAGACCCACGACTCCGCCCAGGCTATCTCCCAGAGATAGCCGTCCGGGTCGGCGAAGTAGCCGCTGTAGCCGCCCCAAAAGGCCTGCTGCGCCGGCTTCACCAGCCGCCCGCCCACCGCGACGGCGCGTTGCAACACCGCGTCTACCTCCGCCTTGGTGCGCGTGTTATGCGCCAGCGTGATGCCGCTGAAGGCCGGGGGCGCGTTGCCGGCCTCCGTGGCGGCATCCTCCGCCAGTGCGGCGAAGGGGTACAGCGCCAGCCGCGTGCCCGCCGTCACGAAGATCGCCCACCCTGCCGCGTCATCGGCGGTTGTCGACCACCCCAACCCGTCGCGGTAAAAGCAGATCGCCCGCGCCATGTCGCGCACCCCGAGGGTGATGATGCTAATGCGTGCTTCCATGGGTTGCCTCCCGTCACGTAGTAATTTGCCGCCGATCCCTCCGTCCCCGCACCGTCAGCGCCAGCGCGCAGGCGCAGAGGCCCAGGGCGCCGGCGGCGGTGAAGGCGACGGGGTAGCCCTGACCCTGGATGAGGCGGCCCAACAGCAGCGGACCGAGGCAACTGGGCAGGAAGCCGGCGATGTTGGCGGTGGCGACGTAGGGGCTTTTGTCGCCGGGTGGGGAGAGTTCCAACAGCGCGGGCGCGCTCACCGACCAGTGCGTCGTCAGCAGGCCCAACAGCACGGAGCAGAGCATCAGCACCGGCGTCGCGCCCGCGTGGGGGTAGAGGAGGATCACCGCGGGGATGAGCAGCGTCATGCCCACCCACGGCCAACGCGGCCCGGTGTGATCCACCCACCACCCCAGCGCTATCCCCCCCAGGCTGGCGCCGACGGCCTGGTAGAGGGTGATATTGGTGAAGATGCCTTCCGGCAGGCCCAGCCCGTGCGTGCTGGTGGCGTACCCGACCAGGAAGGGCACCAGCGCGATGGCCATGGCGTGCACCATCATGCTGCCCACCAGCCGCCCGAAGTCGTGGCGCGGCGCGGCGGCACGCAAGCCTTTTTGCGCTCGCGCCCACACCGAGGGTTCCGGCGCGTGTTGAAACGCGCTCTCCGGGATGGGCGTGAAGTAGAAGGCGGTCATCGACGCCAGGTAGCAGAGCCCCGCGCCGAGGAAGGCGCCGCGAAAGACGCCCGCCCCCAGCCAGTGCTGCAGCCCGATGAGTGCCCCCGCCCCCATGATGCCGCCCCCGGCGGAAAAGGCGCTGGTGAGCCCGAAATACTGCCCGCGCATCGGCATGGGGATGACCTGCGCGATCATGTCCAACCAGACGGGGATGATGAGGCCGATGACGATCTGCGAGAAGGTGAGCAGCGCGATGGTGACGGTGATCTGCGCGCCGGGATGCGTGCGTCCGAGCCACCCATCCGACGCGGAGATGAGCAGATAGGGGGCGATCATCACCAGGTGCATGCCCACCAGCCCGCGCTTGCGGTGCGGAAACCGGTCGACCACCGAGCGCCCGAAGAGCTGCAGCAGCAGCGGCAGCGCGCTCATGGTCATCGCCATCACGCCGATGAGCAACGAGTTGGCCCCCAGCGCCTTCAGGTAGGCGGGCAGCGTGGTGGTGGCGAGCACGAAATAGATACCGATGCCCCAGAGCCATTCGATGAGCAGCAGCGGCAGCACGATACGGTGAAGCGACTTGTCGGCGAGCAGAGCGGGCACGCGGCGATTGTAGCACACCCGCCAACCCGGCGACAAATCACGCGCGCGGGGGTCTAACCGGGTATGCGATACCTGTTGATCGTTCTGTTGCTGTTGCCTTCGATCTTTGCCCGGTGTGCACCAGACGAGTTCATCCTTGCGCTAACCGGTAACACTTGGCTCGACCAGGGACTAAACATGCCGGCCATCACCGGGAAAGAACCCGTTGTCGAAGCGCCGACCGGGAGTCGAGAGCGCTTTATCTCGATGCTATACGGAGAAGGACATACATCGGGGGTATTGCGTGCCGAGTGGCGCGCCCCGGACGACGCGGTCAAATACCTGGAAGGGCGTGGTTGGTGGTGCCGCTATGATCACCCCCTTCCCAACCGCCGCGTCGAGGTGCGCGAAGTACGACGTCCCCTCTATCCCGGCGCACGCACGCTGGATTTCGGCATCTTTATCACGATCACACATCCTGATGGCGGTCCCTTTCTATTCGCGCTGGACCGAAAGAGTTTAATGGGTGAATTGGCGGATATCCTCACTGAGCCGTTGCTGCGCGTGCATGAAGGCCCCGAATACGCGCGCCCGGTCTACAATAACAATTCAATGGGCGAGTCAACCATCAGCTTCCCGAACGGTCTGGCCGTTTGTGCGGAGAAGAAGCGGTTGCTTATCAGCTTCCACGAAGACCCGTCCTACGAACTCCCCACCGTGGTGGCGAAGTTGCCGGCGCCCGGCAAACCGGTGGTCTGGAAACCGGCGACGGACGGCGCGCTGCACTACCCCTTCACGCGGGAGATGGCAAACCCGTGGCTCGTGTTCGCCGGGCAGGGGTGGCCCGCGCTGAAGGCGAAGGGGCACGCGGTGCCGTCGCCGGAGGGTGCCAAGGCGCGCTTCGCCGCCCTGGTGACGCCAATCGTGCAGCCCGCCTGGCTACCGGCAAAGCTTGATGCCGTGCCTTATCGGGACGGCCTGGGCTATCTGGTCGTCACCGAGACGCCGCAATACCGCGTGCGTATCCGCGCGGTGGCGCAGGAGGTCATCGGCAACGCCAACCCCGACCGCGCGCTGGTGCTGGCGGTAGAAAAGAAGGACGGCGCCTTTCCCGCACTTTCCCTCAAGGAACATGAAGCGCTGCTGGCGACCTTCCTGCAACCCGCGCTGCTGCACGCCCCGGCACACGATGCCTACCCGCCGTGTTTCACTACCCTTGACGGCGGCACGCATTACGCCCGCTACCACCGCGACGGCGCCCCGGTGCCCGCGTACAATATCTTCTCCTGGCAGCACGGCAACCTGCTCCTCATCGCCGTGTGCGACGACCGCCCCGACGATTGCGATGTCTGCGCGCCGACGCGGTGATCCCTTTGGAGTGCGGCAAGCATTGCCGCTTTTGCCTTCGCGCACCTGAACTGTATGGGAAACGTGAAAACGGCGGATACGATCGGGGCAAATGAAAGCGGCAATGCTTGCCGCACTCCAAAGTGGGGCTTCTGGGTTCATATAAGCTGGACACACCCCTTACCGCGCGATAAACTGTAGGGGCCGCATGTCCCGCGTGCGGCGGAGGGTGTTATGATGGTTCACGAGGCGCTGCTGGTGTTGCTGCGGCACGAGGCGTTGCCGACCGAGGACGCGGCGGCGGTGATGCGCGTGATTATGGAGGGCGAGGCGACGCCGGCACAGATCGCCGCGTTGCTGACCGCGCTGCGCATGAAAGGCGAGACGGTCGAGGAGATCGCCGGCTTCGCACGCGTGATGCGCGAGAAAGCGGTGCGCATCGCCCCACACTGCCCCCGGCTGGTGGACACCTGCGGTACCGGCGGCGACAAGCTGAAGACCTTCAACATCTCTACCGCCGCCGCTTTTGTGGTGGCGGGGGCGGGCGTGCCGGTGGCGAAGCACGGCAACCGTTCCGTCACCAGCAAATCCGGTTCCGCCGACGTGCTGGAAAGTTTGGGCGTCAACCTGGCGGTGCCGCCGGAGCTGGTGCAGCGCTGCATCGAAGAGATCGGCGTGGGCTTCCTCTTCGCGCAGCACTTCCACCCCGCCATGCGCTACGCCGGGCCGGTGCGCCGCGAAATCGGCATCCGCACCATCTTCAACATCCTCGGGCCGTTGACGAATCCTGCCGGCGCAGCCTACCAGTTGATGGGCGTCTACGACGCACACCTCACCGAGCCGCTCGCGCAGGTGCTGGGCTTACTCGGCAGCACGCGCGCCTTCGTGGTGCACGGGTTACTCGGGCTCGACGAGTGGTCCACCGCGGGCGCCACCCAGGTGAGCGAGTTATGCGACGGCGCGGTGACCACGCGCATCGTCACCGCCGCCGACCTCGGCCTGCCGGAAGCCGCCCCCGAGGCGCTGGCCGGCGGCACCCCGCCGGAAAACGCCGCGTTGATCCTGCGCCTCTTCCGCGGCGAAGGCGGGCCGAAGCGCGACATCGTGCTGGTCAACGCCGCCGCCGCCCTGGTCGCCGCCGGACAGGCGTCCGCGATGGCCGACGGCCTGCAACAAGCCGCCGTCGCCCTCGACTCCGGCGCCGCGCTCGAGAAGCTGGAGGCGCTGCGGGCGATGACACAAAGCGCGGTAGGCTAACCATGTCCGAACACCCCCTCATCACGCTGATCTTCGACCCGATGGGCTTCTCACCGGTGTTCATGCGCGACTTTCGGTCGCGCATGCGCAAGCCGTGGGCGTATTGGGTGCTGCTGGGATATACGGCGGTGCTCAACGCCGGGGGGGGGTATCTCCTCTACCGACACGGCAACCTGCCCGGGCTGGCGGCGCTGGACTCCGCCGCGCGCACGCAGGAGTTCGGGCTGCTCTTCGCGCTGGCCCTGTTTGTGTTGCAGTTCGTGCTGGTACTGCTGCTCACCCCCGTGCTCACCTGCGGCGCGGTGGTGGCCGAACGCGCCTCGCACGTGCTCCTCTTCACGCTGCTCACCCCGCTGCCTTCGCGCACCATCGTCGCCGGCAAGCTGCAGGGGGTGCTCTTTTACGTGGGTCTGCTGCTCATCTGCGCCATGCCCCTTACCGCCGTGTCCAGCCTCTTCGGCGGGCTGAACCCCCTCGACCTGTTCGCCGGCTACCTGGTGCTGCTCACCTTCGCCTACCTCGCCGCCGCCTTCGGGTTGTACGTCTCCGCGCTCAGCCCCGACACCGCGCGCGCCGCCGCCTACACCTACGCCGGCCTGCTCGCCAGCCCGATACTCTTCCCGTGGCTGCTCGCCCCCGCGGTGGGGGTGGTCAGCCTGCTCGGGTGGCACGACCATATCCTCTTTCAGCGTATGGCGGACAGCCTGCCCATCCCGCTGCTCGCGGTGCCGCTGATGCTCGCCTTCCTGCTCTGCGCGCGCTGGTTCATCCAGGAAACGACGCTACTCCTCGACGTCGAGCGCCGCCGCTGGGGCACCTTTGCGCCACCGTTGCCCACGTCGTGCCCCCTGGCAACCACCGCGCCGGCCCCCCAACCGCACCCGCACGCTCGGCGGTGGTGAATGTGCGACCCGACTATCAAAGAAGCGTTGCGTGGCTTGACGCTACGGCGGTTGACGGGTAAGATATCTCCATGGGAGAGCACCTCTCCGAGTTGCACATCGAGCATGGCGCGCGGGTGTCGGCATTCGCGCTGCGCCACGCGCACAATTACTTCATCATGGGGAAACGCTGTGCGGAAAACGGCACGCTGGCGGAATCCCGGCGGCACCTGCTCCACTGCCTGCGCCACGACCCGAACTACCTCCCCGCCCTGCGCATGCTCGCCACGCTGGAATACACCCTCGGCGACCTGCCCGCCGCCCGCAAAACGCTGACCCTCACGCTGGCGCGGACCACGCCCGACCCCGAGCTGCTCTTCCTCGCCGGCAATATCGCCCTGAGCGACCATAACCCGCGCGAGGCCGCGGACGCCTTCCACCACGCCGAACTGCTCGGTGGCACCTCCGTCGAGCTGTATTTCAACATGGGGCTGGCGCACCTGGTGCTCGGTGAGGGGGAACCCGCCGCCCGCGCGGTGCAGAACGTGCTGGCGCAAAACCCGCTGCACCACCGCGCGTGGGACGCGCTGGGCTGCGCACGCCGGCTGATGAAGGACTACGACGGCGCGCTGGACGCCTTCAAGCGCACGCTGCAGTTGGAACCGGCCTTCCACGAGACACGCGACCACCTGGCGCAACTGCTCATGGAACTCAACCACCCCGACATGGCGCGCGAGGTGTTGGAGGTGGCGCTGGCCAACGATCCGCAGCGGCGCAGCAGCCGCCACCTGCTGGGGATGGCCCACGCCGCGTCGGCTAACTACCCTGAAGCGGTGGCCTGTTGGGAAACGAATATCGCCCAGGGCGACGCCACCCCGGAAGCTTACCTCCTCCTCGCCAACGCCTACCTGCACCTGGACGACCCCGCGCAAGCGATGCTCACCCTCGAAACGCTCCTTACCCTCTTCCCCGCGCACCTCCCCGGCCACCTGCAGCTCGCCCTGCTCTACCTGGAGCACGGCAAACGCGTCCAGGGGTGGGAGCATATCGAGCAGGCGTGCGCCCTCGACCCCAACAATCCCATGCTCGCCCACGTGCTCAAAGCCGTCACGCCGCGCACCCACACGCTGCGCCCCTCGCGTGATGCCTGAACCCCTCCGCGAACGACCGTTTTATTTTTTTCACAAAAAAGGCGAAAAATGTGATAACGGGTGTTTGCAAAGTCACAAATGTGTGCTACGATAACCCTGATAACCATCGAGCGCCCGCTCCGCCGGCGGGAAGAAGGAGGCGTCCATGGGAGAACTCACCAAACGACAGCAAGAGGTCCTCTCCGGGATTCGCGCGGTCTTTGCGGAGACCGGCTATCCGCCCACGGTGCGCGAGCTGGGAGAACGCCTGGGTCTGCGTTCGAGCTGCACCGTGCAGCGCCACCTGGAAGCCCTCGAGCGCAAGGGGTTCATCCATCGCAACCCGACCAAGGCGCGCACCATCGAGATTATGCGCGGCCCCAAACCGGTGTCCCGCTCCGCGGCGGACGGCGGACTGGTCTCGCTGCCCATCGTCGGCACCGTCACCGCCGGCCAGCCGATTTTAGCGGTGGAGAATATCGAGGAATCGATCGCCCTGCCGCGTACCCTGGTGCCGGATGACTCCTGCTTCGTGCTGCGCGTGCGCGGCGAAAGCATGATTAACGCCGGCCTGTTCGACGGCGACCTGGCCGTGGTGAAGAAGACCGACACGGCGGCCAACGGCGACATCGTGGTGGCGTTGCTGGATGACGAAGCGACGATCAAGCGCTACTTCCGCGAGCACGGCCACTACCGCCTGCAACCGGAAAACCCCACCATGGAGCCGATCATCGTCGACAAGGTCGCGATCCAGGGCCGCGTGGTGATGGCGATTCATAAGTTTTAGCCCGCTTTTTCGCGAAGCGAAAACAGCGATCTTTTTCGCGCAGCGAGAACAGCGCCCGGCGCGGCCCGGCACCGGTGCGGTGCCGGGCCGCGTAGCGTAACACCCTGGCGGCGCTGCCCCCACCCCACCCGCGCACGCCGCCCCTTTTCTCCTCTAACGCGCATCGGGTATAATAGTCACACCGGTATGCTCACCGAACTCTACATCGAGAATTTTGCGCTCATCGAACGGCTGACCGTCACCTTCTCCGCCGGGCTGAATATCCTCAGCGGCGAGACGGGGGCGGGCAAGTCGATCGTGATCGACGCCATCAATGTGCTGCTGGGCGAACGCGCGGGCATCGACTTTGTGCGCACGGGGACGGCGCGCGCGCAACTGCAGGCCACCTTCGACCTGAGCGACTGCCCGCACCTACTGCCCGCGCTGGCCGAGGTGGGCGTAGAGCCGGAGGACGGGCTGATCGTACTCACCCGCGAAGTGGCGCGCGAGGGACGCAACGCGGCGCGCATCAATGGCCGCGTCTCCCCGATCAGCGTCATCCGCCGCGTCGGCGACCTGCTCGTCGACCTGCACGGCCAGCACGAGCACCAGTCGCTGCTGCGCGAAGAGCATCACATCGACTTTCTCGACGCGCTGGGCGACGACGCCTTCACGCAGACGGCGGCAGAGGTCGCCGCGCTGGTGCGCCAACGCGCCGCGCTGCTGCACGAGCGCCACACGCTGCAGACGGATGAACGCGACCGCCTGCGCACCATCGATCTGCTCACCTTCCAGGTCGAGGAGATCGAGCGGGCCGGGCTGGCACCGGGCGAAGAAGAGGAGCTGTCGACCGAGCGCACGCGACTGGCGAACGCGGAGAAGCTGCACGCCGCTGCCGCGTCGGTCTACGGGCTGCTCTACGAAGGGGACGACGGGCGGTCGGTGCTCGACGCGTTGGGGTCGGCGGAGATGTCACTGGGCGGCCTGACACGCTTCGATACCGCGCTGGAGCCGCTGGCCGCCGCACTGGAAGCCGCCACGGTGCAGGTTTCCGAGCTGTGCCGTGAGCTGGCCGCCTATCGCGACGCCATGCAGTTCGATCCCGAGCGGCTGGAAGAGGTTGAAGAGCGGCTGAACCTGATCGGCACGTTGAAGCGCAAATACGGCGAGGATATTCCGGCGATGCTGGCGTATGGCCGGGCGAAGCGTGACGAGTTGGACCGACTGTCGAATTCCACCGTACGGCTGCTGGAGCTGGCGGCGGAACTGAAGCGGGTAGAAACGCGGCTGGCGGAGCGCGCGGAGGCGCTGTCCGCGGCGCGCCGCGTGCTGGCCGACCGGTTGGGCGCGGACGTGCTGGCGGAGTTGCTCCCGCTGGGCATGCCCCGCGCGCAATTCGCGGTGGTACTGGGGCGGCAGCCACAAGCGGACGGGGTGCCGACGGCGGACGGCCCGGTGGCCATCACCGCACGCGGCATCGACGTGGTAGCCTTCCATATCTCCGCCAACGCCGGCGAGCCGCCCAAACCGCTGGCGAAGGTGGCGAGCGGCGGTGAACTCTCCCGCGTGATGCTGGCGTTGAAGGCGGTCTCCGCGCGCGGCGCCGGCGTGCCCACGCTGGTCTTCGACGAGATCGACACCGGCATCGGCGGACGCACCGCGGAGGCGGTGGGGGAAAAGCTGGCGCACGTGTCGCGCTGGGCGCAGGTGCTCTGCGTCACCCACCTGGCGCAGCTCGCGTTTTATGCCGACACACATTTCCTGCTCGAAAAGACCAGCACCGAGGAGCGCACCATCAGCACCATGCGCGCCCTCGACGACGCCGCGCGCATCGACGAGCTGGCGCGCCTGCAGGCCGGCGGGCGCATCACCGAGGCCGTGCTCGGTCATATCCGCGAGGTCCTCGACGAGATCCGCGCGCAAAAGAGCGGCACGCTCTTCTAATCACCCCTTCCCCGCAACGCGACGCAATGCCTTCGATTGCCCACCAATGTGACGACTTGTGCCGGTTGAGAAGTCAATGATCGGGATACTGTTCCTGGTAGCATCTCAGTAATCCAGGAGGACACTCGATGCATGGAGCGACTCAACGTGGACGCATTTGCCGTGGCATCATCAGCCTGCTCGCCCTGCTCTGGCCCCTGTGGGCCACGGCGGCGGTGAGTGGTATCACTCTCGCGGCCAACCCGCCCGCGCCGGCACCGCCAAAAACCACCGTCACGCTAACAGCGGCGGCTACCGGCGGCACCAACGTGGTATATGAGTTCTGGCTGGGCACGCAGCTCGCCGACGCGAGCTGGGACTGGGCGATCTACCGTGCCTACGCGACCACCCCCACCTGCACCTGGACGCCCACGGTGAGCGGGGAGTATATCATCGAGGCGTGGGCGCGTGATGGGGGGAGCACGGCGAAGTACGATGCCAGCGACGCCATCGCCTATCGTGTCAGCGACGCGCAGCCGCTCACCGGGCTCACACTCACCGTTGCACCTACCATGCCGCAACCGGTAGGCACGGCGCTCACCGCCACCGCCACCCCCACCGGCGGCACCCAGGTGGAGTACGAGTTCTGGCTGGGCACGCAAGCGCTGGATTCGAACTGGACGTGGTCGATTTATCGTCCCTATGCCACCGACCCCACCTGCACCTGGACGCCCACGGCAAGCGGGACGTATGCCATCGAAGTATGGGCACGCAATACCGGCGATACAGCCGACTCTGCGGTAACCGACGCGCGCCCGTGCATCATCACCCCCGCCACGGCGCTCAACCGGGTGGCCCTGGTCACCGCGCCGCCCTCGCCGCAAAACGTCGGCAGCGCCATCACGCTCACCGCCGTCCCTGCCGGCGGCAAAAAGCTGGAATTCCAATTCTGGATCAGCTACCCGGATGCCAACGGGGTGGCACAATGGTCGGTGCTGCGTCCTTATGCCGCCTCCCCGACGTGCACGTGGACGCCACAGGCGGCCAATTCTTACGACATCGAGGTGTGGGCGCGCGAGGTGGGCAGCACGCGCAGCTACGATGTCAACGACTGGTTTGTCTTCAACGTCGGGCTTACCACGCAGACCGATCCCGCCCAGGTGCGCCTGCTGCCCCAGGTGGCCGTGCCGCAACCGACGGGCACGGCGATTTCCCTACTCGCCTCGGCGGACGGCGACAACGCGCAATACCGCTTCGTCGTCGGGCAACTGCGCGGGCGCACATGGACATGGACGGTGCTCCGCGACTATGCTACCGCGCCGACGTGCACCTGGACCCCGAACGCCGCCGGTCACTACCGCCTGGTGGTGTGGGCACGCCGCGCCGGCAGCACCATCTCGTCGCAGGTCTACGCCGCCGTGCCCTTCACCATAATCGACGATCTGCCGCAAACGAGCCGCGTCTCCGTGGCGAAGTTCTGGGATGACAAAGCCGGCGCGGTCTCCTTCACGTTGGACGACGGCACACAGAACCAGAGCACGCTGGCGCTGCCGATCTTCGATGCCGCCGGTGTCAAAGCCACCTTCTTCGTCATCACCGACGACACGCGCGACCTCACCGCCGACCCCTTGAATGGCCGCATGAGCTGGGAAGAGCTGGCGAAGATGTCCTCCGAGGGGCACGAGATCGGCAACCATTCCGAGACGCATGTAACGTTGCCCGACCTGACGCCGGCGGCACTGGTGCCGCAGGTGGTGGGTGCCGCGGCGACGATTGCGGCGAAGGTCGGCGTGACCCCGTGCTCCTACGCCCTGCCGAACTCGTTGGCAAGCGAAACGGTGTATGAATATATCCTGCAGTCGCACGCCGCCATCCGCTTCGGCGGGATGGAGTATGGCGGCGACGGCTTCACCGTCGCGCGCGCCAACGACTACGTCGACCGGGCCATTCAGGCGCGCGACTGGGCGATCCCCATCATTCACGGCATGGAGCAGGATTACACCCCGCTGGATCACACGATACTGCAAGCGCACCTGGCGTATCTGACGCCGAAATGCGACCGCGATCTGTGGATCGATACCTTCGGCAACATCAGCCGCTACACGATCGAACGGGAAAACACCACACTGGCGATCTCCACGGAGACGGCAACCTCCGTCGTCTGCACGCTGCAGACGGCCATCGATACGGCGTACTACAGCCGCCCGCTCACCCTTATCGTCGGCCCGTTTACCACGGCGCCGAAGGCAGTGCAGGCGCATCGCGCGGGCGCGGCGGGGGAAACGACGCTGCCGTGCAAGGTGGTGCCGACCCACGACACCCCGGCTGCGTATGAGATTCTGGTCGACGTGGTGCCCGGGGAGGACCCGGTGCTCATCAACTGGCAGTAACGCGGTCAGGCGGCCTGCGCCTCGTTGCCTTCGTAAGCGAGGGGCAGGCCGCCGGCGTCCCAATCTTCGATGCCGCCGGTGTAGTCCCACACCTGCGTGTAGCCGATTTGCTGCAGCAGGCGCACCGCGGTGGCACTGGCGCTGCAGGCGAAGTTGGCGCAGTAGACCACGAGGCGCTCAGTGTGCCCCAGCAGCACCGGAGCGAGCTGGCGCAGCACCGGCAGTGGAATGTTGATGGAGCCGGGAATGTGCGCCTGATGATACGACTCGTGGGTGAGCACGTCGATGAGGATCAGGGGGGTGCCGGATTGTCGCATACGCACCAGCGTATCGCGGTCCACCGTCGGTAGCACCTGTGCCTCGTCCATGGTTCACTCCCCTCCGCGTCAGCTACTAGTCGATATTCCCATCGCCGGCGCCGGTTACGCGGCGCGTACGGTTCCTCACGCAATACGGCGTGGTGTTGCCTGCCGCACACAACGGGCGCGGAGAACTGCGGGCGGGTGCGGTACGTTTACCATGATGGGAGGTGTCGTCATGGCGCTGCGAATAGGGATCAACGGATTTGGGCGGATCGGACGGCTGGTGTTGCGCGCGGGACTGGACCTGTCGGACCTGGACTTTGTAGCGGTGAACGACCTAGCGGACACCGAGTCGCTGGCGTACCTGCTGCAGTTCGATACGGTGCACGGATTGCTCGATGGCGACGTGGAGCTGATCCCCGACGGCTTTTCCATCGACGGGGAGGACATCCGCTGCCTGCGCGAAGGCGATCCGGAAAAGTTACCATGGGGGGAGCTGGGCGTGGAGCTGGTGATCGACGCCACCGGGCGCTTCACCCAGCGCGCCGCCCTGGAGGCACATCTGCGCGCCGGGGCCAAGCGCGTGCTGGTAACCGCCCCCGCGCGCGATATGGACGGCACCTTCGTGGTGGGCGTGAACGACGACACGCTGGACCCGGAGCGGCACATCATCATCTCCAGCGCGTCGTGCACTACCAATACGCTGGCGCTGCTGGCGAAGATCCTCTACGAGCACTTCGGCATCGAGCGCGGCATCATGACCACGGTGCACGCCTACACCAACAGCCAGGCGTTGCTCGACCGGCCCATGGGCAAGCTGCGCCGCTCGCGCGCCGCCGCCATCAATCTGGTGCCCACCTCCACCGGCGCCGCGCGCACCATCGACGAGGTGATCCCCGAGCTGGCGGGGCGCATCGAGGCGCTGGCTATCCGCAGCCCGAACCCCGCCGGGTCGCTGCTCGATCTCACGGTGCAACTGGCGAACGCCGTGGACGTGCAAACGATCAACGACGTGCTGCTGCAGGAGTCGGAATCGGCGCGCTACCAGGAGTTGCTGCTGGTGTCGCACGATCCGCTGGTCTCCACCGACATCGTGGGCACCTCCTTCAGCGCCATCGTCGACGCGGAGAGCACGTTGGTGAACGGCAACCTGGCGAAGGTGCTGGCGTGGTACGACAACGAGTGGGGTTACAGTTGCCGCGTTGTTGATCTCGCCTTAATATTGGCAGGCGTGACAGGTTAATCTTTAACGAGACGTTAGGGATGTCTTAATGGCGCATTGACCATGTTGTACCGGGTTCAATGGTATTCTTTTACCGGAGAACACGGAGAGTGCTATGTCGCATCAGATGACCTTTTTGTTCGTGTGCGCCCACAACGCCGGTCGCAGCCAGATGGCGGCCGCGCTACTGAATTACGAGGACGGCCGGCATTTTCGTGGCATTTCCGCCGGCACGTTGCCCGCTGAGACGGTCAATCCCGTCGTCAACGAAGCCCTGGACGAATTGCACGTGCCGCTGCAAGCCGGCACGCCGAAGCAGCTCACCCCCGATCTCATCGCCACCGCCGACCGCGTTATCTCCATGGGCTGCGGCGTCTCCGACCAGTGCCCCACCCACCTGGGCCTGCGCGTGGACGAAGAGTGGAATATCCCCGACCCGGCAGACCGCCCCCTCGACGAAGTCCGCCGCATCCGCGACACCATCCGCGCCAAGATCAAGCAGCTCGTACGCACGGCCTAGTGGTCGTAGCTAAGTCGAAAACCACAGATGGCACAGATTGTTCTCCGTGCTAATCTGTGGTTTTCACGTTTCTGCCTTCTCCACCCCATCCTGCTTCCCCCAACCAGGTTTGCCTTGATATGACGGCGGTATCATATCAATAGTACAAAGGGGGTGTACCGTGAAATTGCCGCCGTTTCCCGTACGTGTCGTTGTGTTGCTGCTGCTGGGCGGGCTGGCGATCGGGTACAAGCTCTCGCGGGTGCCGCGGGCGGCGCTGGGCCCGGGGGCGACTCCGCCGGCGCTGGTGGGCGGTACCGCAGACTGGCTCAACAGTGCCCCGCGCTCCTGGCCTACGCTGGCCGGCAAGGTGGTGCTGGTGCAGTTCTGGGAGTTCTCCTGCGCCAACTGCCAGGCCACCCACCCTGCACTGAACGCATGGCAGGCACGCTATGCCCAAGACGGGCTGGTGATCCTCGGCATCCACACGCCGGAGTTCCCCGCCGATGCCCCGCGCGCCGCAGTGGCGGGTGCCGTGAAGGCGGCGGGCATCACCTACCCCGTGCTCAACGATGCCGGGCAGGCTAACTGGCGCGCCTTTCGGCAGGACTACTGGCCTACCCTCTACCTTATCGACCGCACGGGGAAGATCGCCTACGTGCACGTCGGCGAAGGCGCCTATGCCGAGACGGAACGTCGCATCCGCCGCCTGCTTTACGACACCCACGCCCCTGCCACAACAGACAGCCCGGTCGGCGGCACGTGCTCGATCCATGGGTGCGCGAAGGGGAAGTGACGCAACCACAGATTACACAGATTTTTCGCTGTCCCAATCTGTGAAATCTGTGGTTTTTCTTCGTCTCAAAACGCCACCCGCCCAAAGACCACCGGCGCGGCATCGCCGTTGACGGTGCGGATGACCGTGGCGCCGTAGGCGGCATCGGAGCGGTGCTGGCGCAGGCTGGGTGGGAAGTCGATGTTCAGCACGGCGCCGATGGCGAAGCCGGCGGCGGCCCATTCGCCCGCATGCACCGCCACCGAACTGCTGTCGGTGTTGCCGTTTTCCACCACGTCATACCCCGCGCCGATGCCCCCTCCGAGCAAGCCCAGTAGCGCGCCGCGCTCCAGTCGCGTGCCGATCGAGACGGGCTGCGTGAAGTCGTGATTCGTCACCAGGTACGTGCCGTCCGCGTTCTTGCGCATATGCGTCTTCATCAACTTTTGCAGCGCGGTGATGCGCGAGGTGGTGGGGGGATGGTCGAGGAGGAGCGCCGGGCCCGCATTGCCGGACTTCGCCGCCACACGCTTCCACATAGCCACGAGCTTCTCCGGGTTATAGCCTGCCTCGGTGGCGGTGAGCAGGCCGATACGGTCGGCCTCCGCCTCGTTGTCGCGGCTGAAGCCCAGGCGCATCATGCCCAGGAAGAGGGCGGAGGAGTCGCTTGCCGCGTTGGAGGGAAGCACACCGGCCAGGATGAGCCCGGCGAGGGAAAGATTCTCCATCTGCTTCTTCCCGTGCTGCTGCCGGTTGTGCCCCATCTCGTGCGCCACCACGCCGGCCAACTCGTCGTCGCACGTCATGTCCTTCAGCAGGCCCGTCCACACGCACACCACGTCGGGCCTGGCCATCCCCGCGCTGGCGAAGGCGTTCCACTGCGGCACGTCCATCACGTACCAGCAGTAATCTTTCGATACGCCGGTCTTCGCAAAGCGCGCCATCACCCGACCGAGCATGTCGGCGTTGGGGCCGTGGTAGTTCGCGGCGGGCACGGTGTTCGGGTTGCCCATTTGCTTACCCACCAGCGCGATGAAGGCGTCCGGCGCCAGCGGGGCGGCGGCATCTTGAGCGAGCAGGGGCAACGCGACGCAACACAGGGCACAAAGGAGCAGCAGACGGCGGAGCATGGCAACCTCCCGGACGGGTTACCGTATTGTACCCGAGGGAGGCGCACGGCGCAAATCCGGCGCGGGGCGCGGGCCTCGTTACCGCCCGAGTTGGAGCGAGCGCATGGAAAGGGAACAGTTCGTCACCCGGTCGGCGAAGAAGCGCACCGCGTCGTCCGGCTCCTGCAGCGCCAGGGCATAAAGGAGCGGCAGGTAGTGCTCGTTAGTGGGAATGGCGAGGGGCGCGAATTCGCTCAGCGACGGGTAGTCGATGAGCGGCCCGTGTTCGCGATTTTGAATCAGGTCGCGCACCTGCGCGTCGAAGGCTACCGCCCACGGATAGCGCTGATCCTCCCAGCAGATCATGCGCAGGTTGTGCACGATGTTGCCGCTGGCGACGATGAGCACCCCGCGGCGGCGCAGCGGACGCAGCATGGCCGCGAACTGGTAGTGCTGTTGTGGGGTGCGGCGGGTATCCAGGCTGAGCTGCACCACGGGGATCGTCGCCTGCGGGAACAGGCGCAGCAGCACCGACCACGCGCCGTGATCCAGGCCCCACGCGTCGTCCGGCGTCACCCCGGGCAGCAGGCTCTGCACCAGTCGCGCCAGCAGCGGCGACCCCGGCGCGGGGTATTCGGCCTTATACAGCGCGGGCGGGAAGCCGTAGAAGTCGTAGATGGTGCGCGGCTGCGGCATGGCCGTCACGCGCGGCCCGTCCGTCTCCCAATGCGCCGAGATGCACAGGATGGCGCGCGGCGTGGGAAGGCGCGCGCCGACCTGCAGCCAGGCGCGGCTGTCCTCGTTGTCCTCGATGGCATTCATCGGGCTGCCGTGCCCCACAAAGAGCACCGGCAGCGTGGGGCTGTAGGGAAAGGCCGCGGTCAGCTCGGGGCCTACCGCCCCTTCATGCTCGTCTGACATACCGACTCCTCGCGTCACTTTTCAACGATTATACCCTGACCATCCCAGGAAGAATCCTGCCGCGCCCACCAAAAACGTGCACCCGTCCCGATGCATCGGGGCGGGTGCGACGCGTGGACATAACGCAGGCTAGCCGGCGCCGTACTTCAGGCCACTGTAGAGCTGGAAACTGCCGTTGTATTCCCAACCGCCACCCTGGCCGCCATCGTAGAAGCAGATGTAGCGCGGGCGCTTCCAGGTGGCGTTGGCCGCGAGCAACGCCGAGGCGCTGCCGTACTTATAGAACACGTTGCCGCCGTACCCGACGACGGTGAAGGTGCGCCAAACGGTGGTGAGGGTGTTCACCGCCGACTGGTCGTCGGCATGCCCACCATCATTCCAGTACCCGAAAGCGAGGTTGTTGGTCGCAGCCCCGGCAACGGCGCGGGCATACACCGAGCCGCCCCAGTTCCACGTCAGGCGGTCGAAGCGGGTGATCTCATTCGTCGTCGCGGCGTTCGTCAGCGGCGTCGTCGCTCCCTGGTCGAGGACGCGGATGAAGCAGCCGCCCGCGCGCTGGTCGCCGGAGGTGGCCGCCGGCAGATTGCCGACGTTGTAGGCGAACTTAAACTGGCAACTGACCGACCACCAATTGACATCGGCCGTCGGGGCGCCCAGGTCGCGGCAGAGGTAGTTGTGGCCGGAGCCGCCGGTGCTCATCATCTTCAAGCACGGCTGGGAGGGGGACGCCGTTCCGGGCTCAAAGGTGGTGCTGTCGTAGTAGTTCTTCCCGGTATTGGAGGAGCCGGAGTTGTCGACCGGGTCGCGCGTCCAGCCCGCGGTGTTGTTGGTGATGCCGCTGTCCAGGCCAGCGCACAGGTCGGTGGTGGCTATACAGATCGCCGGTACGGCATCGGCCAGCGCCAGGGTCTCGACATGGCCGTCGACGAACGCCATAACCGTTTTAGAGGAATGGCGGAAGTTGACATCGGCGGGCGAGGTGATGATGTTGCTGCTGTTCCCACCGTCTGTCACAATCATCGTGCCGGAGGGATCGGTAATCTCTCCCAGCGCCTTGCCGGCCACGGCGGCTCCATACCCATACCCATTCAGCACCTTGGTGCCGGCGGTCGGGCAGATGAGTACGCCGCGATCCATGTTGAGCGAGCCCCACACGGCATCGGTGGTGGGCAGCAGTTCGTTGTTGTCCTGCGCATACATCATCAGCGCCGTGGTGATCTGCTTCTGGTTGTTCAGGCACGCCGTCTGACGGGCCTTTTCGCGCGCTTTGGCGAAGACGGGGAAGAGAATAGCCGCCAGAATGGCGATGATCGCGATGACGACCAGTAATTCAATGAGCGTAAACCCGCGTCGCATATGAGTCCTCCTGAGATGCAGTTCGATTACATTCATTCTACAGAGCACTCGTTCTGGTGTCAATAGCAAATAACGCGATGCTCTTAATTGATTACCGCCCCTGCCACCAAACGCCGCGTCTGCCGGCAGAACCGGCGGACGCGGGGGCTGCCAGGCACGGCTGTTATTGCGCGTTGAACATTACGTTGTTGGTAAACCAGAAGCCGCCGTTATACTCCCAGCCGCCGCCGGAGGACGCGTCCGTCGTGGACTGCCCGCACCTGATCGCCAGCGTTTTCGGGGCCGACCAGGTACCTCCGGGTATGACGGTGGCGCTGGCTGTGCCCCACTTCACCAGCAAGTTACCGTTGTACCCGATAATACGCAATGGCTTCCAGGAATTCGTCAGTGCGTCGATCTTCGCCACGGACGGCCAGAGATCGGTTGCCAGGTACGCGGTGCTGCCGCCGATGGCGGCGACATAGTCGGAACCGGAGCTTCCCGTGCCGCTCCAGTCCCAGGTCAGACGGGCGAGGCCGACAATCTGGGTGCCGCTGGAATCTTTGATCGTGATCGAACCGCCGGTGCGATGGTCGGCGGGATTGTCGATCGCCGGCGCCATCATGCTCCCGGAACGGGTGTTGTATGCGTAGCAGACATTGCAGGAGAAAACCCAGTAGTTCGCCGTGGCGACGGTGCCCAGGTCGCGGGCCAGGTACTGGTGGCCGCTGCCGCCGGTAGAGCCAACCTTCAAGGTGGTTCCCCCGATGCCGTTGTAGGCCGGCCAGGTGGTCGAATCGTAGAAGCACTGACCATAGTTGCTGCCGTCGCGGGTGCCGTCATCGGTGAAGTCACGCGTAAAACCGCCGACATTATTGGCGACGGAGCCATTGGACAGGCCGGCACACAGATCCGTCGTGCCCACAAAGATGGAGCAGGCGGCATCGGCAAAGGTCGTGATGGTGACATGGCCGTCGACGAAGGCCACAATCGTGTTGCCGGAATGGCGCGTGGCGATATCGGCGGGGGAGTTCAACAAGTTTTTAGTCGACGTGGTGTCGCTCACGAGGCCAGTCGACGAGGAATCGAGGATCTCACCCAACGCCTTCCCGCCGATGGCGGAATTGAACCCGTACCCGTTGGGATACTTCGTCCCATACGTGGGGCAGATCAGCACGCCGCGATCCAGACTGAGGGCACCCCAGAAGTTATCGGTGGTGGGCAGGAGTTCGTTGTTGTCCTGGGCATAGATCGTCGCCGCGGTGACGATCTGTTTCTGATTGTTCAGGCACGCCGTCTGACGCGCCTTTTCGCGTGCTTTCGCGAAAACAGGGAAAAGGATGGCCGCCAAAATCGCTATTATGGCGATGACTACCAGGAGTTCGATAAGCGTAAAACCGCGTCGAATAAAGACACCTCCCCAGCAGAATTATCGCTAATATGCCAAGTATATCTATCCAATTCGCAGGTGTCAATAGAATTATTCGACGCTGTTGACACGTCAGTGGCGACACTCCCACCAACGCCGCGCGCCCGCCCCGACGTGTCGGGACGGGCGCGCGTGTCGGAGCGTCCGGACGCTTACTTGTAGCCGAACATCACGTTGTCGACGTAGGAGTAGCTGCCGGGGGTTTCGTCGTTGTACCAGGTAATCGCATTGGGATACTTCCAGGTCGTGCCGGCCACGGTAACGGTAACGGGATTGAGACTGCCGAAGGCGCATTCGATCTTGTTATTGTAGGCGGTGATCGTGACGTGGTTCCACACGCTGAGCACCGGATACAGGTTCGTCAGGTGATTGGCGATGCTGGACGAGATGATCGGCGCCCCCCCGACGGCATCTTTGGCGCCTTGCCCGAAGGCCAGCACGTTACTGGCATCGGACCAATTCCATTCCTCGGCATCCAGACGGCAGATCTGCGTGGAATTCACCGGGTCATTACTCTGCGCTTTCGTGGCGACCGGCGTATGGACGCCCGCGGTGAGCGTTTGCTGCTGGACCATCATGGTCTGCCACATGCGCGGATACGTCGCGTAGGCGTCCGATGGGACGTACTTGATATCGAAGGAGAGGGTCCACCAGGTCGGCACACCGGCGGTGGCGGGCACCGGGCCGCCGTTCTGATCGTCGATAAAGCGCGTGAGACCGAAGCTGTAATAGCCGGAACTTTCCCGGATGCAAGGCGCAGGCAAGCCGTCAGTGGTCAAGATATCGGTAGTGCCGCCGTTCTGCTGTAACCAGGGACTGGTGGTCAGTGTGCCGGACGTGGCGGTGGGCATCAGGCTGACATTCGCCACGTTGATGGTCGCGCGGGTGAGCGTCTCGACGTGCCCGTCGATAAAGCCCCAAATCGCCTTGCCGGAATGGCGCTTGTCCGCATCGCCGGCCACCATCACCTGGTTGTTGGCGGTGAGCGCATCGGTGACGAGGGCGACCTGCTCGGGCGAGGGAATTTCCCCGAGGGCCACACCCCCGAGATTCGCGTTCATCCCATAGCCGTTGGCGATCTTCGTGCCGGCGGTCGGGCAGATGAGCACGCCGCGATCCATGCTGATAGACCCCCAAAAGTTGTCGGCGGTGGGGAACATCTCGTCATGATCCTGCGCGAACATGAGCGACGCCGTAACGATCTGCTTCTGGTTGTTGATACAGGCCGTCTGCCGCGCCTTTTCGCGTGCTTTGGCGAAGACGGGGAAGAGAATGGCCGCCAGGATCGCTATGATAGCAATGACGACCAGGAGTTCGATAAGGGTGAAGCCGCGTCGCATGGATTAGCCTCCGGAGGTGGAATTCGATTACACTTCAGTATATGGGTTCGTACACACGGTGTCAATAGCAGACAACGCCATACTCATCACCGTCCGGACAATATCGCGGCCCCGCCGCCCACCCCGTGGGGTGAGCGGCGGGGCCGTATGAAGGACCCAGGGTATCGTGTTTTTACTTGATGGCCCACGTGATGGCGCTGAACTGCGCGGTATTGGCGTTGTTGTTGTTGCACATGTAGAAGGTCGCCGAGGTCGGGGTGCTCCAGACATTGGCGGCGAGGGCGGGGGCCATCAGGCGATTGGTGCCGAGAATGGCGGTGCAACCGGACTTGCTGCAACTCAGCGAGAAGGGCACTTCCGTCTGCAGCACGGTGTTGATGGCCGTGTGCTTGGGCTGCCAGGCGGAGTAGTCGGCTGACGGCGGGTTATTGACGAACTGGGCGAAGGGCAGCATGTCCTGGTTATTCAGGCGCATATACGTCGTGCTGTACGACCAGGTATAGGAGCCGACCTGAATCGCGGCGATCTGCGTGGCCCCGCTGTAGACGGCGATGTACCCGGTGAGAATCGTCTGGTCGGTGCCTTTCACGTCGAAGCGCACCTTACCGTCGACTTCCCAACCGTATTGCGCGGTGGAGGTGCCCAACGAACGCATCACCTGCGTGGAGGCGCCATAGGCCCAGTTGAAGAGTTCGATCTTGCCGGCGTTCATCTGCGCGTAATCACAGATGGTGGTGGAGTTGCCGAAATAACCCGAGGTACCGAGCAGGTCGTAGTTCACCGGGGTGGTCACCACGCCGGCGCCATCCGTACCCAGACGCGTCCACCCGGCGGTGCCATCCACGATGGTGCCGCTGGTCGGCAGGCCGGTCATCATGGTGGTGCCGGGGATGAAGACGCCGGGGATCGCGCTCGTGAGTTCCACATGCCCGTCGACGCAGGAGATGATCGCTTTGCCGGTGTGGCGTAGGTCCACGTCGGCGCCGACGGTAAGGATATTCACGGTCGCGCAGGGGGCGGCGACACAGTCAGCCGTGAGGATCTCCGTGGTGGGGTCTATGATTTCGCCCAGGGCCACGCCGCCGACTTTATTGCTGAAGCCGTACCCGTTGGCGAGTTTCGTGCCGGCGGTGGGGCAGATCAACGCGCCTTTGTCCAGACTGATCGCGCCCCAGGCGGCATCGGTGCTGGGGAACAGTTCTTCGTGATCCTGCGCATACATGGTAAAGGCCATGGCCATCTGCCGTTGGTTATTCAGGCAGGCCGTCTGCCGCGCTTTCTCGCGCGCCTTGGCAAAGACGGGGAAGAGAATGGCTGCCAAAATCGCAATAATCGCGATGACGACCAGAAGTTCGATAAGAGTAAAGCCTCGACGCATACCATCCTCCTGGTTAATGGAAACGATTACTTATTCATTCTACTGCTTTACGGCTATCCTGTCCAGTCGTTGTCAATATTTTTCATACGTTTGAACTTCAACAAATATATAATTTCATCTTATCCGGCCCGGCGCACTTCGACCAGGTGACCGTCCTCGATGCGCAATTCGCGTTCGGCGGCGGCGGCCAGGCGCTCGTCGTGCGTCACCAGGATGAAGGCCACCCCGGAGGCGCGGTTCATTTCGCGCATGAGGGCGAAGACGTCGTTGCCGCTGTGCGTATCCAGGTTGCCGGTCGGCTCGTCGGCGAGCACTAACTTCGGCTGCACCGCCAGCGCGCGCACCACCGCCGTGCGCTGTTGCTCGCCGCCGGAAAGTGCGTTCGGGCGATGGTCGAGGCGTCCGCCCAGCCCCACCCGGGCCAGCAATCCCCGCACACGCGCCTCATCCGCCGGCGTCGGCGTACCGCGGATGTACAGCGGCATCAGCGCGTTCTCCAGGCAGGTGAAGTCGTCGAGCAGGTGGTGGTACTGAAAGATGAAGCCGATGCGCGTGTTACGCAGCGCCGCCAACTCGTCATCAGTGAGCTGGTCCAGCCGCGCGCCGTCCACCGCGATGGTCCCGGCGGTGGGCCGGTCCAGCGCGCCGATCAGGTTGAGCAACGTCGATTTCCCCGACCCCGACTGCCCGACGACCGCCGTGAACTCCCCCGGCGCCACCTGCAGGTTGACGTCGTGCAACACCTCCAGCGGCTCTACGCCGCCGTAAACCTTCTGCAAATCGCGCGCCTCGACCACCCAGTCTGCCATCGTTCGGTACCCCAGCTATCCGCAGTCACGTATTATCCGTCCATAGATGAATGGGTGAAGGGGTGGGTTGAGCGCGATAGTCACTTTGTCACCCCGTCACCTTGTCACCTTGTCACCCACTCACCCCCGTATCACCTCCACGGGATCGAGTCGCGCAGCCTGGCGGGCGGGCAAGGCGCTGGCGACCACGGTAATGAAGATCGCCGCCAGCATAGCCAACCCGATGGCGCGCGGGTCGATGATGCCCGGCAGCAGCGCGTCGGGCGTCTGCCCGGGGAAACGCGTGGGCTGCGGGATGGCACGAAAGAGCAGGATGAGCCCGCAACCACCGAAGACGCCCACGATCGCTCCCACGATGGCGATGCCCAACCCCTCCAGCGTGAAGGTGAGTAGCACTTGCTGCCCGCGCGCGCCCATCGCTTTCAGGATACCGATCTCCCGCGAGCGCTTGAGCACGCTGACGATGAGCACGCTGGCGATGGCGAATCCGGCGGCGACCAGGCTGAACGCCGAGATGAGGAAGGCGGTGGCGGACTGCGCACGGAAGGCGCTGAGCACCTGCGGATTGTTGCGCATCCAGGAATCCGTCTTCACCCCGAAGATGGCGGCGACCTGATCCGCCACCGCATTCGCCTGAAAGCTGTCGTCGAGGGTAAGGGAGATGTTGGTGACATCGGTACCCTCCCCGAACAGTGCCTGCGCCGCGCGCAGCGTAATGTATATAGGCGTGGAAGTGCTCTGGAACCCGCCGGTATCGACGATGCCGCCGATGCGGAAGACCTGAATCTGCCCGGTGGAGGCAGTGAGGCTCACCCGGTCGTGCAGCCAGACCGACAGGTCCTGCGCCTGCTGGTAGCTGATCACCACCTCGTCCATGCCCAGCCCCAGGTAGTGCCCCACGATCAGGTGATCGGTGAGGTGGGTGATCAGGTTGCGCCCGTCGGGGTCGGCGCCGATGACCGGGACACCGAGTTCCTTCGACCCGCGCGTGATGATCGCCTGGCCGTCCACCTCCGGCGACGCCGCCGACACGTGCGGTAGGCGCGACACGGCATCGGTCACGAGTTGCCACTGGTCGATGGTGGTGCGCTGGATGGCACGCGGCTCCACCGTGGCCACCAGCGGGGCGCCGGGGGGCGCCAGCACGCGCGGGGTGGGCTCCGGCGGGCTGATCGTCACCTGCGGAATGGTGCCGATGATGGTGGTGACGATGCGCCGTTGCAGCCCGAAGATGAGCCCGCTGATGAAGATGACCAGCGTGACGGCCATCGCCACGCCCGCGACGATGAGCACCGTCTGCCAGCCCCCCGCGAGCAGATGCCGTAGCGCCAGCCGCACTTCAAAGCGCATCACGCCCCCTCCCAGGCTTGCGGACGGACATCCACCCGCGCGCCGGCATAGGTCTGCAACGGCTGCGGCACCACCCAATCCTGCCCGGTGAGACCAGCGAGCACCACGGCGTAGCTGGCCCCGATGGTGCCCGGCACGATCGCCCGCCGCGCCACGTGTCCCCGCGTCACCACGAAGACGGCGGCGCCGTATTCCGTACGCAGCAGCGCTGAGGTGGGGATAAGCAGGTGCGGGCGCTCCGACTGCACGATGATGGTGGCGTCGATGGTCAGCCCCGCGCGCAGCCAGGGGACGAAGGTGCGCGGACGAATCTTCACATCCACCGTACCGCGCTGCGGGTCCACCGCGGCGCCGACCTGCGTCACGCGGCCGGCAAGCTTCAAGTCGGGGTAGGCGTCGGCCACCATCAGCGCGTCCTGATCCAGGTGTACCTTGCCGATATCGCGTTCATCCACCGGCACGGTCACCTCCGCGTTGAGCGTCGTTACCTGCACCACCCCACGCGCCGGCCCTACCACGTCGCCCGGGTAACTGAGAATCCCCGTGACGCGCGCGGGGAAGCGGGCGATGACCAGCGTCTGCGCCACCTTCGCCTGTGCCACATCGCGCGCCTGGATCGCCTGCGCCAGGTCGGCTTGCGCCTCCGCCACGCGCACCTGCACAGGCGCACGCTGTGCCGCGGCCACCGCCGCCGGGCCGTTCTGCCGCGCCGCGGCCAGCTCCGTCCGCGCCGTGCTCAGGTTTGTTTCCGCCTGCACCACCGCCTGGGTGCGCGTATAGGCGAGCAGCGCGCGCTGATTCTCCACCTCCACTGCGGCGGCATTGCGCGCCGCGAGCGCCTGCCCTACCGCCGCCGCCGCGGTGGCGGCCTCCGTCACCGCCTGATCGCGCTGGGCGGCGGAGACCGCCCCTTCCGCGTATAAGGTCTCATTGCGCCGCCGGGTGACTTCCGCATTCAGCGCCGCCGCCCGCGCGCTGGTCACCCCGGCGTCGGCCTGCGCCAGCGCCGCCACCGCGCGGTTCAACGCTGCCTGCGCCGTGGAGTCCGCGCCCGCCAGCTCGCGCGCCCGGCGCAGATCCACCTCCGCCTGCGCCACGTGCACCTGGGCGGTACGGATCGTCTGGACACTCTGCGCCTGCGCCTGGGTCACTGTCAGCGGTTGATTGGCGGCGTTCACCTCCGCCTCGCGCACGCGCGTCTGAGCGCTCACCACCGCCGCCTGAGCCTGCTGCAGCGCCGCTAGCGTATCGGGGGCACTCACGCGCCCGATGATCTGTCCGGGCCGCACGATCTGCCCATCGGCAACGTTCATGGTCGCGAGCACCCCCGCGACCTGCGGCGCCAGCACGCTCTGCTGCAACCCGGTGACTTGCCCGCTGAGGGTGATCGCCTGCGCCACCGCACGCTCGACCGGGTGCACGACCAGCACACCATGCGGGGCGGTGGCGCGCAACAGCAGGATGACCAGCACGACGATCAGTGCGGTGAGGGGCAGACGCACCCAGCGGTGGCGGCGCAAGAAGGCGGCCATCAGGGAAGCCCGGCTTCCTCCGGCGTCACCGCGTCGCCGCACGCGCCGCGCAGCGCCGCGGCGGCGTCTTCGGGCAACACCACGTTGATGCCGATGCCGGAGCCGATTTCGAACCCCGCCGGCGTGGTGAGGCGCGGCAACATGCGCAGGTGCCAGTGGTAAAAGGGCACAGCGGCCAGGTGCTGCGGGGCGGTATCGATGACGTAGTTGTAATCCGGATCGTCGAGGAGCCGCCAAAGACGCGAGAGCAGGCCACGCAACTGATGGGCCAGGTCGTGTAATTCGTCCTCATCTACGGACCCGAAGGTGGCGCGGTGGTGTTTGGGCACCAGCCAGACTTCATACGGCGTCGACGCGGCGAAGGGACAGAAGGCGAGAAAGTGCTCGTTTTCCAAAATAACGCGCGTGCCGTCCGCCTGCTCATACGCCAGCATGGCGCAGTAGACGCATTCGCCGTAGGAGTCGAAGTAGCGCTGCCCTTCGTAAATCCGGTTGCGCACCCGGAACGGCACCACCGCGCTGGCGACGATCTGCGAGTGCGGGTGCAATATAGAGGTACCGGCGCGCGGCCCGTGGTTGCGAAAGATAAGCACCAGCTCGGTGCACGGATCGCGACTGAGCGCGTTGAAGCGCAGGTAGTAAGCGTCGAGCACCTCCTCGACCTTTTCCAGCGGCAGCAGCGGCAAGTCGCAGTTGTGGTACGGCGCATCGATCACTACCTCGTGGCTGCCGTTGCCGGCGCGCTGCAGATACGGCCCCACTTGGGAGGCGCAGGCGACACAGGAGGGGTCCTTCGCCGGCACGAGGGCGGGAAACTTGTTCGGGATGACGCGCACGTCCCAGGCGGCGGCCCCCGTCGGCAAGGTGAGGATGGCCGGGGGCGTGGCGTCCTCGTGCCCGGGGCAGAAGGGACACGCCGGGTCGAGGGCGGGTAGCGCCTTCACCTGTGGGCGGGAGCGCGTGAAGTCCTCCGGGCGCCGGGCGCGCTCGGTGGCGAAGACCACCCATTCCTTGGTAGCCAGGTTTTGGCGAAATTCAGGCATAGGCGTCGTCATACCGTTCGGGTGCTTCCGCGAAGGCGAGCAGGCAGCGCAGGCTGCAGAAGTAGTACAGACGGTCGTGATGCCGCACGTGGCAATGATTCCGCTCCGGCTCCACCGCCGTCCCACAGACCGGATCGTGCGTCTTCGTTGCTGTGTCGATATCTTCCATGATGCGTCCCCCATGGTATGATCCCCCGTGCGGGACCGCGGCGTGTGCGGGTGTGAACAGCCGTGTGGGGGTGTGTACCAAACGCCGCCCGCCCCGAGCAGGGCTCGGGGCGGGCGGGGGTTCGAGACAGCGCCGGTTTAGATCTCGGCGTCGTCAGCAGGCGGAACCTCGTCATCCACGACGAACTCGCCGAGGTCGGTGACGGAGAAGCCGGTGAAGTCGTCTTCTTCCTCCTCCACGTCCTCCTCTTCGTCATCGATCTCGCCGGCGAAGGTCTGCTCCAACTCGGTAGCCTTCTCCTCCACGCGGCGCAGGTCGCGATCCGTCTCCTCCAGCAGGCGCTCCACGAAGTCCTGATCGGTGACTTCCGTCTCCGACTCGAAGATGTGGATCTCGCCGCCCGGCGAGAGCACCTTGGCATTGCGGTAGCGATCCATGCCGGTACCGGCGGGAATGAGGCGCCCGATGATGACGTTCTCCTTCAGCCCGATCAGGTGGTCCACCTTGCCCTTGATGGCGGCATCGGTGAGCACGCGCGTCGTCTTCTGGAAGGAGGCCGCCGACAGGAAGGAGTCGGTCGCCAGCGAGGACTCGGTGATGCCGAGGAGCACCCAGTCGGCTTGCGATTCGATCCCACCCGCTTCGCGGATGCGGCGGTTCTCATCTTCGAACTCGAAGCGATCCACCACCTGCCCGGGCAGGAATTCGGTGTCGCCCGCTTCCGTCACCTTGCGGCGGCGCAGCATCTGGCGCACGATCACTTCGATGTGCTTATCGTTGATATCGACACCCTGGCTACGGTACACGCGCTGGATTTCCTGTACCAAGTATTCCTGTACGTCACGCGGACCG
>CAIYQO010000175.1 GCA_903928345.1 uncultured bacterium | reverse complement strand
CTCGCTGAGACTACCAAAGCCCCATTGATGGGGCGCAGCCGGTAGCCTGACGATTTATCGTCGGGTCGAAAAACAGGCGAGTAACCGATCTTCGTATACCGTTGAACGTTGAACGTTGAACTCATTTCGCCCCGACGATACCGCTGAATCGCCGGGGCGTCAAGGTGCAGGGCGGGGGGATTCCTGCTATAATGGCGCAGCTTTTTCGGAGAGGCGTTATGCGCATCGTCTACCTGACCGCCGGCGCGGGGAATATGTATTGCGGCGCGTGCGCGCGCGACATCACGCTGCTGCGCGCGCTCACCGCGCGTGGCCACGCGGTGACCATCTACCCGCTCTACACGCCGATCCGCTTCGACGGTGGTACGCCGCTGCCGCTGGCACGCATCGCCTTCGGCGGCATCAACGTCTACCTGCAGCAGATCTCCAACTTCTTCCAGCGCACTCCGCGCTTCCTTGACGACCTGTTCGACGCGCCGGCGCTGCTCAAATGGGTCGCCAACTTCGCCATCCGCACCAAGCCGGCGGACGTGGGGCCGATGACCGTCTCCATGCTCGCGGGCACGGAGGGCCGCCAGCGCAAGGAGCTGGACAAGCTGCTCGACCTGCTCGCGGCGGAACCCCGGCCGGACGTGATCAATATCACCAACACGCTGCTTTCTGGCATGGCCCCGGCGCTGCGCGCGCGCTTCGGCGTGCCCATCGTGTGCAACGTGCAGGGGGAGGAAACCTTTGTCGGCGGCCTGCCCGAGCCCTTCCGTACCCAGGCGCACGCGTTGATGCGCGCCAACGCCGCCGCTCTGGACCTGATCATCGCCCCCGGCGAGACCTACGCGCGCGAAATGGCCGACTACCTCGCCGTGCCCGCCGCGAGGATGTGCCTCGCGCGCCCGGGGGTGGAGGTTGACCGCTACCCGACCGGCCCGGCGCCCGACGGCCCCTTCACCGTCGGCTACCTCTCCGTGATTACCCCCGGCAAGGGGCTGGATCTGCTCGTCGACGCGGTGGGCCGCCTGCGGCGGGCCGGGCGCGACGTGCGCCTGCTCATCGCCGGCAAGCCTCTCGACCTGCCCTTCTGGGAGGGCGTGCGCGCCACGCTGGCGCAGCCGCCGTTGCAGGGGTACGTCGACGTGCTGGACGAGGTGGATTTCGCCGGCAAGCTGGCGCTGCTTCGCCGTTGTCACGTGTTCACGGTGCCCAGCCGCTTCCCCGAATCGCGCGGGATGGCGATGCTGGAGGCGATGGCCGCCGGCGTGCCGGTCGTGATACCCGACGCGGGCATCTACCCCGAGGTGGCCGCCCTCACCGGCGCCGGCGTGCGCTTCACCCCCGGCGACGCCGAGAGCCTGGCCGCCGCGCTGGCGCGGGTGATGGACGACCCCGCCGCCGCCCACGCCGCGGTCGGCGCCGCGGGCATCCGCACCCACTTCTCCGCCGACCGCATCGCCACCGACGTGCTGACCGCGTATGAGGGGTTAGGGGTTAGGGGTTAGGTATAATGCCGGAGCGGGAACATTTCAGGTAGTAGATATTGTCACCGTTTGGAAAGGGGCTAAGAATATTTCTGAGCGGTAGACGACCTTTCACCCGATCCGACATCAATATTTCTCTGTGCCTCTGCGGTGAGTCATAAGGAGTTCATCGTGCGTTATCTGCTTATGCTAGCCTTATTCATCCCCCTGCTCGCCGCCCACGCGGCGGATTGGCCGCAGTGGCGGGGGGGGAATCGCGATGGGATTTCCACCGAAGTACCGAGCAAGCTGCCGGCGAAGCAATTGCTGTGGCGGCGGCCCATGAGCGGCGAAACGTTCGGCGGCGTGGCGTCGGTGGGCGCCTACGTGGTGACGCCCGACCATGAAGGGGACAAGGACGTCTACCGCTGCTTCCGCGCCGACAGCGGGGACGTGGCGTGGACATACACGCTGCCCAACGCCAACACCGACCTGCCCTACGGCCCGGCGCCGCGCGGCACACCGAGTATCGCCGGCGGCAAGGTATACCTGCTCAACGCCCTCGGCGACCTGGTGTGCCTGACGCTGGATACCGGCACGGTGGTCTGGCAGCGCAACCTGGTGAAGGATTTCGGCGCCGAGTTGCCGCAATACGGCTACTGCGCCTCGCCGCTGCTCGATGGCGGCAAGCTCTTCGTGGCGCCGGGCGGCAAAGACGCCTCCCTGGTCGCCCTCGACCCCGCTGACGGGCACACGCTCTGGTCCACCCCCGGCGCCCCCGCGGCCTACGCCAGCTTCATCGTCGGCACCTTCGGCGGCAAGCGCGAGCTGGTCGGCTACGATCAAACGACGCTGGGCGGGTGGGACCCGGACACCGGCGCGCGGCTGTGGACGTTGAAGCCGGAGAACGACGGCGACTTTAATGTGGGCACGCCGCTGTGTCTTGACGGCAAGCTGCTCGTCGCCACCGACAACAACTTCGCGCGCCTCTACGCCTTTGACGCCAAGGGGGTCATCGTCCCCACCCCGGCGGCGAAGAATGCCGACTTCGGCCCCGACTCCGCCACGCCTGTCTACCTCAACGGCCACCTCTACGGCGTGAATTACGGCCTGGCGTGCCTGGACGCCGCGAAGGGATTGAAGACGCTGTGGAAGAATGACAAGAACGAGGCCTTCACCAGCTTCGCTACCCTGATCGCGGGCAACGACCGGGTGATGCTCTTCACGGAAAGCGGCTTTCTCTACCTGCTCG
>CAIYQO010000174.1 GCA_903928345.1 uncultured bacterium | reverse complement strand
CGGCGGCGCGGCACCGGGGGGGGTGAATGCCGGTGTCAACCGCCTTACCGCCCCACCAGCGTCAGTGCCAGCGCGTCGTGGGTGTCGTCAAAGCTCTCCATCGCCAGGCAGTCGCCGATGGCGGCGAGGTGCACGCCAAAACGCGAGCGCCGCCAGGGAATGCCGCCGGCGGACACGTCCGTCCACGGGGCGTGCGACTCCGCCTTCGTCGTCAGAAAGTGCTCCACCGCGTCGCGCGCCTGAGCGGCGTCGGCGGGGGAAGCGAACTGCGCCACGAACCATTCATTGTCGGAGGCGCGGCGGGCCAGCGTGGCTTCGAAAAGCGGGCTGCGCGTCATCGGGTGGGCGGGGTCGATGGTCACGGTGAAGGGGTAATTCCACCCCTGCTCGGTCAGGTACTTGGCGCGCCAGATTTTGCGCGCGGGCAGGCCGCTCATCTCCTGGAAGCCGGCGTAGAGCATGCTGTCGGCCAGGTGCCAACCGGCAAAGTGCAGTGCGCGGTCACCCTGGCGCACATCGGTGGCGTGCAGCCACGCCGGCGCCTGCGCGGGCGCGGCCAGATGGGCGCTGTCCAGCGTCCACAACGTTAGCGGACCGGGCAGCGTCTCTACCGACGGGCCGGTGAGGATGTGCCGCTGCAAAAACGCGTCCACTGCCGCCGCCGCGCCCTCCGGCGTGTTGCCGCACAGGCGGATGATCTGGCGATACGGCAGCGCCCCGCCCTTAGGATTGGTGCCGACCAGGTTCGTCGCGTAGTGCCAGTACGGGTTGCGGTCGCACTCGATGTACCCCACGTTGCCGGCGGGAAAGACCCCGAAGCCGGCGAGGAAGTACCCCGTCGTCGGTTCATACGGGTGCACCGTCGGGTGGGCGGCGTAGTAGCGGTCGCGGTCCAGCGCCCAGTGGCCGGGCATGCGCGCCAGCACGCGGTTGCTCGCCTCGGTGCCCACCACCAGCAGATGGTGGCGCGCCGCCAGCTCCAGGTCGGCGTTGACCTTCTCCGCGAGCTGCAGGTTGTCCGCCGGGCCGCCCGCCGCGCGCAACGCCGCCGCCAGCCGCTCCGCCGCCACGCGTTCAACCGCGGGCGCCGCATCCCCCACCACCACCAGCGCGTCCGGCGCCAGCAACGGCAGCAACTCCGCGCGCGCGCCGAGGGAGAAGGCCAGCAATACGAGGAGAAGGCAGGTACGCATACTACCGCTATTTCGTGGCGGCACGGGAGGAATCCTGCTGTGACCTCGGTCGCCGAAGCACCGCAACGTGGCAAAACGTCGCACACGACCACACCGCTGACCGTATTTCCGCCGCACCGGCGCCGCACCCGGGGGTAGCATAGCGGGGGGAGGCCACCATGGCGACGCTGCTGCATCTCAACGCGCATCCGGGGCCGACGAGGTCGGCGACGCTACGCATTGCCGACGCCTTTGTGGCGCGCTACCGGGAAACGCACCCGGCGGACACGGTGACCACTCTCGACCTGTACCGCGAGGGTGTTCCCTACCTCACCGCGACGCACCTGAGCGCCATGGCGAAGCAGGGACGCACGGCGCTGAACGAGGCGGAAACCGCCGCGTGGGCGGAGATCGACGCGCGGCTGACCCCACTGTGCGCGGCGGACAAATACCTGGTGACGGCCCCGATGTGGAACTTCGGCGTGCCGGCGATTTTGAAGGCCTACATCGATCTGGTGGTGCAGGCGGGCTACACCTTCCGCTTCACCGGCCCCGGCGCCTCACTGGGTCTGCTCGCCGGGCGCCCGCTGGCCATCGTCAGCACGCGCGGCGGCAACTACGACGTGCCGCCGCTGTCGCGCTACGAGATGTGCGTGCGCTACCTGGAGCACATCTTCGGCTTCATGGGCGTGGAGGTCACCGCCGTCATCATCGCCGAAGGCATGGCCCTCGTCGCCCCCCACGAACGCGAGGAGATCGTGCAGGAAGCCATCATCCACGCCGAACGCGCCGCCGAACGCTTCGACGCGCCGCAACAACTGCGCCGGGCGGCGTAGGACGGGGAGACGGAACCGCAAAGATATTTTTCAGTTGCGCACCGAAAGGACGGCCTTCAGCCACGGCGGACCATCTCGGCCCAACCCTCCTCTCTTTGTGCGTCCTTTGCGTCTTTGCGGTTTTCTTTCGGGAATTGGGGGAGCGCAGCGCTCCTGGACGGCTGTTTGAACGCACCTCGGGGGACGCCGGTTGGCGTCCCCCGTAGTGTGTGGTGATCGCGTGTCGCGCTTACTGGTTGCGATACACGAAACGAATTTCCGAGATGCCGATGTAGGCATCTTTGTTGTTCGTCGAGCAGAGAATCTGGAAGTAGCGGGCGGTGAGCGCTGTCGGGAAGGTGTAGTCCGCGCCGGCATCGGTCGCCGTGCCATCGCCTTTGGAGAAGGCGGTCGGGCTGGCCAACGCGGTGTAGGTGGTGCCGTCCGTGGACCAGCTCATGGTGCCGGTCAACACGCTCCGGTCGTTCCAGCCGCCGCTCTCGTTGTAGTTCCAGAGATGGAAGCCGGTGATGTTGGTGTAGGAAGCGCCGAGGTCAATCGTGAGGGTACACGGTTTGACGGCGTTGGACAGCCACATGGTGCTGACGGTATTCCCGTGGGTCGGCCAGATGGCCGGCGGGGCGCTGCCCGTCGTGACGTCAAAGGAGAGTCCGGTGCCGTCGACGGCATGGATCGCCAGGCGGCCATCAGGCGTATATTCCGACGGGGCCGTCGCGGCCGTGGGTTTGATAACGGTGAGAATCGACGCCGGCATGTACTGGTCGGCAGTCAGCGCGGCCACCGTTTCCACGTGGCCATCCGCGTAGCCGGCGATGAACTTCCCGCTATGGCGCGAACCGTCGATCTCCGTCGTGGAGTAGAAGACGTTGTCGTATTGCTGGCGGTTGTTGGCGTCCGCGGGCTTCGGGTTGGTCAATCCGTCGGCAACCAGGCAACTGGTGTTCGGCGGGTCGAGTTTGGCCAGCGCGCCGCCGCCCCACCTGTTGTTGAAGCAGTAGGCGTTCGCCAGGCGGCTTTTCGTCGGGCACTTGAGCACGCCGCGATCCAAGTTGATGCTGCCCCAGTAGCTACTGGCGTCGGGGAGCATTTCATCGTGATCCTGGGCATACATCAGCGTGGCGGTAAGGAGCTGCTTCTGGTTGTTCAGGCAGGCCGTCTGACGCGCCTTTTCGCGCGCTTTGGCGAAGACCGGGAAGAGGATGGCGGCAAGGATCGCTATTATCGCGATAACGACGAGCAACTCGATGAGGGTGAACCCTTTACGCATAACGGGGCTCCTTTCAGAAGATATAGGGAACTATAAATCCTGATCGGGCATCTGTCAATCGTTTTCCGATTTCTGCGGTCACTTCGGTGGGCGTTGCAGCCCATGGAGCAGGTGGCGCAGCGCGCGCGCGTCGCCGCGCCAGAGCAGGCGCGGGCCGGCGTAGCGCATCACGGCTTTGATACGCTCCCGTTCGGCGGGGCGGTAGCAATGCACTGGGCACTGGCGGCACGCCGGCTTCTCCGCGCCATACCGGCAGCGTGCCAGCCGCTGCGCGGCATAGGCCAGCAGCGCGGTGCAGGCCGGGCACAGCCCGTCCGTCGTGCCGTGCTCCCCGGCGCACGCCAGGCGGATCATCTCCTCCAGCAACGCCAGCTCCTCGGCGCGCGCGGCGTCCAGCGGTGGCGTGGTCGTGTCTTGCATCATGTCGTTTATATGATACCACGGTAGGGCCAAAATAATCCCCCGGGTGTGTTTGAAGGAAAAGGTTGGCAACCAGCACCGTTTGGAAGTCCCTAACCAGGCGCCGCTGGGTGTGCAGTGTAAGAAAACAGTGTGTTTTCGAAGGAGGAGCATGACGGCAGTCGCGCGCCCGGGTGGAAATGAGCGTGCCCGGGAGCGATTCTCAACATCCACTCTGTTGAAAATCACTCCCGGGCACTGCATCGTTTCCAGGCGCGGGGCTGCCGCCGGTGCCGGCCTACATACCCTCGCCTGCCGTCGGCTCCGTTACTCGATCTCCACCAGCGTATACTCCGGCGTGCCGAGGCCCAGCGCGACGGACTGGCGGATCTGTTCGTAGGGGTCTTTGCCGTGGATGCGCTGGAAAAGGTGGCCTTCGGTGCCCGGCGGGCAGAACTGGTCGGGTAGCGTGCCGGGGATGAGCTTGTCGGCGTCAATGAGGTCGAGGGAAGCCGTCTCGATGGCGGTGATGTCGTCGCCGGCCACGATGCCGATGTCCGGCACCAGCGGCTGGGTGGAAAAGCCCCAGCAGTCGCAGAGCGGCGTGATGTTCATCAGCAGGGAGATGTAGGTGACCTGCTCCGGGGCGAAGGTCTTCAGCGTGGCCTGCACCGCGGCGGCCATGCCCTTCTGGAAGTCGCGGAACGTGGACTTTCGCACTTTTCCTCTCGCGTCTCGGCCTTGCCTCTGTCCCCGGAGCAACGGCCCGTTATGAAAGGAACCATGGCGGGCTGACCTGAAGTAGATTGTATCTTACCCCACCCCCTTCAGGGATACCGCCATGGT
>CAIYQO010000173.1 GCA_903928345.1 uncultured bacterium | reverse complement strand
TGCCGATGCCTGCCGCGCCCGCGGCTCCGCCCGCGGCGCCCGCGCCCGCGGCCGGTGGCGGCGGTGGTAAACACCATGCACGCCCCGGCTCGGAGGATGAGTAAATGCGTAAAATTAAAGCCATCTACCTCCTTCCGGTCTTCGTGCTGCTCCTCGGCGGCGCGGCGTGTGGCGGCTACTTCGGGATGATCAGCCCGCAGATGCAAAAGACGGAAGCCGCGCGCGGCGTCTGGATGCAGAAGATCAACGACTGGAAGCAGTCCGAGCCGAAGTACAAGCCGGCGCTGGAAGAGCGCGTCAAATACGCGCAATCGCTGTACGACGGGTATTCGCAGTTCCACATGATCCAGAACACGATGCCCGAAGTCTACGACATGGCCGAGATGTACCCGGACCCGATCACGGATAAGAAGAGCCCGAAGAGCAAGCGCATCGGCCTGCAGCGCTGGTACACCATCATGGCCACCGGGCAGATGGTGAACGAGGTCAACCGCTGGATTCGCCGCTTCTACCTGGACAAGCCGCCGACGGTGAAGATCGACCCTACCAAACCGATGGGGTACGAAGAGACGCTGCCGGATAAAAAGGTCGTCACCGTGGACTTGGGCGACCAGGTCTACCAGGGGCGCGGCATCAACGACCTGTGCACCAAGATTTCCAAATCCATCGGGTACGGCTACTTCCCGCTCATCATCAGCCTGCCCGGCGGCAACATCGATCTGCACGTTGACCGCAACGACCCCCGCCATTCGCAGAAGCTGCCCTTCCTGAGCATGAAGTACGGCGCCACCGGCTACTTTATGACGCGCGCGTGGGACCCCAAGGGTGCCGACGCCGACAAAGAGCGCGACGACGCCAAAGTGATTCTGCTCAACCCGCCGATCAAGGCGTACAAGGACTTCGTGGAGCCCGTGAAGGATTGTCCGCCGTTGCTCGGGTTCATCCCCGTCGACTACTCTTCCGCCGCCAAGGGTGGTGGGGCGCCGCCGCCGCCGTCGTCGGGTGGAGCACCCGCCACGGGCGCGCCGAAACCAGCCGCCCCGCATTAACGGGAACATTTAGCCCTGCATCACCGTCAGACAGGGAAGTGCGCGTCAGGGAGGTAGACTCCGGTGAATCCTGACAATAAGACGAAAATCTTCATCATGGCGGGTGTCCTCGTCGTGGCCCTCGCGGCCTTCGGCGTGGTCTTCTTCGTCATGAACCAGAAACCGGCCCCGCCGGCTCCGCCACCCATGGCCACCCGACCCGTCATGCCACCCATGGGCGCGAAGCCGGGTGCGCCGGGCATGAAACCCGGGATGCCGATGGCGACCACGCCGGGCATGCCGGCCAAACCTGGGATGCCGATGGCGACCAAGCCGGGCATGCCGATGCCCCCGGCAGCCAAACCGACGATGCCGGTGAAGCCGGTGCAGGTGGCGAAAGTCCCCGTGCGCCCCATGGGTAAGCCACTCAACATGCCGCCCGTGCCGCCGGCGAAGCCGCAAGCGCCCACCGGGCCGACGCTGCCCGCGCCCGCCGCCCCGCCGACACCGGGATCGCCGGTGTTCGTCGCCGGGTTGCCGGACCCCTTCCAGGGGGGACCGCCGCCGAAGCCGAAGCCGAAGCCGCCCCCGCCCCCGCCGCCGGAGGTGAAGATCAGCGCCATCCCGTCCTTCTTCGCCACGCCGAACGGGATTCGCCACCATACCTACTCGGGCGGCAGCACCATCAGCGCCCGCAACGCCGAGCCGCCGCTGGGCCGTCATGCCGGGTGGATTTACAACAGCAACGGCAAGGTGATGGCGATCTTCGAAGATAACGACGGCAACGCGAAGGCCGTCGGCGTCGGCGATCCCGTCGACGATATGACGGTGAAGGTTATCACGCCGACCTACATCATCCTGGCCGACGCGGACGGCAAGGAGCACAAGATTCCGCTACAGGGGTTGGACAGCTACCTCGGCAAATCACGCGCCAAGGATGTGGAAGTGACCCCGAAGATGCCCGCCTGGGGCGGCCAGTAAATAGACGCGCTCCACGCGCCCGCCGGACCACCGGCGGGCGCTTTTTTTTCTAATCTAAGTAGACACGGGTGTTTCACCGCTCGCTTACTCGTGGTATAATATAAACGATGCGGAGGTAACCGTACGCTTCATCCCGCCTCCGCCAACAGGATACCCGTCCGCCCCCCCCCGGCGGCGCCGTCATCGCCCGCGTCAGGCACGCGGGTGGCGTGTGCTCCTGAAAGGAGTCGTCCCATGCGGTATCTGCGTTTGCCGGCGGTCGCCGTGCTGGTCGTGGCCCTGGGCGCCGTGCTCGCGGGCTGCAGCTCGAAGGGTGCCGGGTCGAGTAACATCGTGCCACCCCCGAGCAGCACCGTCGGCGGCACCATCACCGGCTCCGTCAACGCCCTCTCCCTCGCGCGCTCCCGCGCCGCGCTGGTCACGGTGAGCGTGGACGGCACCGATCGCTCCGTGCAGGTCGCCCCCGGCGCCACCTTCACGTTGACCGATGTCCCCCCCGGCCTGCAGACGCTCGTCGTCTACACCGCCGACCACGCCTTCGCCATGGTCATCGGGGTGGAGAAGAATAAAGCTGCGCAGGTGGGCGACCTGGCGCTGACCAATGCCGGGCAGATCAGCGGTATCGTACGCGACGCCGACACCGGCGACGCGCTGGACGGCGCGGTCGTCACGGTGACGGAATCCGTCACTACCAACGCGACGACGCAGCTCCCCTCCCCCGTCCGCTCCATCCGTACCAACAGCTTCGGCAGCTACACCCTCTATGGCCTGCCGGTAGGCGACTACCTGGTCGAAATCGGCAAACCCGGTTACGATGCCGCCACGCTGGCCCTCACCGTCACCACCGGCACCACCGTGGGCGACGCGAAGCTGACAAAAAACGCGACGACCGGGCAGACGGGCAGCGTTTCCGGCGTGGTGAACACCACCACCGCCGCGGGTGACGTGCAGACGCTGGCCGGCGCCATGGTGCGTCTGGTGCCACCGAGTACCGACGCCACCGAGGCCGATCAGCCGGTGCCGCCCACCGCCACGCTGCTCAGCGCCGACGGGCAACCCACCGGCGGCACGGTGAATCTGCGCACCCGCGGCCGCGGGCGCGCCGACACCGCCGCGCCCGCGGGCCTCTTCGCCTTCACCGCCGCCGACGGCACCTACAAAATCACCGGCGTCCCCGTGGGCAGCTACCTGGCGGTGGCGGTGCGCGCGGGCATGGACGCGGCGCATCAGTCCGTCACGGTGAGCACCAACACCGACAGCCCGCTCACCTTCACCCTCGCCGTGCACCAGACACAAACCGGCACGGTGAAAGGCGTGGTGGTCGATGACAAGCAGGCCCCCGTCGCCGGCGCCGCGATCTACGCCATGCTGTCCCAGGCCGAACCGCCCGCGCTGCTCTCCGGCGCGTCGTCGGGTAAATCACGCGATACCATGGTCGGCGCCACGGCGATGGTGCTGAAAACGACCACCGGCAGCGACGGCAGCTTCACGCTGGTGGTGCCCACGTCGGTCACCACCCTCGGCATCGCCGCCCCCAACTACACCCCCGCGCAAGCGACGGTCGTCGTCACGGCGGGTGGCACGACGGACGCGGGCACCATCACCCTCACGCCGATCGTGCAACAGACGGGCACGCTCCAGGGGTCGGTGGTGGACGCCGGCACCGGCGCGGGCATCGCCAATGCCACCGTGCAGGCCATCGCCGGCGGGGTGGCGGTTCCCATGAGCAGCAGCGCGGGCGTCGTCGCCTCCCCGCTGCCGCCCATCCCGGCCCCGCTCACCACCACCACCGACGCGCAGGGTGGCTTCACCCTCACCGTACCGGTGCAGGTGCAGACGCTGCTGGTGTACGCCGACAAATATGACACGCAACGGGTGGCGGTCACCGTGACGAACGGCGCCACGGTGCAGGTAAAAGTCTCCATGACCCTCTTCGTGCCGCCGACGGCCACCGTCTCCGGCACGGTGACGAGCCACGCCGACGGGACGCCCATCGCCAACGCGCAGGTGAGCGCCCTCTTCGGCGCGGTGCCGACGAAGACGCGCGACGGCGCCGGCACGGCGAACAGCGGCTCTGCCGCCGCGACGCCGGTCACCCTGGTCACCCAGACCGACGCCAACGGCGCCTACTCCTTCGTGGTGCCCATGCAGGCGACCGCTATCGGGGCCGTCGCGCCGGGCTTCGCGCCGCAAGCGGTACCCGTAACCCTCACCGCGGGCGGCACGGCGACGGCGAATCTGCAACTCGCCCCCCTCGCCGGGACTGCCCACGTACACGTCATCTCCGGCACGGTCTACGCCACCACCGCCGCGGGTACCCGTGAGCCCGCCGTCAACGCGACCGTGGGCGCCGCCCCTACGCTGTCCGCCGTGGCCGCCTTCTTCACCACACAAACCGACCGGGAGGGGCACTTCCGGCTTCCCGTACCCGACGGCGCGTATAGCGTCGGCGCCCTGCGCAATGGCCTCGCCTCCGACAAGCAGTCGCTCACCATCAGCGCGGACATCACCATCGAGCTGGTGCTCCCCGCGCCGCTCCTCTCGGCCCTCCCACCCCTGGGCCAGTAAGGCATCCCGGCTTCACGGCCCGGCAGCAATGCCGGGCCGTGTTTCTTTGCACCGACCTTCCTGTCGGCGGAACAACACACCGCCCAACTCGGCGGGGCGGCGCTCCTGCGTCACCATCGCACATGGGTATGCCGCCACATGCCACGATCGATGGCTCCCCACGGGTATCCGGCCAGTGAAACAGGGAGGTTTCCATGGCCGATATCGCCGCACCAGGAATTCACGGGCAACTCGTCTCCTGGAACGGGACGCTTGCCCCGGAAGTCCGGAATGCCTGGGAAGAACTGCTGGCTCACCGCCCGGACGGCATCCCCGCCCAGGGGCCTTCGTGGTGGGAATTCGCCCATCTGCTCTGGCCGACGCGCCTCCGCCACCTGTTGCTGCTACGCTATGCCGGCACCCCGCTGGCCGTCCTCCCGCTGGTGCGGTGCTCGCACTGGACATGGGCCGTGCCCGACGACCTCATGCCGGATTTCCCTCCGCTGCTGATGGACGCGGAGCGCGAGGAGTTGGCCTGGTTCGCCCTGGCCGATTGGTTGCGCGACACGCCGACGGTGGGGCAACTGCGCCTCGGACGCGTCAACCGTCCCACCACCCTCACCGCCTTCCGTCTGGCGGCGCGCATGGCCGGGGTGGTCGGCCGCCAGACGCCGATGTTGCCCGCCATGGAGATCGACCTCGGGGAGGATGACGCAGCCTTTTTCACCACGCTGCCCAGCCGGGCCGGCAATAACATTCGCCATGCCGAAACGTTGTTGCGCCGGGAATACCCCTCGACCCGCATGGAAATTGTGACGGATTGCACCGCCGCCTCGGAAGTGCTGACGACGCTGATCCGCCTTTACCAGCAACGCTGGCACGATCAGATCGGCGGGTGCGAATTCGACGACCCCGGTCAGGCGGCCTGGTTCACGCACGGGATGTGCCAGGCGGTCACCGGCGGCGCCGGGGCGATCTATACCCTCCTCGTCGATGGACAGCTCGTCGCGGTGGATACCGTGCTGCGGCAGCCGGGGAGCGACTATGCCTTTGCCCCCTTTGTGGCGCGCGACGCGCACGCCCTGCCGTCGCGCTACAGCCCGGGCAAGGTGTTGCTACTCGAAGTGATCCGCCACCTGCGCGCACAAGGGGTGCGCACGCTGCACGTAGGCACCGGGCAGGCGCGGTACAAGCAGGAATACGGCGGCGTCATTTACCCGCAGTGGGAGCTATCCATGGCGCGCACGCCGGCCATCGACACCTGGCTGCCGCCGTTTGAACGTGCCGTGCACCTGTTGTACCGTCTTCCGGTGCACCTGTCCTACCACGCGCAGCAATGGGCGCGACAAACATGGCCGCGGAGGGATGCGTAACGGAGGGCAAGCGATGGAGACGCTGGCGTTATTGGGAGGCAAGCGCTGCGTGACGGCGCGCCCGGCCTCGCCCACCTGGCCGCGTTATTCCCCGCGCGGCGTGGCCACCGTGGCGCTGATGCTGGCGACGGGACGCGGTCTGGCGCAGGGGCAGGTGGTGGACGACGCGGCGGTGCGCTTCGCGGCGTATCACGGCATGCAGTACGCGCTGGCCACCGACTCCGGCACCGGCGCGCTGCTAAGCGCGCTGGCCGGTTGCGGCATCGCCCCGGGTGACGAGGTCATCACCACGCCCTACTCCTACGGCGGCACCACCGGGTGTCTGCTGCATTACGGCGCGGTGCCCGTCTTTGCCGACGTGCTGCCCGTCACCGGGCTGCTCGACCCGGCACTGGTGCCCGCGCGCATCACCCCGCGCACGCGGGCCATCCTGGTGGTGCACCTCTACGGACAACCGGCGGAGATGCACGCCTTGCAAGCCATCGCGCGGGAGTATAAGCTGGCCCTCATCGAGGACGCCTCCCAGGCCCACGGTGCGCGCTATCACGGGCAACTGGTCGGCACGCTGGGCGACGCCGCCGGCTTCTCCTGCATGAGCACCAAGCTCCTGGCCGCGGGGGAGCTTGGCATGCTGCTCACCAATGACCGCGATGTCTACGATCGCGCGGCGCTCCTTGGGCAGCACACCGGCGTGCTGCGCCGCCCGCCCACCGCGCGCGGCGGCGGCCTGAGCGCGGCGTATCTCCCCTACGTGGACAGCCTGGGCTACAACTGCCGCGCCACCGGCATCGATTGCGCGTTGCTGCTGGATCAACTGCCGCGACTGGATGGGTGGAACCGCACACGGGCCGCCAATCGCGACCGGCTGACGGCGGCACTGCGCGACCTGGAGCTGCTTGACATCCCCGTCTACCCGCCGGAAATCGAGCCGGGCTACCTGATGCTGACGATGACCTTCCACCCGGAACGGGCGGGCGTCTCGCGCGAGACCTTCGTGCGCGCGCTGGCAGCGGAGGGCGTACGCGCCTTCGTCTACCTCGACTGCCCCATCCCGCAGTTGCCCCGTCTGCACGGCCCCGCGCCCGCCGCCCCTTGGCAGGCCGCGCGCACCCGGGCGACCGCCCCCGAGCTACCCGTCTGCACCGCGCTCTGCCGAAACGCCTTCCAACTCTCCTTCGGCGCCCTCACCGAGCCTGAGCCGCGCCTGTTGCGCCAATACGCCGACGCCTTCCACAAAGTCGTCGCCCACCTCCCCGCCCTGCGCGCGTTGGAAGGGCAGCGGGTGCTGGTGTAGCTGGAACGGGAAATTCGTAATCGTGCTCGTGCTCGTGCTCGTAATCGAACGTGCTCTTTATACTTACTTTAGCCGTTGGCTTGTTTTCCAACCCGACGATAAATCGTCGGGTCGGATGATCGGCAGACGGTAATGATAACTTGACGCGTATGCCTTACCGAGGCAAAGACGGGGCGATTACGATTACGAGCACGCGCACGAGTACGAGTACGAGTACGAGGTTACGCCGCCTTCCCCCACGGCCCGCCCTCACGGAATTGACGGATGATGTTGGCGTCGACCGGTTGCCCGAGCACCAGGCGCAGGTCGGCTTCCAACTCGCGGGTGGATTGCACGCCGATATTCATCGCGTGTTTGAACGGGAAGCGCACCCCGGCGCGGATCGCCTCGTCGAAGAGCTTGAAGAGCGCGCCGGCGGCGAGCACCTTGATGAGCACCACCCCTTTGCCCGCCTCGTAGCACGCCTGCAGCGCGTGGGACATCTCCGGCAGCGTGCTGTTGTCGGGCAGTTGGCCGCGGATATTCCACGGGCCCATCACGATCTCGATATCCGGCTCCGCCAGCGCCGCGCGCAGACCGTCCGGCGTGTGGGCGGACAGGGCGATCACGCGCACCTGCCCGGCCAGCTTTGCCTCGCGGAACGCCTCCAGGCACCCCGCGCGCGCCGCCAACTCGTCTTCGCTTTGCACGTAGTGGAGGAACATGATATCCAGGTACGTCGTCTCCAGCGCTTCAAGCGCGTCGCGCACGGCGGCCTTGCCTTCGTGGTACCCCGTCGCATACGACTTGCTGCTGATGGTGAGCTGCTCGCGCGGCACCCGCGCCATGGCGCGCGCCACGATGGGGAAACTGCCGTAGTCGTCGCTGGTGTCCCACAAGGTGGCGCCCAGTTCAAAGGCGCGCCGCAGCACCCGCACCCCCTGCTCCGGTGCGCGCTGCGCCATAGGGTGCGTGCCCACGGCCATCACCGGCACGTCGAGCCCTGAGCGACCGAGAATGATCCGTTGCATCCTACCCTACCCCTCACGAAGGTGATACCCGCCCCGCGCCGCCGTGCAAGAGCAAAGCCACGCCAATGCAAACGGCATCGTCGCCGGGATGAACATAGAATACGAGCAGGAAGCAGACACGGCGGCGTGGTACTTTCCCTCATGCGCGAAGAGATCTACGATCTGGTCGTCATCGGCGCGGGGGCGGGCGGATGTGCCGCGGCCCTCACGGCGGCGCGGTTGGGTCTGCGCACGCTGCTGGTGGAGCGCGACGCAGAGATCGGCGGCACGGCGGTACGGGCGGGGGTGAGCGTGTGGGAACCCTCGGTGAGCGGCACCGGCCTCGCGGCGGAGATCTACGCGCGCCTCGCCGCACAGCCCGGCGCGGTGGGCGTCTACTCCTTCGGGCGCCACCTCTGCTGGCCCGGCGCGGATCTCCCCTACCCCGGTGCGGAGCTGCGCCTCGACCCGGCGCGCGGCTACGCGGACACGTTGCGCCGTCACGGCACCGCCGGGCTGGCCGCGGACGAGGCACGCGTGCGCGAGCAATGGCACGGGGTGATCTTCGAGCCCACGGCGTATGCGCGGACGCTGCGCGCGCTGCTGCGGGAAGCCGGTTGCACGCTGCGCACCCGCGCGACGGTGGTGGGCTTCGCGGCGGAAATGGGATGGATGCACACCGTGACGCTTCACCACCGGGGCGAGACACGGCGCATCCACGCCACGGCGTGGGTGGACGCCACGGCGGACGTGGCGGTATGCCGCCAACTCTGCTGCGCGGTGCGGGTGGGGACGGAGGGTCGTGCCGCCTTCGACGAGCCCGACGCCCCTGACACGCCCTCGGACGAATTGAACGGGATAACCCTGCTCTACCGCCTCACGCGCGACCCTTTGCCCGCGCCGCGTGTACCCGCCGCGTGCTGGTGGCACGCGGAATTCCCGGCGGGGAGCATTGCGGAGATGCCGGGCGGCGGCTGGCTGGTGAATATGCTGCCCACCATGGACGGCGCGGAGTTCGCCGCCCTTCCGCCGCGCGCCGCCTACCGGGAATGCCGACGCCGCGTCTTCGCCCACGCGGCGTGGCTGCGGCAGGCGTGGCCGGAGTTCCGCGACTATGGCGTCGGCTGGGTCGCCCCACGCGTAGGCGTGCGCGAAGGGCCACGCATCGTGGCGGCATATACCCTCACCGAGCACGACCTGCTCGCCGGCCTGCCCGGCCAAACGCACCCGGACATCATCGCCGTGGCCGACCACCCCATCGACCTGCACGGTAGCGTGCACCGCAGCGGCTGCCAGGAGGTTGCCGTGCCCTACGGCATCCCCTTCCGCTGCCTCGTGCCCGAGGGATGGAAAAATCTCCTCGTCGCCTGCCGCGGCGCCGGCTTCACCCACATCGCCGCCGCCGCCGTCCGCCTCACCCGCACCATGATCAGCCTCGGTCAGGCCGCGGGCACCGCGGTGGCGCTGGCACGGGAGATGGGCGTTGTACCGGCGGAGGTGCCGGGGGATGAATTGCAGCAGGCGTTGACGGGGCAGGGGGTGGGATAAGCGCCGAAGAGTGCGGGATCGGCTAGCGATTACGCAAATGTATAGCGGACGGTCGCATTAATGAATGCGACCGATGAATCTTGCAGTATAGCGTCCAGCGACCCCTTCAACAAATGAATTCTCCGCCCTATTTGGGTGTTCTGCAATGATGCATCGGCTTCAAAAGGAGCAAACACCGCCATTTGTTCGTTGAGTCTCATGGTATTAACAGTGCCATCACCACTAATGCATCCCTGGATTACTTCACTCATCGCCAATATTGCATTTGCGATATCGTCAGTATACGCAGATACGGACTGCTGTTGAGATTCCATTTGCTGACGCGCATCCTGGTATAGTGACCAGGCAGCCTCGACCCCGGCACGTATTTCCGGGTCAATCTCGGTTGTTTCGTCCAGGGTATCGGATGTATCGGTGAAATACTCGCGGATAGTCGCATCGTCTGTTTCCCGGTTTTTAACCAGATATCCATTCAGCAAATCGAGTCGGCTAAATATACCAAACCTTACCATATATTGCTCATGCGCGTTCGGTGGCAGCGACATCACGGGAATCGTGTTGTCGAACAAGTCGGGATTGTTGACTATCTCCTTGCAATCGTTGATATATTGGAGTATCTCTTTCCGGGCGTCCAGCGGCAACAACACCTTCGCCAATATGTATTGCGACGGTGTCGTTGCTGAATGATGAATGGCATACAGGTCACAAGAGATGCCAAGCTCGCAGACGAACCCCATTACCCGGTATTCGACATCGGTATCGCGCAGCTCCATATCATCCGTCAGCAACTTGACGATGGCTCCGAGACACTTCCTGATGCCATTGTACAGAATTCCTGATTCCTGAATGCAACGGCTATTGATGAGCTGTAAGTTACCAATAATTGCTGTCGACAACTCATCGCTCGGGAATCGATATGCGTTTTCCGAGATGTTTTTGCACAACTCGGCAATCCGTTTACGCAATACTGCCCCATCAAGCATCAGTTCTTCCCCCGCGTTTCCTTGCAGTCACTCATATCGTGGCCCGGGCTTTTCAAAACACAAACCATTCCACAAATTCTCTCCGCGCGTCGTCGAGGATCGCGTCGGCGCTTTGCAGATAGTCGCGCATTAGGAGTGCGCTATTCGATGACGCCTTCTTCGCGCAGAATACGTGTGAGCGCCGGCAGCAGTTGGGGTAGGCTCTCCGTAAGGGTGAACCAAACGAGGTTGAGGTTGATATCGAAATACCCGTGCGTCAGGCGATTCCGCATACCGACGATACTGCCCCAGGGGATATCCGGGTTGGCGGAACGTATCTCCGGCCCGACCTTTCCCGCTGCTTCGCCGATAATTTCCAGCAGGTGAATCACCGCGTACTGAAACAACTTATCGTGGTCCAGGTCATCTCGCGTGCGGGTATTGGTAAATGCCAGCGCCTCCGAGGCCGCTTCCCACATATGGAACAGCCGTGTCCGGTCGTCATCATGCGGCATACTGCACCTCTGCCTCCGCCACCACCGTGTCGCGGAAACGGCGGCTGAGGTCTTCCGGGGTGCGGAGATCGACCGCGCGTCCCAGCAATTCGGAGAGTTCGCGCTCCATCTCGGCGATTTCGAACAGGCCGACGCGCGCCTCGGGGGCGAACCAGACGAGTACATCCACGTCGCTTTCCGGGCGAAAATCGTCGCGCAACACCGACCCGAACAACGCGAGTTTCGCGATGGCATGGGCGCGGCAAAACGCGGCAATCCGCACGCGGTCGATGGGTAATCGTGTCGCCATCTTCGGCCTCCGTGTCAATTATACCATGTCGTGAAAAGTCGGGACAGCCACCACTTTTCCGGTGGCTGGTGGCAAGAACGCGACCGTGGGGGGAAAAGTGGTGGCAGTCCCGACTTTTCAGAACACAAACCCCTCCCCAAACTCCGCCCGTGCATCGTCGAGAATCGCGTCGGCGCTTTGCAGGTAGTCGCCGTAGGGGCAAAGTTGCAGGGCGGCGCGCAGCAGGGCGCGGTCGCCGGTGACGGCGGCCTGGGCGGCGAGGTGGAAGGTGCGCTGGTGGCGGCGCACCACCTCGGCGATGGGCTCGGGCAGCGGCGGGCCGGCAAGGGGCGACACCCCGCGCGCGTCGAGCACGCACTCCAGGTCGGGCACCATCCAGTCGTCCAGGTTCGGCACCGCGCCGCCGTTCGTCAGGTTGATGGAGACGTGCGCCGCCCCGGCGCCAGCCAGGGCATCGAGCCAGGTGAAAGGCACCTCGGCCTCCGCCGGCAGCGCCAGTTCCACTGCCGCGCCGCGCGCATACGCTTCCAGACGGGTCAGAAAGCCCGCGCCGAAATTCGACGGCTTCGGCGGGGCCTCGGGGCCGGGCGCCACCCACTCGCCATGAATGGTGGGGAAGATGTCCGACGCGTGGCCCCCGCAGGGTAGGTACCCGACAGCCTTGTAGACTTCGATCTCCGTCGTCGAGCGGCCCCAGCAGCCCAGGTCGAAGTATGGGTCGGCCTCCGCCCGCGCGCGCATCTGGTCGGAGGCATCTTGCCCGTCCACATACACCTCGGTGAAGAAGGTGCAGTGATTCGTGCCGCCGATACGGAAGGCCAGCCGCTCCGGCGCCACGTGCAGGTAGTTGGACAGCTCGCGCCGCTCCCAGTGCAGCGCGCCGCAGAAGCCCAGCGCCTTGCGCGGCGACCACCCCGCCTGCACCGCCACCATCACCAGCGCGGGCAGCGGGTTGGAGCAGTTGATGAGGTAGGCATCGGGGCAACAGCGTTGCATCGCCGCCACCACCTGCAGCATAATCGGCGCCTGCAGGGCGATGTAGAGCATCGCCCCCGGCCCGGCGGTGTAACAGCTCTGCGTGGAGCCGTACTTCCCCGCCAGCGCGTTCAGCCGCCCCTCGACACCGCTGCCGAAGTTGCAGTAAGTGGTCATCACCACCTCGGCACCGGTCAGCGCGGCGTCCAGGTCGGCCTCCACCGTCACGCGAATGCTCGCGTCGGCGTAGCCGCGCGCCAGCATCCCCGTGCACACCTCCGCCACGTGCCGCGCGCGCTCCACATTCACGTCGTAGAGCACCACCTCGACCTCGCGTAAGCTGGACGACAACGCCATCTTCGCCACCGCATCCGGCGTCCACAACGCGCTGCCGCCACCTACGACGGCGAGTTTGCGATACATATGCATGGGGGGGCCTTCCTCAATAAGGACGAATAACCGCAAAGACGCAAAGAACACAAAGGGGACGCAAAGAGTAGAGGTTTGGGCCGAGATAGATATTCGTAGCTGAACTCCGTTCTCTCTGTGCGAAGCAAACAAGAATCTTCGCGGTCTCCTTTGCGTTCTTTGCGTCTTTGCGGTTAACGTCTACTTCCCGATCAGCTTCCGCTTCTTCTCCAGGTACGTGCAATAGTTCGCGTACGAGATGTCCGGCGGCACCAGGTGGTCGAGGTGGGGGATGAAGCCGCCCTGGTCGAGCAGCGGCTTCAGGCGCTCCAACTCCGCGTCGATGGCCTTACCGCCGATGACCAGCGGCTCCTTACCCACCCCGCCGCGCAGGCGCAGCTCTTTGCCGAATTCCCGCCGCCACGCGTAGGGGTCCACGCCCGCGGTAACCTCCAGCGGGAACATGATCTGCACCCCTTCTTCCATCCAGTTGGCCACAATGTCGTGCGGGTCGCCGTCGCAGTCCACCATGCCCAGCGCGCAGCCGCGGCGCTGCAATTCCGTCATCACGCGGTGATAGCCGGGTTGCAAGAACTCGCGGAAGGTCGTCGGGCTCACCAACGGGCCGTTTTTGCTCGCCATGTCCTCCCACCAGGTCGCGTAGTCGACCACCACGTCGGCGGGCAACGCTTCCACCTGCCGCGCGATGAGTTCCGCCCAGTGCTCCACCATGTCGTGGATCATCTCCGGGTACTCGTAGAAGGCGCAGGAGAGGTTTTCCATGCCCATCCAGTTGCGCAACTGGCCGTAGAAGCCGGTGAAGAAGACGGTGACCATCTTCCCCGCCGCGGCCCCACTGCGCGCGGCGTCGATCTCCGCGGCGGCGACGGCGCGAATCGGGTCGTCCAGCCGGTAGCGCTCCTTCATCGCCGCCCAGTCGTCGGGCGTCTCCACGGGGAATTTCAGGTAGTGCGGGATGGAACTCTCGTCCACGTCGTTCTGGAAGCGCTGGGCGATGGCCCCGGAGCTGTCGCGCATGATGATGGAGGTGCCACGGTTCTCGAACACTTCCTCGGTGAAGACGGGGTGCATCGCCGCGTTCACCCCGAGCCCCACCGCGTCGGAAGTATCGAAGCCGAAAAAGCGGTCGAGCTTGTCGAGGAACATGCAGTTCTGCTCCTCCGCCGTCAACTCGATCGGCATCCCCTCCGCCAACCAGCGCCGAATCGTCTGCGGCCAGTACCCGAACTCCAGGTCCGGCACGCGGTCGATGGACTGGTAGGTGAAACAACGGTAGTAGCGGTCGGTGATGTTGGTACGCATGGCGACCTCCAGATGGACGAGTTAACCACAGAGACACTGAGGCACAGAGAGTGTTTTTCTGCCCCGCAGGGGATGCCCCTTCCGCGAAGCGGTAAAAAAGAATCTCTGTGCCTCGGTGTCTCTGTGGTTAATTGGCTTTTACCACCCCCACCGTCAGCGCCATCTCCCCTAACTCGGCGGGCACCGTGAAGGCGCCGGCGGGGGCGGGGGTGAAGGCTACGGCGTCGGCCAGCGTCTCCGCTTGCAGGTAGGCGAGGTGCGGCGTCAGCGCCTCGGCGACGGCGGCCGGGGCGTCGAGGTAGAGGTGGATGTGGTCGCTGATCTGCAGCCCGGCCTCCTTGCGCGCGTCCTGCACCTGGCGCACCAGGTCGCGCGCCATGCCCTCGCGGCGCAGCTCCTCGGTGAGGGTGGTGTCCAGCGCGACGACGTAGCCGCCCTCCTCCGCCACCGCAAAACCCTCCGGTGAGGAGGTGTCCACCAGGATCTCCTCGCCCGTCAGTTCCAGCGTCTGCCCATCCACGTCCAGCGTGAACGTCTGCCCGGCCTGTACCGTTTCCGCCACCGCGGCGGCCTGTGCGCCGGTCAACGCCGCCAGCGCGTTCTTCATTGCCGGCACCAGCTTGCCATACTTCCGCCCCACCACGGGCAGGTTGGGCTTGAAACGGTACTCCACCAACCCCGACGACCCCTCCAGGAAGCGCACCGCCTTCACGTTCAACTCGTCGCGCACTTCATCCAGGAAGCGCTCCAACGACGCCTGCTCGGGCGCACCGGGCACGTGCACCAGCAGCGCCGCCAGCGGTTGGCGCACCTTCAGCCCGCTCTCGGCGCGGGCGGAACGGCCCAGCTCCACCACCTTCAACAGCACCGCCATGTCGCGGTCGAGGCCGGCGTCCACCCGTGCGGTGTCAACCGCCGGCCAGTCGGCCAGGTGCACGCTTTCCGGCGCCGCGGGGTCGCGTTCGGCCACCAGATTGCGGTAGATCTCCTCGCTCACGAAGGGCGCGAAGGGTGCCATCAGCTTCGCCACGGTAACCAGGCAGGTGTAGAGCGTCGCGTAGGCGGCCTGCTTGTCGGCATCCGCCTCGCTCTTCCAGAAGCGCCGCCGGTTGCGCCGCAGATACCAGTTGGACAGCACATCCGTAAACGCCTCGATGGCCCGCCCGGCCTCCGTCACCTGATACGCCTCCAGGTTGCGCGTCACCTCATCCGTCAGCCCCTGCAACTGCGACAGCGCCCACTTATCCATGGGATTGCGGAGTGCGGATTGCGGAGTGCGGATTGCCTGGAAATCGACGTTATCGAGGTTCGCGTAGGTCACGAAAAAGCTGTACGTATTCCATAGCGTGAGCAGGAACTTGCGCACGGATTCGCTGACCAGGTTGCTGGAGAAGCGGCGCGGGTTGCCGGGGGTGGTGCAGGTATACATGTACCAGCGCAACGCGTCGGCGCCGTGCTCCATGGCGGTATCCAGGCTGACGATGTTGCCCTTGGACTTCGACATCTTCAGGCCCTTTTCGTCCAAAATATGCCCCAGGCAGATCACGTGCTTGAACGCCGGCCGCCCGAAGAGCAGCGTGGAGGTGGCGTGCAGGCTGTAGAACCACCCGCGCGTCTGGTCGATCGCCTCACAGATGAAGTCCGCGAAATACGCGTCATGCGCCTCGACATAGGCCTTGTTCTCGAACGGATAATGCCACTGCGCCGTGGGCATGGCGCCGCTGTCGAACCACACGTCCATCAAATCGGGCACGCGGCGCAGCGTGCCGCCGCACTGCGGGCAGACCCAACTGATCTCGTCCACGTAGGGGCGGTGCAGGTCGAGGTCGGTCAGGTCTTTGCCCGCCTTCGCGCTCAACTCGGCCACGCTGCCCACGCACTCCTGGTAGCCGCACGTGCATTCCCAGATGGGCAGCGGCGTACCCCAGTAGCGCTGGCGGCTGATAGCCCAGTCGATATTGTTCTCCAGCCAGTTGCCGAAGCGCCCGTGCTTGATATGCTCCGGCACCCAGGTGATCTGCTCGTTGTTGTCGATGAGCTGCTGCTTGCGCGCCGTGGTGCGGATGTACCAGCTCGATTTGGCGAAGAAGAGCAGCGGCGCGTCGCAGCGCCAGCAGAAGGGATACGTGTGCTTCGTGCGCGCGGATTTATACAGCAGCCCGCGATCTTTCAGGTCGCGGATGATGAGCGGGTCGGCCTCCTTGAAGAAGCGCCCCTCGAACTGCCGCAGTTCCGGCAGCACCATCCCCTGCAGGTCGACGGAGAAGAGCGTCGGCAACCCGTGACGGCGGCCGATGTCCAGGTCGCCGTAGGCGGGGGCGATGTGCACCACGCCGGTGCCGTCCTCCAGTGAAACGTAATCATCGGCGATGGCGCGGTAAGCCGTATTCCAGTCCACCTCGTCGCCCGCGCCGGGCACGCCGCGGTAGAGGCCTTCGTAGGCCACGCCCGCCAACTCGCTGCCGGTGAAGCGGCGCAGGATAGTGGCCTCTTCGCCCAGGTTGGGCAGCAGGCGCTCCTCGGCGAGGATGAAGACGAGATCGTCCTTCTCAGCCGCCACGTAGACGCCGTCCGGCTTCACCGCCACCGCCACATTGGCGGGCAGCGTCCACGGAGTGGTGGTCCACGCCAGGAAGAAGGTCGACGCCGGCAAGCCGGTCAGCGGCGCGGGCAACGCGCCGTCCACCGTCTTCACCTTGAACATCGGCCATACCGACGGGTCTTCCGTGTCCTCCTTGTACCCCTGCGCCACCTCCATGTCCGCCAGCGTGGTCACGCAGCGCGGGCAGTGCATGTTCACCTTGTAGTCCCGGAAGAGTAGCCCCTGATCCCAGAAAGACTTGAGAATCCACCAGCAGCTCTCGATGTAGTCGTTCTTATACGTCACGTAGGCGTCGTCGAGGTCCACCCAGTACGCCATGCGGTCCGTCATCGCTTCCCAGTCCTGCACGTAGCGGAAGACGGACTCCTTGCACATTTTGTTGAAGGGCGCCACGCCGTAAGCGTCGATGTCGCGCTTGCCGTTGAGCTGCAGCTCCTTCTCGACCTGCACCTCCACCGGCAGCCCCTGGGTGTCCCACCCGCCACGCGCACCGATGAGGTGGAAGCCCTGCATCCGCTTGTAGCGGAGGATAATGTCCTTGAAGGCGCGCGCCAGCACGTGATGCACGCCGGGCTTGCCGTTGGCGGTGGGCGGCCCTTCGAAGAAGATGAAGTCCGGCCCGTCTTCCCGCCCGGCTAAACTGCGCGCCCGCACGCCGGACTCCCGCCACCACGATACCAGGCGGTCTTCCAACTGCGGAAAGGACACTTGCGGATCCACACTGCGAAACACGACGGCAACTCCTTCACAACCACGGACGCCGGGCCAACACCCGGCGTGCCAACTCCTCACATTGTACCGGATTTCGCGCGGAGAGGGAACCGCACAGGCCGCTTGCGAGCCGCTGTGGGATCGGTTACACTGCTATGGTGAATGGAACCCGACCAAAGCACGGAAGTTCCCGCTGGTGGTGGATCGCGCTGCTCCTCGCCCTCCTCGCGGGCGGGGCCTGCTGGTGGCACGCCCAGCCGGCGCGGATGCGGGTGGTGCTGGCGTTGCCGGGAGAGTTATGCGAGGTGACCACCGATGGATTACTAACGAGACAGTATAATTATAATAGCAACACTACTACTGAAATTTCAATATTCACACTGGTGGGATGGGATGGCCATCGTCAGTGGGAAATCACGGATATTGCCCCTCCTGGAACGATTTGGTGTAACCATTCATACTCACCACACCTGCATACTCTCGTCGACGCCTTCTATGCGAAATCAGAAAAATTGACAACCTGGCACATTGGGCATCGCCTGGGATCAGCGGAGCTACGCGGAACAAGTGTCACAGCGAAATCGAATTCCTTTCCGTACTCCGGATACATGGATCATATCGAGGAAGACGGTCATGTAACGCACGTAGAAGCCTTTACTTCGTCCGATTTACGCCAGGTAATCGTCGTGGCCCGCCGAATCTACGGAAGCGTTATCGAGGCCACAGCTCAGTATACGCGCACCCTGACACGCGAAGATGGTGAGCGTCGCGATGGGAGACGTTTCGCCGAATGCTTCCTCTCCCCCGATGGCTCGACCGTGGTTGTCACTGTTATCACCACCTACCCCATCACCCGCATACCTGACATGTATCGCTCAACGGTGCTGCGCCTCGAACACCTCTGCACCCACTTGCGGTGCATACCTTGCTATACCGTCAATGGCGGATTCCACAACTTCCTGGATGCCTCGACCGCTTTTATTGGCGACTCTTGCTATAATACCAGCGGGCGATTATCTGACAGGGAGGCGGCACGGCTCCAACAACCGCGGTTTGACCCCCGAATCTGCCTCTCTCCACCCTATCCGGTGCAACAAGTCGGTGGGTGCATGGTGATGATGGACCCGGAGACGCATATTGAACACCGCTTGCCTGCCTGCCAATCAGGCGACGAAATCCTGGCGGTCACGCCGACGCGCGACCGGTACGCCGTGCTGCGCATCCCGCAGGTAAGCCCCCTCGACGCGCGATTAGCCGACCGCTGGGGACGCAATGGCGTCGTCGCCTGGTACCTTGCCATGCGTAAGCGGGCACACTTGCTTATCCTGGATGGGCAAGGGCGCTGTATCGCGCGATCCGTGCAACACCTCCCTGATAATGATGCCTCGTTCGATGCATCGTACCGGAGTAATCTTATGAATCGTTTTTCACCGGATGGCCGCTCGTTACTCACAAGCCGTTTTGACCAATACAACAGCAATATCCTCTATGCCTGGTAACGACAATGACGACATTTCGTAAACGCTGGCTCCTCCTCCCCTCACCCTCCCCGCGGCCGGGGCCTGCTGGTGGCACCCTCATCTCTAGGATTACGAAGATTGTTAGCCACCGTTTGAAAAGGGGCGGGAGCCCGGCCCGCATCCAGGCAAGGGGTGGAACAGCAGCACAGTGTGGAAGCCGGCGACCGCCGCGCTCCGGGTGCGCCAACCTGCATTCGTGAACATCAAGGAGAGAAGCCTGCCTTTATGTTGAAGGCGAATGCAGGTTCCCGATCACGGAGCGCGGCGGGCGCCGGCTTCCACACCGTGCTGTCTATCTTCGCAATACTATAATCGAGCCGGGCTCCCGCCCCTTTCCAAACAGTGACCAAGAACATACCTGCTCGGTCGTCGCCCTTCCCCCCGGCCCAACCCTCTGTGAAAATCTGGGCAATCTGTGGTTTCGTCCCCTCGTCCCCCGCGTCCTACTCCAGCACCGCCCCTTGCATATTCGCCCCCTCCAGCTTTGCGCCGTCCAGGTTGGCGCCGGCGAGGAGGGCGCGCTCGAGGATGGCGCCGGTGAGGTCGGCGTCGCGCAGGTCGGCCCCGCGCAGGTCGGCTTCGCGGAAGACGGCCTTGCGCAGGTCGGCGCCGGTGAATTTGGCGCCCGTGAGCACGGCGGCGGAGAAGCGCGCCTGCGGGGCGTGGGTCTCGCTCAAATCGGCGCCGTCCAGGAAGGCGCCCACGAAGCCGGCGCTCTCCAGCGACGCGCGGCGCAGCGACAGGCTTTCCCCCTGGATGCCGCCCAGCACCGCCCAGGACAAATCGCAGCCGTCCAGCACCGCCTCGGTGAGGCAGGCCTCGGTGAACCACGCCTCGGTCAGCGTGCACTGCGCGAACAGCGTGCCGCGCAGCCACGCGCGGGTGAAATCGGCCCGCGGGCACTCCGCCGCGCGCAACTCCGCCGTCTCCCACACCACGCCCGCGCAGTGCGCGTCATCCAGCCGCGCATGCAGCCAGGTGGTGGCGGTGAGCACCGCGCCGGACAGCGTGGCCCCGCGCGCGTCGATCTCCGTCCACTGCGCCCCGCGCGCGCTCACCCCGTGCAGCGTCGCGGCGGACAGGTCGCTCCCCGCCACGTGCGCGCCGTCGAGCAGCGCCCCGGTGAGCACCGCGCCGTGCAGCCGCGCCCCGCTGATCTCTACGTGGCGCAGATCCGCCCGCGCCAGGTTGGCGCCCTCCGCGGCGTCCAGCAGGCGCGGCAGGCGGGCGAAATACGCCGCGGCGTCGGGCAGGTGCTGCCGGCAATGCCGCGCCTGAAACAGCGCGGGCAGGCGGCAGTCGTCGATGGCACAGGGAGCGAGCGTCATGTCCGCAGTATACCACACCCACCCCCCGGCTTGCCTAAAACCCGCCCCACGGTGTATAGTCGGGTGGAAGTTATCGGCACCCGCCCACGAGGAGTCTATGGAACGCTTCGGCTTTTTAATACACCCCATTTCCGTCCGCAGGGATGTCGCGCGCAAGTATCCCGCCCTGCAATTTCTGCCGGAGCGCTGGCTCGAGGGGCTGCTTACCGTGATGCGCCCCAAAACGGTCTCCCACATCACCGGCGTGCGCTCCGCCACCGGGTCTGAAGCGGAGGGCTGGTTCGTCGGCTGCCCGCTCACCCCACGGCAATTTTTGGAACTCGACGCGGGCTTCGTCACGCGGAAGATCATCCAGGCCGCCAAGGTCGCGCAGGCGGAGGGGGCGAAGATCGTCGGACTGGGCGCCTACACCTCTATCGCCGGCGACGGCGGCATCACCGTCGACCGCGAAGTCGATATCGCCATCACCACCGGCAACAGCTACACCTGCTACACCGCCATCGAAGGCGCGCACCAGGCCGCCGGGTTGATGGGCGTGGACCCGGCGCAGTCCGTCGTCGCCGTGGTGGGTGCCTCCGGCTCCATCGGCCGCGTCGCCGCCCACCTGCTTGCCGAACGCGGTGTGGGGCGCATCCTGCTCATCGGGCGCAACACCGACCGGCTGCACCAGGTGGCCGAAGAGCTGCCCCACGGCACCAACGCGGAGGTGGCCACCGACCTGGATGCTATTTTGCCGCAGGCGGATATCATCGTCACCGTCACCTCGGCGGTGGATGCCGTCATCCAGCCGCGCCATCTCAAGCCCGGCGCGGTGGTCTGCGACGTCTCCCGCCCGCGCGACGTCTCCGTGCGCGTGGCGCAGGAGCGCGACGACGTGCTGGTGGTGGAGGGCGGCGTGGTGGCCGTGCCCGGCGACGTGGAGTTCAACTTCAACTTCGGCTTCCCCGCCAAAACCAGCTACGCCTGCATGGCCGAGACGATGATCCTCTCCCTGGAGGGGCGCTACGAGTCCTTCAGCCTCGGCAAAGAGCTGGACCTGGCGCGCGTGAAGGAGATCGGCGTGCTCGCCGTCAAACACGGCTTCAAACTGGCAGGCTTCCGCAGCTTCGAAAAAGCCGTCACCCCGGAACAGATCGCCATCATTCGCGAACGCGCCGAAGCGCGCAAAAAGGAGCGGACATGAAAGCAGTCATCGGTATCGTCATCGGCGTCGTGCTGGCGCTCATCGACTACGGCGTCCTCGTCGCCATCAAACACACCGCCACGCCCTGGCACCACCACAGCAAAACCGCCCTCGCCCTGGGCGTGCTGATCGTCATCGACTTCATCGTCGGCTTCGTCATCGCCGGCAAAATGGGCAAGAAACCGGCATAGGCGTCGGATGAGCGCGGGCGCACAGGAGGGTTCTCGCATGAAGTGGCGTGGAATACTGATAACCGCAGCCGTCATCGCGGCGGTGTGCGTCGCGGTTGGCGGCTATTTGCGTTCGGTCATGCTTGCCGAAGCCAGTCACCTCGGTGATCTCTCTAGCGATAATATGGATTTAATGTTACAAAAGCCTCCTTTCGAACAGTACTTATTCGTTGGACATAATTTTGGTGAAGACTGCTACCCCTTCCGCTGGCAAACCAGCCAACGTGAGCGCCTGCATTATGTTCTGGGACAATCGAGTGAGCCATCCCTCGACACAGACGAAATCGCCTTGGCGAAAATTGTGCGATATGCCGAACAGCATGATGAGGAAGCCGTAGTTCGTGCCGGCCTCCGCCGCGAGCCGCACAACGCGCTGTACCACTACCTGCTGGCGGATATGTGGATTAAGCAGGGGTTGAAAGGCAAATACCCGGATACGGACAAAAAAACTGGGGAGCCCCAATATCATTACACGATCACCGACCGGGCGAAGCTCGACCCCGGCATGCACGAGTTGGCGATAGGCTTACAATTACCATTCAATACTCACCGCGGTGCACTTTTACGCGCCCAACTGGCGGCAATGCCGCCGACCCGTGATTATCTCGACCTTCTACATTTATATGAAGTATTGGCTGCGGTTCAATTCCCCGAATACGCTAAAATTCGCAATTTCGAACGCGTAAATGGGTTCTACCTGTCGGTGTTGCTTTCCGAGGGTAAACGCGCCGAAGCCGAACCTTTCCTGCATACCGGCGAGCGCCTGGTGATACAGACCGCGAACGACACACCGGCCACACTCATCGGACAACTGGTGGCAATCGCCGTTGGTGAAATCAGCGAAAAATGGGACGTCCATGTTTGTCGAAAATATGGCTTGACGCGTGAAGCAGACGAGATTGCCGCACATCAGGCGCTGTTAATCGGCAAGCTGAAGGAATGGCATCAACGTGGCCGCAAAATCGGCGCCAAAGAGCAGGATGCTCTCATCGCCGATCATGGCGGCATCCTGGCAGCCATCCTGCTACCCATCTTCGGCCCGCAACACTCCGGCCTGATAACCAAAGCCTCGTTAACGCCGTCTCGTCTGGTGGAGTATGTGATGATGGAGCGTGCGGAAGCCCTGGGCCTCTGCCTCTTCGCCGCCATGCTGCTCCTCTACGCCGGGCTGAAATACTGGCGCTGGAAACTTATCATGCGGGGCGCGGGGCAACCGGTGGCACTCGACCTGACCGCCGCGGAATGGCGGCGTGTTCTCGGGTATGGGCTGGCGATGCCGTTGCTGTTCTACCTGCTCTTCATCGCGTTGCCGTTTTCCGGCCGAGAACACGCGGTGATACACGCCTTACCCTCCGGTATCGCGCTTATTGTCTTCAGCATATGGATGCTTCTCGTGCCGTCCACGCTGGCCGCCGGTTATCTCCGACGGCACGCCGTGGCCGCGGAATTGCTGGTGGTCGCACGTGTATGGCCGGTGCGCTGGCTGCGCCTGCTGGGTGCGTTGGGACAGATATCCTGGGTGCTTATCACGTTACCGATATTGCTGCTGTCCGTCTGCTGGACACTCCTCACGCCCGTCCTCGCGCACACACCATTTTCCAGTTACCTGGAATTCGGGCTGTGCTGGCTGCTCGCCCTATTGGCGCTCGCCGTGCTCCTACTCCCAGTGTTCTGGGAACGGCGCAAACCCGAGGCCGCTCCCTTCCACCGCGCCATCGCCCGCGCCATGCTCCCCGTTTACGCGGTGATGACCCTCTTCTTCGCCGCGCTGGTGCCGGTGTGCGCGGGTTTTGAGCGGCATTACTTGCAGATCGACACGGTGATGGCGCCGATGGTGGAGGGGGACGACGTGGCCTTCACCATGGTCGAAGGCAAGGTGGTGCAAATGCTTCGCCAGGACGTGCGCGACGGGGCGACGGTGCTGCACATACCCTGGCGGTAGGAAGACGGCGACAAAGACGGCCCCCTGACATGGAATAATACTCCTGAGGACGGCAGCGACGCGTCCCCCTTGCGGGCTGCCGGCGGGGAAAGGGGGTTGGGATGAACATCGATGCGATGCCGGCCGGGATGGCGATGGATCGCGCCGTGGCCGATGCGCTGGGCTACCGCGTGCGCGCCGTCAGCAACGCGCAGGGCTACACGCTCTTTGCCCCCAACGGGCAACCGCTGGCCGGGCTGCACCTGAACCAGGAAGCCGCCTGGAGCGATCTGCCCTACCACTTTTCCACCGACTACCTCAACGCACTGGCCGCGCTGGAGCGCGTGGCGAAGCAATACCGCATCGAACGCACCCCCGCCCACCACTACGCCGTCAACGTCACCATCGGCGATGTCTGCCCGCCCAACGTGCAACACTCCGACGCCGAAACCCTCCCCGTCGCCATCTGCCGCGCGATATTGAAAGGGATATCGCTGGCCTGACGTCGCGTTCCGGGCCCAGGTAGCATGCGTGAGGCTATTTCTCTATGGTATGCACCCAATAATAATTGCCACTGTAATAATCCGTGCAGGTAAAGGTGATGACGTAATTATCACCTTTATTCAGGGTAAAATCGACATAGTTTCCCATGGCATAACTACCGATGGGGCACGCATGCGCACGAAAACTACCCGGTGTGACATCGGAAAACTTCACCGATTTGCTCGTATCGTAGGCGACATAACGGTAATCGTCCGATTGACCCGGGTCATAGATCGATTTGATGAAGGTCGAGGGCACCTCACCGGTTTCATCGATCACGTTAATCGTCACCGATGTCGAGGACGATTTGGAATTGGTGGACTTTCGCACTTTCCGATCTGACTTCCTGCTGACCGGGGGCTTGTGTCCCGCTCCGGCGTTCACGCAGCGCGGGCCGCGTGGTCGATGAGCAGATCCACGTCGGTCGGATTAATGGCACGAGCGGGGTCCGC
>CAIYQO010000172.1 GCA_903928345.1 uncultured bacterium | reverse complement strand
TGACGGCGCCGTATGGGGTCACTCTGGACGCCGAGACCCTGGTGCAGGCCGCCGCCGCCTAGCCGAAAATCGCGAAAACCTACCCGCCAAGGGGCACGGGACGCGTCGAGCAAGCGATTGGGTTAGGATAAACCTGAGGTCCCTCACATCGAAGATGTGAGGGGTAACGGCCCTTGCTGCGCTGCGAGCCAACTACGAGCCCAACAATCACACCGCTGTCCTATTGCTCGCGGGTACGCTCACCCTCCCAACGTTCACGATAACCTTCCTGCCTCCGCAGAAGGGTTCCCCCCGCCCACCGCGAATTAACCGTCATGCTTACCCTTGACGGCGATTGGTTCCTGGCGCCTGACCCGGACAACACGGGGCGCGCCGACGGTTTTCCCGGCGCTATGCCGCCCACCGCGCGGCCCGCGCCGGTGCCGGGGATCATTCAGCAGGTCTTCCCCGGGCAGCACGGCGTCTTCTGGTACTACACCCGGTTCCCCCAACCCGCGGAGCCGGGGCGCGTGCTGCTGCACTTCGGCATGGTGGACTACCTGGCCGAGGTGTGGCTGAACGGCATCCGCGTCGGCGCGCACGAGGGGAGCGAGACGCCCTTCACCTTCGACATCACCGAGGCGATGCAGCCGGGGGAGCAGTTGCTCGCCGTGCGCGTGCTGAATCCCGGCGACGAGCCGATCGACGGCATCGTACTCGCGGAGACGCCGCACCGCAATAAAAAGGTGGCCTTCCAGCCGGGCAATTCGTTCGACTCCGGCGGCATTTTGATGCCCGTGCAGGTGGAGGTAGCCCCCGCGGTGCGCATCACCGACCTCTGTGTGCGCGCCGACGGCGCCACCGGCGCGGTGACGGTGATTGCGACGGTGCAGAACGACACAGAGGATACGGACGGCGCGCTGGTGCTATGCCTGGCCTCCGCGACGGCGGGCGGCACGCTGGCGGAGACGCGCGTCGGGGTGGAGTGCCCATCCGGCGCGAGCACGCACACGGCGACGCTGACCCTCGACCACCCGCATCGGTGGGACCTCGACGACCCTTACCTCTATCGCGCCACGGCGACGCTGCAGACGGACGAGGAACGCGACGAACGCAGCGTACGCTTCGGCTTCCGCGACTTCCGCGTTATCGACGGCTTCTTCCACCTCAACGGGCGGCGGCTCTTTCTGCGCAGTACGCATACCGGCAACCACATGCCCATCGGGAACGTGGTGCCGACGGAGCCCGACCTGCTACGCCGCGACCTGCTCATGGCCAAGGACAGCGGGTACAACTGCGTGCGCTTCATCTCCGGCATGGCCTACCCCGAGCAGCTCGACTTCTGCGACGAGATCGGCCTGATGGTCTACGAGGAGCATCTGGCGGCGTGGGCGCTGGGCGACTCGCCGGAAATGGGTGCGCGCTACGACGCCGGGGTGACCGGCATGGTGCAACGCGACCGCAACCATCCGTCGGTGACGATCTGGGGGATGCTCAACGAGGAGCAGAACACCCCGATCTTCCAACGCGCGGTGGATGCCCTGCCGCTGCTGCGCGCCCTCGACCCCACGCGGCTGGTGCTGCTGGGCAGCGGGCGGTGGGACGGGCGGCCCGGCATCGGCTCGGTGAGCAACCCGGGCAGCGATACCTGGGATCACGTGTGGGGCGTCGAGGCACCCGAGGCGCCCGACCGCGTGGTCGACCTGACCTGGAACCCGGGCGGCTACGCGACGGACGCCGGCGACGTGCACATGTATCCCCCCATGCCGCACCGGCCGGAGCACGTGCATATGCTGCGCACGCTGGGCGCGGACACGAAACCGCTGTTCATCTCCGAGTACGGCATCGGCAGCCAGTTCAACGCCATCGACGAGCTGCGCGGCTACCGCCGGCACGGCGCCGCGCCGAATTTGGAAGACGTGACCCTGCTGGAGAGCGAGGTGGCGCACTTCACCGCCGACCTGGCGCGCTTCGGGATGGCGGCGGAGTACCCCTTCCCGGAAGATTTCCTCCGCGAGAGCTACGCGCACAGCATCCGGCAGCGGCGGCTGACCTTCGACTACGTACGTTCCAACCCGCAATACTGCGGCTACAACCTGACGGGGATGCTCGACCACGGCCTCACCGGCGAGGGGATGTGGAGCATGTGGCGCGTGTGGAAGCCGGGGGCGATGGAGGTATTGCGCGACGGCTGGGCGCCGCTGCGCTGGTGCCTCTTCGCCGATCCGTCCCACGGCTACGCGGGGCAACCCGTGCACCTGGAAGCGGTGCTGGCGAACGAAGACGTGCTGCCGTCGGGTGACTACCCCGTGCATTTTCGCCTCTTCCACGCGACCGAGGGGCTGGTGTGGGAGCAGCAGGCGGTGGCGCATCTGCCCGCCGACCGCCTGCTGGCGGTGCCGGTGCTCGACGTGACGCTCACCCAACCGCTGCCCGCGGGGGAATACACTTTCGCCGCGTCGATGGAGGCCGCGGCCCCGGCGGCGGACCGGCGCCCCTTCCGCCTCTCCGCGCCCGTGGAAGGCACGCACGGCGCGGTGGCGTGCCTCGGCGTGGACGACGCGACGGTGGCCTGGCTCGCCGCGCACGGGGTGCTAAACGACCCGGCGGCGCCGGTGCTGCTGATCGGCAACACGGTCGCGGAGGACGTGGCGGCGCGCATCGCGGCGGGGGCGACGGCGCTCTTCCTCTCGGCGACGCCTTTTCTGGAGGGCCGGCCGCTGGGTGAAGAGATCAGCGCGGCGGAGTTCCACGACTGGCTCTACCACAAGGATATCCTGCTGCGCCGCCACCCCGTCTTCGCGGGCATGGACACGGGCTTGCAGGACTGGGAGATGTGGGCGCCGCTGGTCAGCCGCGCGCTCTTCACGCTGCCGGAACCGCCGGAAGAGACGCCGGCCGCCGCCTTCGCCGTCGGCTACTGCTGCCCCGGCGGCTACGCGTCAGGGGTGGTCACCGCGTCTTTCCGACGCGGCCAGGGACGGGTGATCCTCAACTCGCTACCCGTCCTCGACACGCTGGGCCGCCATCCGTATGCCGACCGGTTGCTGTTGAACTTGCTGCGGTATGCGGGGGCGACGGAGGGGTAGCCCTTATCGTGATCCCATCACATGTTCAACACATGAAACAATCACAAACATGATGATAAGAAGCGCCACCGCCAGCACGGTGGACACGAGCATCCTGATAAAACAGTTGGAGTAAATCAGCCCCTGCAGCCGTGTGATGGCATCGCGCATGGTACTCCCTTATGGTGTAACGCGCAAAGTCGGGACAGCTTGACGCTTATGCTCTTTGGTTCTCGAATATCGGTACGTTCTACACTCCTGGCGACTGAAGTCGCAGCTATTTGGCCTCATCGGCCAAGCGTCCCCCTGCGGGGACGCACCGACAGCAAGAACGTGTCCTTCGTCCCGTCCGCGTAGGCGGACGGTTGGCGCGTAAGCGCCAAAGAGCTGCGACTTCAGTCGCCACGAACCTACTTTACCGCGTCAACCCGTCGAACCCCACGCTGTCGTCCTCCGTCAGGCGCGCGACGCCGTCGGCGCGGGCGGCGGCTTGCACGGCGGCGGCTACCGCGGGGGCGACGCACGGGTTGAAGGGGCTGGGGATGATGTAGTCGGGGGACAGCTCTTCCGGTGCGACCATGGACGCGATGGCCTCGGCGGCGGCGACCTTCATGTGCTCGGTGATCGCCGACGCGCGGCAGTCGAGCGCACCGCGGAAGATGCCCGGGAAGGCCAGCACGTTGTTGATCTGGTTGGGATAGTCGCTGCGCCCGGTCGCCATCACCGCCACGTAGGGGCCGGCTTCTTCGGGCATGATCTCCGGGATGGGGTTCGCCATGGCGAAGACGATGGCGCGCGGCGCCATGCGCTGCACTTCCTCCGCGTGCAGCGTGCCGGGGCCGGAAACGCCGAGGAAGAGGTCGGCGCCGGCGATCACTTCCGCCAGCGACCCGCGCAGGCCGTCGGGATTCGTGTGCGCGGCGTACCACTCCTTCATGACGTTCATATTTTCCGTGCGCCCCGCGTAGATGGCCCCCCGCGTGTCGACGCCGATAATGTTGCGCACCCCGGCGGCCATGAGGATCTTCGAGCACGCCACCCCCGCCGCCCCCACGCCGGAGACAACGACCTTCAGGTCGGCAAGGCGCTTGTCCACCAATTTCAGCGCGTTGAGCAGCGCGGCGAGCACCACCACCGCGGTGCCGTGCTGGTCGTCGTGAAAGACGGGGATGTCCAGCAGTTCCTTCAACCGGTCTTCGATGGCGAAGCAGCGCGGGGCGGAGATGTCCTCCAGGTTGATACCGCCGAAGGTGGGCGCCAGCGCCTGCACGATGGCGATGATCGCCTCCGGGTCCTTCGTATTCAGGCACACCGGGAAGGCGTCCACGTTGCCGAAGTTTTTAAAGAGCAGCGCCTTGCCTTCCATCACCGGCATCGCCGCTTCCGGCCCGATGTCCCCCAGCCCGAGCACCGCGGTGCCGTCGGAGACCACCGCCACCGTGTTGCGCTTGATGGTCAGGTTGTACGCCTGGCGCGGGTCGTCGTGAATGGCCATGCACACGCGCGCTACCCCCGGCGTATACGCCATGGACAGGTCGGCGCGCGTCGTCAGCGGCAGCTTCGAAATAACCTCGATCTTCCCCCCGTCGTGCATGGCGAAGGTGCAATCCGTCACCGCCTCCACCGTCACGCCCGGCAAGGCGCGCAGGGCCGCCACGATCTCATGCTCATGCCCGGGGTTGCGCGCGTTCAGCGTCAGCGTGACGCCGGCGTCATCGGTGCCCGTCGCCGCCACCACGCCGCCCAGCGCTTCCACGGCGGTCACCACCGGGGTCAACCCGCCCGCGGCAAGCCGCAGACGCACGGAAACACTGTAACTGGCACTGGGAGCAATCGCCATGACGTGATCCTTTCGAGGTAGGGACGGCGCTATTATAGCAGATTTCCGCCCCCGCCTCCACCCGCCGGCAGGTGTGCGGGGGAGGGCGGGGAATAGTCTTTGAAGCGAAACCGGCTCTTTGCCACCGGCTGAAGCCGGTGGCTGATCGTCTCAAGCGTGCTGAAGCGCGCTGGTTTCGAATATCCCAAACCTTTCCCATTGTCGATCAGCCGGTTCTAACCGGCTTGAAACCGTCAGCCACCGGGTTCACCCGGTGGTGAATTCCCATAGTAACGAGGTAACCATGCGCGCCGAAATGCTTTCCATCGGGACCGAGCTGCTGCTCGGGCAGATCGTCGATACCAATGCCTCCTACATCGCCCAGCGGTTGGCGGAGGCGGGCATTCCGCTCTATTTCAAGGATACCGTGGGGGACAACCCCGCGCGGCTGGCGCAGACGCTACGGCTGGCGCTGTCGCGCGCGGATCTGCTCATCTGCACCGGCGGGATGGGGCCCACGGAGGACGACATCACCTCCGCGGGCGTCGCCGAAGCCTTCGGGGTGCCGCTGGAGCTGCGCGAGGAGGCGAAGGCGACGCTGGAGGCCTTCTTCCTGGCCCGCGGACGCCCGATGACCCCCAACCAGTTCAAGCAGGCGATGTATCCCGTCGGCGCCACGCTCATTCCCAACCCCACCGGCACCGCGCAGGGGTTCATCCTGGAACGGGACGGTAAAACGGCCATCGTGCTGCCTGGCCCACCCAACGAGGTGTATCCGATGTGGCGCGAGACGGTGGCCGAGTATCTGCGCACGCGCTCGGGGATGACCATCGTGTCGCGCACGCTGCGCTTCTGCGGCATCGGCGAGGGGGCGCTGGAGGAAGAGCTGAAGGCGATCATCCACGCGCAGGACAACCCCACCGTGGCGCCCTACGCCAAGCTGGCCGAGGTGCACATCCGCGTCACCGCGCGCGCCGCCGACGAGGCGGAGGCGTGGCGGCTCATCGACCCGGTGGTGGCGCGCATCCGTGAACGCGCGGGGCAATACCTGTACGGCGTGGACGAAGAAACGCTGGAAGAAGTGGTGGGCCGCCTGCTGCGCGCGCGCGGGCTGACCCTCGCCGTGGCGGAAAGCTGCACCGGCGGCCTGCTGGGCGGGCGCTTGACGAACATCCCGGGCAGCTCGGACTACTTCCTGGGCGGGATTATCAGCTATAGCAACGCGGTGAAAGAAGCGGTACTCGGGGTGCCCGCGGCGACACTGGCCGCCCACGGCGCGGTGAGCGCAGAGACCGCCGGCGCCATGGCCGAGGGGGCGCGCCGCGTCACGGGTGCCGACATCGGCGTGAGCGTCACCGGCGTGGCCGGGCCGGGCGGCGGCACGGCGGAGAAGCCGGTGGGGCTGGCCTACCTGGGCCTCGCGGTGGCGGATCGCCCCACGCAGGCCGTGCGCCTGACCTTCTGGGGCGACCGCCCCACGATCCGCGCGCGCTGCGTGCAGGAGGCGCTGGTGCGCCTGCGCACCCTGCTGCTGGAGCCCACCCATGAGTGAGCTGCCGCTGCTCGTCGGTTACGCGCCGGACGACGCCGAGGCCCGCGCCGCCGCCCACGGCATCACCGTGCGCTGGCTCGACGCCCCTCCCCCGCGCTGGCTCCCCCCCCACCACGCCCCCCGCGTGCTGCGCCAGCGCATGGTGAGCGATACCGAGGTGGAGTTGTTGCGGGGCGAGGTGCCGATTGTGAACGAAGACGAGTCTGAACCCGGTAACATTTGACTTTGGGAGGGCGAGCGTACCCGCGAGCCGCGAATACAGATCTGCCTACTGCGCCGAATTCATAATCCCGTTGAAGTAGCTGGTCCAGAACCAGATGATGAAGTAGCCGATGGCGGGGACGGCGATGGCGTAGAAGGCGAGTTGGATCTTTTGCGGGAGGGTGGCGACCTGGCCGTCGAGTTCGATCTGCAGGTATTCGGCCACCTTGTCCAGCGCCTCGGCCACGTCGCCGCTGGTTTCGCCGGTGCGGATCAGGTACATCGCCTCGCTGGGGAAGACGTTCAGGGCGGTGATGACTTCGCTGAGGGTGCTGCCGCGGCCCAGCAGGGCGAGCAGGTCCTCCGCGCGGTGCGGCAACGACGGGTTGCCGGAGGCCTTGGCGGCGGTTTCCAGCGCGGCCACCGGCGACACGCCGGCACGCCACAGCGCCGCCAGCACGCGCGCGAAGCGGATGCGCATGGCGTTGCGCAGCAGCGGCCCCACAATGGGCGTGCGCACGGCGATGAAGTAGTTGACCGCCGCCCCGCGCCGCGTGCGCGTGAAGACGTTCCACGCATACCCGAGCAGCAGCACCAATATCACCAGCCCGAAGACGATCGCCGACGAGTTGGTGACCAGCGTGAGGACGTCGCCCATGCTGTGCAGGCCGGCCCGCGCACCGATTACGATGAGCACCACGAGCACGAAGACGACGCACACCGACTTGATGTAAAACGTGCCCGAGGCGACGCGGCGGCGCAGGTTGAGTTCCAGCTCCAGCGTGTTGGCGATCTCCCCGGCGGCCTCCGGCAGCGTGCCGGCGGTCTCCGCGGCGTGGATCAACTGCACTTCCCACTCCTGGAAGAAGTTCGGGTAGTCGTCCATGCACTTGGAGAGCGCCTCGCCGCGCTGGGTGCGTTCCTGCATGGCGCGCAGCACGGTGCGCAACGGCCCGCCGATGTTCTCCTGCAGGTAGCTCAGGCTGAGCACAACCGGGATGCCGCTGCGCATCAGGCTTTGCAACTGGCGGTAAAACTGCGCGCGGTGCGGCAGCGTGGCGCCCACCAGCATGGAGTTGAGCCAACTGTCGCGCCGGGAGGGGATCAGCGCGCGCCGCGGCGCGGGCGTCTCGGCCGGGGGCGGGTTTACGGGTGCGGGGGCAGGAGCCGGGGGGAGTTGCGGCGCGGGCAGCGGCGCCGCCACCGCCTCGGGCGGCGCGGGGCTCTCGGCCAGCGGTTTACCGCAGCCAAAACAGTTCGCGCGTTTGATGCTATTCGCCGTGCCGCAATGCGGGCACGCGAGCATGGACTGCGCCATACCCTATTATAGCGGAGAAATGGAGAATGGGGGAGGGGGAGAAAGGGAGAGTGGCGGCGTAGGGAGACCGTCACCGCGCAGAAGTGCGGGCCAGGCTCCTAACCCTGTGCCAAACAGCCATCCAATGACGCTGCGCACCCCCAATTCCCGGGAGAAAGTGGTAAGTCTCTAACGCGGCCGCAAACTTCCAACTCCATAGCCCAGGGCAGCGCCCTGGGATGCCGGCCAACACACCGCATTTCCGAACCCCGTCCCAGGGCGCTGCCCTGGGCTATGGAGTACGCCAGGTGCCGGAGGAGTCCGGCACCATACACCGTAAGAAGGTGCTCACTTTCTTACGCGTGACCAAGAACATACCTAATCCGACCATTGCCGTTCCGCGCCCCCCATCCCCCATTCCCCCTTTCTCCCAGCCTCCCATTTCCCCGCGCCCGGCGCGGGTCCGTTTGGGTGCGGTCCGTCATTGGTATCCTACTCTCGGAACACTCCACCTCCGACGCCCTCGCCGGAAATCCGTTCGTGTAAGGAGTTATCATGAAGAACTGTTCCCTGTTGGCGGTCGCCGTGGGGTTAGCCGCTATGTTCAGTAGTGCCCTGTGGGCGGTGCCCACCACGACGACGTCGGCCAAGGACGCGTATACGCAGAAGGTCGGGCAGCAGCAGTTCGCCGCCAAGGCGAAGATGCATGCCAAGGCCGTGCGGTTGTCGCGTGCCAGACATGCCAAGCACATCGTGGCCGGCAAAGCGCACCGCCTGGGCGCGCACATGGCCACCAAGCACGTCGCGAAACACGTCGCCGCGCATCCGCAAGGCGTCACCTGTAAAAACGGCATGTGCACCTTCAACGAAAAGCCCTCCGTGAAGAAGGCCGCTGACGCGAAGAAGTAGCACGTGAGCCGTAAATCGCAACAAAAACGCAGGACTCCCGGACCGCAGGTCCGGGAGTCCTTTTTTTCGATCCTCACCCCACGCCCTACTTCTTTGCGGGCGGGAGGAAGGTGACGCTCCACTTCCAGGTGTGGTTCTCGGCGGCGAACCTTTCACGGGCGGCTTCCTTGGCCTCGAGGTTGGCGTCCAGCTTCTTCAGCAGCGCTTCCAGCTCCGCATGAGCCTCCGGCGGTATGCCCGCGTTCATGCCGATCTGCCGCCAGCGCGCCAGGTAGAGGAACTCCTGCTCGTTGCACAGGCCCGCCACCTGGGCGCCCGCGATCATCCACGGGCCCGGCGCCATGCCCAGATTCACACCCTTCCCCAGTGCCCCCGCCGAAAACGTGCCGACGGGGAAGTCCCCCGCGGTGACCTTCCAGTCGCCGTCTTTCAGTCCGATAATCTGCAGGCGGTACTGGTTCAATTCCTCGTTGAAGGGCAGGAAGGGCAGCACCTTCGCGGCCTCGGAATCGATGAAGGCGGGCAGCGCGGCGTCGTTGCGTGTGAAGGTGACCGCCTCGTCGCCGACGGACAGGTCGGTGATCGTGCAGTCGTCATGGGTGACCAGCTTGCGCGGGGCGTCGATGGTGAGCGCGCTCGGTTGATCGGTGCACCCCAGCGCTTTGAGCAGCGCGTAGGCGATCACCAGGTGGCCGGCGCTGTTGGGACGCAGGGCATCGGGGGCCAGCGTAAAGTGCGCATCCGCCTGTTTGGCGCGGGTCTGCACGGAGAGCATCAGCGCGTTGAGGTCGAAAAAGGGCACCTGCTCCTTGTCCGCCAACCCTTTCAGCGCCGCGGTGAACTTCGCCAGCGTGGCATTGTACTCCAGCCCGTTCACGCGGCGCTCGGGGTCCACGCAGCCGGGCGAGAGGAGCACCACGCGAATATTCTCCTTTTTCAGCGCGTCGACGATGCCCGTCATCGCGGTGAGATAGGCGTCGCACGCCGCCTGGTCGAAGGCGGCGAAGTGCCCGTCGTTCATACCCAGGCAGATGCTCACCACGGCAGGATGCAGGCTGAGCACGTCGCGCGTCAGCCGTCCCTGCGCGTCGGCGGCGGTGTTGCCGTTCCACGCGGCGTTGCGGAAGGAGATCTTCGCCCCGGGATAGCGCAGCGTGAAGTAGGTCATCACGTAGCGGGTGTAAACGAACTGCTCGGTGATGTCGTCGCCGAGAAAGACCAGCCGCTCCCCCGGCTTCAGCAGCGGCTCCGCGGGCACCATCGTCGCCGCCAGCATCGCCAACACGCACACCATCAGTGCCCAGCGCACCATCCGCATCGCGTTCGTCCTCCTGTTGCTTCCCGTCGCGGCCCCCGCACGCTGCCGGAGCCACCGGTGGTCATTCTACCCACCTCGGGGGTCAGATATTACCCGGAACGCCGCTATTTACGCGGGAGGCCGCCAACGCGCCGCGGCGCCCGCCGGATGGCGAGCGCCGCGGGTGCGCGCGAGGGGGTTTTACTGGCAGACGTCCGGCACGACTTCCGTGGTGGTCGAGCCGCGCTTGGCTACCGGCGTGGTGGTGCCACCCAGGGCCAGCGACGCGCCCACGAAGACGCGATAGTCGCGGGTGCCGATCAGGCCGATCGGGTCGGCATTGGTGAAGCCGACCTGGGCGGACAGCGACGGCGTGAAGGGATAGCGCACGGCTACCGACGCCACACTGCGGGCATCGGGCACCGAGCTGGTGCGAATCTGGTACTCGGCCAGCAGCATCGCGTTGTTGATGCCCGGGAAGGTGGCATCGGCGCCGATGTAGGCGCGTACGCCGTTGTTCTTCCCTGTTGCGGCCAGATCCGTCCACGTGTAGTTCACGCCCAGCGTGCCGCGCAGCAGCACGCCGGTATCCGCCTTGGTGAACGGCATGGTGTCCACCAGATAAATCTGGCTCCCCTTGTCATCCCCATTGGTGGTCGCGTTGTAGAAACCACCCAGCGCCAGCCCGCCGAAACCGAAGAGCGGCAGCGCGTACTTGGCGTTCACGCCCCACGCCTGATCGTGCTGGCGGAAGTCGAACAACCCGCCGATCTCCAGGCCGCGAATGATGCCATAATTCGCGCGGACCGGCACGCTGTTGTTATCGCGCTCGTTGTAGTAATCGACCGCGACATCCAGTTCATTCTGCATGATCACGTCGCCCGTCGGCAGCGCGGCCCCGCCCGTGGGGCCGAATAAAGTCGGATACGCCGCGCGGGCTGTCGAGGCGATCGCCAACACGGCGGCGACCAGCATAGGTGCGAGATACTTCGTCATCGTCTCCTCCTTTGGTCGCGTGGTGTCCTAGTTCCCCACGCAACCGCGTTCGTTTCCCCCATGGGGAGGCTCCGGATTCCCGGGGTCGGTCGCCGTCGGCCACCTCGGTGTGCCGCGGAACCATCCACTCATCACGTTGACCCGTGTGATGGACTCTTAACCGTAGAGCGTGCACGCTTTGCACGCGCAGGCGGCCCATTGTTCACGCAGCCGCACAGACGTCGCGCACGGATGCCACACCCGCCAAGCGGCGTGCCCTGCCGGCGCTATAGTGAGTACCGATGGCGCGCGTGTTGCTGGTAAATACGAATCGGGAGCGAACGCCCGTCACGGTGCTGCCCCTCGGCGTCTGCCTGGTGGCCGACGCGGCCGAGGCCGCCGGGCACGCCGTGGCGTTGTGCGACCTGTGCCACGTCCGCGACCCCGCGGCGGCGCTGCGCCGTGCCGTGCAGGCGCACACGCCGACGGTGGTCGGCCTGTCCATCCGCAACCTGGACAACGGCGACGCGGCGGCGCCGCGCGCTTACCTGCCCGAGGTGCGCGCGCTGGTGGACGGGCTGCGCGCGTATACCGCCGCCACGGTGGTGGCGGGCGGCGCGGCGGTGAGCCTGGCGCCCGCCCCGGTGTGCGCCGCCGTGGGCGCCGACTACGCGGTCGCCGGGGAGGGCGAGCTGACCTTCCCCGCGCTGCTGGCGGCGCTGGACGCGGGGGCCGACCCG
>CAIYQO010000171.1 GCA_903928345.1 uncultured bacterium | reverse complement strand
GCGGACCCCGCTCGTGCCATTAATCCGACCGACGTGGATCTGCTCATCGACCACGCGGCCCGCGCTGCGTGAACGCCGGAGCGGGACACAAGCCCCCGGTCAGCAGGAAGTCAGATCGGAAAGTGCGAAAGTCCACCAATTGAGACATAAGAATAACCGCCTGAATCCTGAATCCCAAATCCCGGAGGCTCCCATGACCCACCGTGAACGCATTCTCGCCACCCTGCGCCGGCAACCGACGGATCGCGTGCCGATTTCGACGTATGAACTCGTCGGCTTTGGACCGTGGGCGTGGCCGGTGCAGGAACCGTCCTATGCGCCACTGATGGCGGAGATCACCGCGCGCGCGGTGGCGCTGCCGTTGTGGGGCGCGTGGTGTGAGGAGGGGCAGCCCATCGAGCGCACACGCGAGACGTGGCGGGAGGGCGACTTCAACGTGACGCGCACCACGCTGCACACGCCGAAGGGCGACCTGTGCACCGTGCAGAAGGAGACGCCGTCGGTGAAGACGACGTGGACGGTGGAACACCTGTGCAAGACGCGGGAGGACATCGAGCGCTGGCTGTCCATCCCCGTCACGCCGGGCGCGGTGCACACGGAGGGTTTCGCCGCCCTCGATGCCGAGGTGGGCGACGCCGGCATCGTGCTCTGCGACATCGCCGACCCCATCTGTTCCGTCGCGGATGCCTTCGAATTCGGCGCCTTCACCGTGTGGGCCCTGGAGGAGCCGGCGCTGATCCGCGCGATGTGCGACCACATCTTCCCGCGCATCATGCACACGCTGTGCGGCATGACGGCGGTGGGCTGCGGGCCGCTTTATCGGCTGGTCGGCGCGGAATACTGCACCCCCCCCTACCTGCCGCCGCGCCTCTTCCGCGAATTCGTCACGCCCTACCTGGCGGAGATGCTCACCGAGCTGCACGCGCACGGGTGCTACGGCCGCGTGCACTGCCACGGCAAAATCCGCCACGTGCTCGACGACCTGTGCGCCATCGGCGCCGACGGCATCGACCCGGTAGAGCCGCCCCCCGACGGGGACATCCCCCTCGCCGAGGTGAAGGCGCGCTACGGCGACCGGCTGGTGCTCTTCGGCAACATGGAGCTGAAGTACCTGGAGACGGAAACCCCCGCCGAGATCGATGCCCGCGTGCGCGCCATGATGGACAACGCCAAAGCCAACGGCGGCTTCGTGCTGATGCCCACCGCCGCCCCCATCAACATCCCCCTGGCGCCGCGAACGGCGGAGAATTACCTCGCCTACCTGGCGGCGGGGGAGAAGTACGGGGGGTATTGAAGTCTCCGGTAGGTGGCCGGCACGCGTAAGAAAATGCTGGATTCGCGCCTCTGCAGGAACTGTCCCGTGGCATCTCACGCGCGAGAGTCGGTTCCGTGGCAGCCTCCGGCAGGGACGTGTGTCCAATCCGCGATTCTATGCAGGGGCTGTCCCGTGGCGTTTGTTTTATGGTACCCCACGGGCAGTCCCTGCTGAAGCGCGCATCCTGGTTGCCTCCGCAACACGCGTCTGTAAATGAACCGGCGCGCGTAGACGAGACGCCACGGGACAGTCCCTGCAAATACGCACACCAGGTGCTGTACGAACGACTTTTTTCCGGCAATCGGAAGTCCCCAACCGGTGCTATTTACACCGCCCCAATCGTTTCCCCCGCCTTGCTTTCCCGCAGCCGCCGGTTCAATTCGAACCGGTTCCCCCGGCAGAGCGACCAGTATTCGCATTTGTCGGGGCAGCGCGGGGTGGTGGGGTGCTGACCGATTTCGCCGCTGCGCACGGCGTCGGCCAGGCCGATGAGGGTGCTTTCCGCGTCGGCCAGGTACGTCTGCCAGCGCGCGGCGTCCTGCTCTTTGGCGCCCACGATCGCGGCGGCGCCGGGGCCATAGATGCCTTTCGCCTCCCCCTGCTTGATGCCCATGAACTCCGCGCCGAGGGGGGTGAAGCCGAACAGCGTGCGCAGCGCCAGCAGATACACCGGCGCCTGCAATACGCCCCCGGCTTCCAACTCCTTACCGGTGATCGACGCCGACGAGCTTTTGTAATCCAGTACCAGCGCGCGGGCGGGGTCGTCGTCAGCCAGGTCGATGCGGTCGATAGTGCCGCGCAAGGCGGTGCGTCCGTCACGCAACCGCAGTGGCGGGTTGTCCCGCGCGCCGAATTGGTGCTCGAAAAACGCGGGGTGTGCCTTGCGGGTGACGGCGCGCTCCAACTCGCGATGCAGAAAGCGTGCCAGCAGGCGGCGCAGGCTCTCCCGCTCCACGTCGCGCAGGAAGGGCGCGCGGTTGCGGAAGCGCGGCTCCTCGTCCAGCCGCCGGCCCAGCTCCGCGTCCACGCCGGGCCATAACTCGTCGAAGCTCCACGCTTCCAGGTGCACCGGCACGCCGCGGCGGGGCTGACGCGCGCGGTACAGCCGCTCCAGCACGGCGTGGATGATGCTCCCGCGGTCGAGGGCGGAGAACTCCTCGATCACCGGTGCCACCCCGAGCAGCGACCCGGCGAACCACAGGAAGGGGCAGTCGCGGTGGCTTTGCAGCTCGGAGGCGGAGAAGGGCGTCGTGCGCGCGGCCAGTTGCCGCACCGCCTCAGCATCCTCCAGCGCCCCTTCGCGCGGCCCCGCGCGGCGGAAGAGCGTCGCCAGCACCGATCCGCGCCCGTGCACGCCCGGCATGGCGGCATACGCGGCGGCCACGGTGGCCTGCGCCGCCCCGCGCGCGCCGCGCAACCCCACCGCCAGCCCGGCCAGATACTCCTCTTCGCTTTCCGCGTCCTCCAGCGGCGGGATCACGTCCTTGAAGGATGCCGTGTGCGCGCTTCCCGCCAGATCGGGCAGCACCGCCTCCACCGCGTCCAAAAAGCTCGACCGTTCCAACCGCCCGCCGTTGCTGTCGTTGCACGGGTAGCTCAACACCAGCCGCTCCGTGGCGCTGGCCAGCGCGTGCAGGAACCAGTGTCCCTCGTCGTCCTCCAGGTGGCGGCGCGGCTGCAGCGGCACGTCCAGGTGCGGCAGCGTCTCCTCGCGTTCGTGATCCAGCAGGAAGGCCGACCCACGCTGGTGCTGCGGAAAGGCGCCCTCCAGCAGGTGGCAGAGGAAGACGACGGGGAACTTCTCCCCCCCCGCCGCGTGCACGGAGAGCACCGGGATGCCCGTCTCCCCCGTCGTGGGCAGCACCGCGCGCAGCACGGCGGTGGTGAGCACTTCCAGCACGTCCTCGCGCGGGAACCCACCGAGCAGGTCGCCCAGCGAGCGTAATTCCTCGAACACACCCTCCAGTGCGGTGAAGGCGGCGAGCAATGCGGTGTAGCGCGCGGCAGCCTCCGCATCCACGTCGGGCACCGGCGGCGCCTCGGGCAGCGCCACGGCGCGGAAATGCGCGACGAGGGCTGCCGCACCCTCCAGCAGCTCCGCGGCGGTGACCCCCTTGCGGTGGAAGAGGGCGTCGAAGGCGGCGGGCGGGTCGAGGGCGGCCTGCAAGGCATCGCGGGTGTCGTCGTCGGGCCAGCGCTCGCGCCAGGTGGCGCGCCGGTCGCGCAGGTACTGCGAGCGCGCAATGAGATCGACCTGGAACGCCGCCGCCGGGTCGAGGGGCAGCAGGCCGCTTTTCAGCAGCGCCAGCACGTCGCGGCGCGCCCATCCGTCGCGCACCAGGCGCAACGCGGCGAGCAGCGCCCGCCCCACCGGGGTATGCGCCAAGGCGGGCGCTCCGCGGCGCAGCGGCAAATTGTAACGCGCAAAGGTGCGCGCCAGCCGCTCGTGCACGGCGTCGGCGTTGCGCGCCAGAATGGCGATCTCCTCGGGCCGCCGCCCCGCCCGCAGCAATGCGCGCACTTCGCGCGCCATCAGTTCCGCCTCCTGCGCCGGGGTGGCCGCCAGCAACAGGTGCACCGAGTCGTCCACCGCGCGGGGCACGGGATGCGGGGCGAAGAGTTGCGCGCGCAGGTGCTGCAGCGCGGTGCGCGGCACGGCGCAGGGGAAATCCATCCGCCGCACGATCTCCCCGGGCAGCGCGCGCTCGAGCTGGATGATCGACTCCTCCACCGGATGGTTCACCAGCGGGCGCCCCGGCACGAAGTCGAAGAGTAGGATGATGCGCTCCTGCACCACCGGCGCCAGCGCGGCGAGCACCTCCACCTGAATCGGCGTGAGGCGTGCGAAGCCATCGAGGATCAGGTAGCGCAGCGGTACGGGGAAGAGGGCGGGCTGCGCCTTGAGGCACTCGGCGGCGATCCACATCATCCCTTCGTTATCGAAGAGCTTGTCCGCCAGCACGCGCCCCTGGTAGGCGTTGTAGAGTGTCCACAGCTCCGTCAGCTTCCGCGCAAAGTGCGGGGCGCCGCCCGCGCGCGCCGCTTGCGCCGCCTCCGCCAGCCGTTCCGGGCGCACCATGTGCACCTTCAGCTCGTCGATCTCTTCGCCCAGCGCGGTCACGAAGCCCGGATATGCCTGCGCGGGCTTAAAATAGTCCAACTCGGCCTGGCGCACCACGCGTTTCAGCAGCAGGTGCTTCTGCAATTCGGACAGCGTGCGCCCGGGCACCGCCGCCAGCCGCGCCACTTCTTCTGCGAAGTTGAAGAAGGTCGTCACCGGGTCGCCGAAGAGGCCGGGCGTGCCGCGCGTGAGCAGCAGTCCCTCGATGGCGCGTTTGTGCGCCACCGTCGGCGCCAGCATGCGCGTGCCCAGGCCCCCGCCCGCCAGCTCGCGCGCCAGAATCTCCAGCGCCGCCCCGGTTTTGCCGCACCCCGCCGGACTCAGCCATACCTCCACCGTGCCCATGCCGCTCTATTCGCCGGGGGACGGGATTGCTCCTGTTAGAAATCGAATGCGTACCTGGACTCAATCCGGGCCGGCTCGAGTAGAAAAACATGCGTTTATAGACTTAACAAACAAGTAATGGCTCAACTTTACGTCAACGGAACTGCTTGACAGTTAAGACTATCATCGGTATAATCTTTCTAATCTTTACGAACGGCACCTTAAGGAGGTTGCGTATGCGACGTTCCCCTCTGGGGTTCACGTTGATTGAACTCCTAGTCGTTATCGCTATTATCGCGATACTTGCGGCCATTCTTTTTCCCGTCTTCGCCAAGGCGCGCGAGAAGGCGCGTCAGACGGCGTGTCTGAACAACCAGCGTCAGATGACCACGGCGCTCACCATCTATGCGCAGGACAACAACGAGTTGCTGCCCGCCAAAGACACGATCTGGGGCGCTATCAACCTGGATAAAGGCGTGCTCATCTGCCCCACCCTGGGCACGAAAGTTGCCAACGGCTACGGGTACAACACCGGCGTGGCCGGCTATGCCCTCGGGGAGATTCCCTCGCCGGAAGCCACTATTATTGTCGCCGACGTACCGTCGAGTTCGAATAATCTGCTCACCGTGCCCACCGACCTGGACGGCCGCCATGGCGGCAAGGTGATCGGCGCCTTTGTCGATGGCCACGCGGAGATCCTCAATACCAGTGACGCCTTCATGTACGTCTGTGTACCTATCAACGACATGATGACCGGCCTGCCCGGCATCGGCAGCACCCTCGACCCCGCCGGCACCGCCTGGCGCAGTTATAGCACCGGTACCGGCGGTACGAATACCGGCAAGTGGAACTGCACCGAAAAAACCGTGAGCGGGAAGACCTGTGTCGAGTGCTTCATGAGTCATGACGGCAGCAGCCAACCCTTCCAGGTGTGGGCGCGCCGCCAATTCACGGCGCTGGCCAGCCCCCTCACCTGGTGGGCCGTGAGCTTCGACATGGAGCAGCCGTACAACGGCGTGGTGCCCACCGCGGACCCGCGCTACCACAACGCCTTCATCAACTTCCTGAAGGCCGACGGCGTAACCCCCATCATCACCCCCACCGGCACCGCGGATGCACAGGGTAACTACTCCAAGTTCCTGATGCACGCGTGGGTCGCCGACGTGGGCGGCGGTGGCCCGCACGCGAACTTCAACTACGACAACAACATCGATACGAACAACACCGCCCTCACCCAGTTCTACGGCGGCACCGTCACCTCTGGTTCCGGCATCTGGACCTGGGATGCGACGGCCATGAGCCTGTACAACGGGATGATCCCCTGGCAAAAGGTGAAGTTCGTCGGCTACAACGGCAAAATCCGCATGATGTATGGCTCCATCGTTCGCGAGGGCGCCGTCGCCAACTGGAACCAGGCCGCCTACCTGCAATTTGGCTGGGCGGGCGCCACGGCGAGCATGCACGTCGCCAACCTCAAGTTTGGATCGGGCTAGTCATCGCTCCGTTCCCCCACCCCCTGCGCCGCATGGCGCCGGGGGTTTTTCTTTGCCATCACATGCGGCACCGGCAGGCGACGAGCGGCCCGGGGCGAAGTAATAGCTGACTTTTCTTCCTGAAGGAGTTTCCCATGAGCGGTTCTCTCTCCCTCAACGGCACGTGGGGGTTGACCTGGGCGGAAGGCAGTCCGCTGATGGTGCCCGACAATTACACCGGCCCGACGCTGCGCGGGCGGCGCCTGCTGCCCGCGCTGGTCCCCGCGCCCATCCACCAGGTGCTGCAGGACGCCGGGTTACTCGACGATCCCAACCTCGGGCTGAATTCGCTGCGCGCGCGCTGGGTGGAGGAGGCGTTCTGGATCTACCGGCACACCTTCACCGCCCCGGCGGAGGCCGCCGCGCAACACGCCTGGCTCTGCTTCGACAAACTCGAACTTGACGCCGAGGTGTGGCTGAACGGCGAGCAGGTCGGCACCCACGCCAACGCCCATCGCCCGGCGCAATTCGATGTCACCGGCAAGGTGCGCGAGGGTGAGAACCTGCTCGTGGTGAAGATCAGCACAGGCTTCCACGCGCACAGCGACAAGCCGTCGCGCGATTATGCCGCCGACGACATCGGCCGGCTCACCAAGCGCATGTTCCGCCGCACCGCGCAGTACCAGCACGGCTGGGATTGGGCCAACCGCCTGACGAACGTGGGCATCCTGGGCGACGTGCGGCTGGCGTGGAGCGCTGTGCCGCGACTGGAGCAGGTGACCGTCTTTGCCGTACTCGCCGACGACTTCGCCACCGCGACCGTCACCGTGCGCGCCGCGGTGACAAACCCCGCCGACGCCCCGGTGGACGCCACCCTCACCGTGCGCATCGCGGAAACCGGGCAGGACGTGACCGTGCCGGTGACGCTAACCCCCGGTACGGGGCGCTATGCGGCCACCGTCACCCTCGACGCCCCGCGCCTCTGGTGGCCGATACACCACGGCGAGCAATTCCGCTACACGGTGGAGACGACCCTCACCGTCGGCGGGGAGGCGCAGACCGCGACGCGCAAGACGGGCGTGCGCAAGGTGGCCATCGACCAGGCGCCGCATCCGGTGGAAGGCCGCTACTTCATCATCCGCGTCAACGACCGGCCCATCTTCTGCAAGGGCGGCAACTGGGTGCCGGCGGACATGCTCTACAGCACCGTGACCCCGGCGCGCTACCGCGAACTCGTCGACCTGGCGCTGGGCGCCAACTTCAACACCTTGCGCATCTGGGGTGGCGGCATCTTCACCGACCACGCGCTCTGCGAGGCCTGCGACGAGCAGGGCGTGCTCATCTGGCACGACTTCCTCTTCGCCTGCGCCAAATACCCCGGCGACGACCCGGCCTTCGCCGCCGAGGTGCGTACCGAGATCACCTGGGCGGTGCGCGAACTGGCGCATCACCCGTCGCTCATCGTCTGGTGCGGCAACAACGAAATCGAGTGGGGCGATTGGAGCTGGGCGTATGACGGCAACGGACGCACCCACCCGCACTACGCCATCTTCCACCACGACATCCCGAAGATCGTGCACGAGGAAGACCCCTCCACCGCCCACTGGCTCAGCTCGCCGTCATCGCCGGATCTGAGCGACATGAACAACCCCATCATCGGCGACCAGCACCCGTGGACGGTCTCTATGGAGCAGGGTGGCGCAGACTGGTGGAAGTACCGCGGCTACATCGACCGCTTTCCCAACGAAGGCGGCGTGATGGGCAGCACCGGCCTCGCCACGCTACGGCAGTTCCTGCCCGCGAACGAGCGCTACCTCTTCTCCCCGAGCTGGGAGCACCACGACAATCCCTTCGCCTGCCACGACACCGTGCCCGGCAACCTGGGGCACGTGTATCAAACCATCGAGTTGTGGCTGGGCCGCAACCCCGAGGAGATGTCGCTGGAGGAGTACGCCTTCGCCAGCGGGCTGCTGCAGGGGGATGGGCTGAAGGAATACATCGACAACTACCGCCGCCGCATGTTCAGCTCCTCGTCGGCGATCTTCTGGATGTACAACGACTCCTGGCCCGTGTCGAACGGGTGGACCATCGTGGACTACTACCGCCGCAAGAAGCTCGCGTACCACCCGGTGCGCCGCGCCAACCAGCCGGTGACGGTGGTCGTCGCCGACGACGGCGCCACCATTACCGTGTATGGCGTCAACGACACGCCGCAGCCGTGGGCGGGCACGTTGCGCTGGGGCCTCTTCACCCTGGCCGGCGCGCGCCCGGTGGAGGAGACGCAGGCCGTATCCCTGCCCGCCAACGCCGCTACCCCGCTGGCCTCCTTCCCACGCGCACAATGGGAAGCGCTCGGTCTCACGCAGAGCGGCGCCTTTGCCGTGCTCTTCGACGGCGACCGCCTCTATGCGCAGCACCGCCTCTTCCTGGCGCGCTTCAAGGAACTCGCCTTCACGCAGCCGCACATCACGCTGCGGCGCGATGGCGACACCCTCACGCTGACGTCGGACGCCTTCGCCTGGGGCGTGTGCCTCGACCTCGACGGTGAACTGCCGCTGGCGGACAACTGCGTCGATCTCCTCCCCGGCATCCCCTACACCATGCCGTGGCGCGACGCCTGCGGCGACCCGCGCGTGCTGCGCGTGGGGAATGCGTTGGCCCTGCCCGTATAATCCGCCCGTCGGGGCCGCGAATCCGCGGCCCCGGCAGGCATTCTCCTCCCCGCACCGAATAGGAAGGAAATACCGTGACGAGGTGAGCATCCATGCAACGCACCACACTTATTCTCACGCTGTTAGCCCTGCTTGCGCTGGGCAGCGCGGCACAGGCCTCGAGCATGAAGATCGCCCCCGAACTCAGCGGCGCGCTGGGCGCGGGGCTGATGTATGGCGGCCTCGGCGCCAACGTCGAGTACGCCGCCACCGATCAGATGTCCGCCACCGCTGGCCTCGATCTCACCGGCGACTACGGCTTCTTCGTCGGCGGCCGCTACTACTTCCGCGCCGACAGCCCCAACGCGCGCGGGCGCATCACCCTCGGCTACGCCCACGTGCAGCGCGCCTACCTGTCGCTGAAAGACGTCGATCACACCGACCGCCTGGTCCTCGGCATCGGCTGGAGCTTCGCCGACACCCGCACCGGCAAAGGCGGCCTGGAACTCGACCTCACCGTCGACGGTACGCTCTCGGTCGGCTATCGGTTCTAATACGGTCATAGGAGGAACGTCCGGATGCGTACCCTTCTTTGCTGCCTGCTGCTGGCAGGCCTGGCCCTGGCCCCGCTGCGTGCGATGGAAGTGCAGCCGACGACGGAGGATTGGAAAGAGCTGGCCGCCGTAGCGAAGCGTACCGTGGCTGGCTTCACTGCACAAATAACGCGCCAGCAGGCGGCAATCAAATACATGGAAGAACACCCGCATGACGACGAATTCAGCGGCGTTGTTTTTTTGAGCGACCATGAGCCGTCCATCGAAGAATTGAAGGCGGTGTTGGCCCCCATTCAGCAATCGCTCAAGGAATTCACCCCTATTAACGCGGTCATACAGGGGCTTACAACAGCCGACCACACTCGCGCCAACTACCTCAACCTGCGCCGTCAAGTGCGGACATACGCGTACCGGTACCAACAGACCGAGGACGACGGAAGATTGGGCGGGGCGTTCGGCGTTCACCCTGATTCCGTCGACGTCCATCCCGGTATCGTGCCGTCCCCAAAGACTTTCCCCCTTGCGCCCCTGCCAAAGGGATTGCACTTCACCTGGCAGGATTTCCCACGTATCGACGGCTCGACCACGGCACAACCGCTGGCCGCGCTCATCGCCTGCCGCACCTTGGGCCTCGCGGCCGCATGGGATACCCGGCGACTATACATCAGGGGTCAGTCACCCAATACGGAAGAGCATATCCTGACGCCGCTCTGCGCCGAGTCACCCGACAACGGCATCGCCGGTAATCCCTGGCAAGGTTTCGGGTCATCGGGGTTGCTCCTTAGCTGCCGACTCAGCGGTACGCCGGATGCATATACCGCATTAATCGCCGGTAACAGCAACTGCATCCTCGTGGCTCGGTCACCCTCCGCATCAGAACTCGCCGCGGCGAAAAAGGCGGGGGTTTCACTGGATGTGCGTCCCATCGCACTGGATGCATTCATCTTCCTGATCCACGCGACGAACCCTGTCAACACCCTGACCACCGCGCAGATCCAGTCGATCTATCATGGTGACGTGATTAGCTGGACGGAACTCGGGGGCAAAGCGGAGAACCTGCTCGCCTTGCAGCGCGAGGAGCACTCCGGTAGCCAGGACACCATGGCGACCCTGGTCATGCAGGGGCAACCAATGATCGCCCCCATCGGCACGCTCATCGGCTACGGCATGGGCGGACCTTATGCGCGATTGAGCACCATTACCGCCGGCATCGCCTACACGTTTTACTATTACCATATGTTCCAATCGCCGGATTCCACCGCGTATTGGCTCACCCAGAATGGCGAGTTGCTGCCCGAAGGTGCCCCGCCGATCCGTAAAATCTGCGCTGTCAACGGCATCCTCCCCACCCCGGAGACGATCCGCAACCGCACCTATCCCTACGTCACCGAAGTCTACGCCGTGGTGCGCGCGGACGAAAAGCCCGCCGGCCCCGCCCTCCGCCTGCGCGACTGGCTACTCACCCCGGAAGGACAGGCGCTGATCAAAGAAAGCGGCTACGTGCCGCTGCCCGCACCGTAATACGTCCCCTCCTTGGGAGCGCGAGCGTACCCGCGAGCAAAGAGCGCGTGCGCCGGACATACAAAAAGAGGCGGTCTGTGCGTATAGATTATCCTCGCACAGACCGCCGTTGTATACAATCCCGGTTCACATGTCCGCGGCTCGCGGGTACGCTCGCCCTCCCAAAGCCCAAGCGTTACCCCGCGTCCTCCGCCAGCACCGCCTCGAACGCCGCCCGCACCTTCTCCCACGTGATGTCCAGCGCTTCGGGCAGCACGCGCACGTTGCCGACCACGGGCATGAAGTTCGTGTCGCCGTTCCAGCGCGGCACCACATGCAGGTGCAGGTGTTCGGCGATGCCGGCGCCGGCGGCGTGGCCCAGGTTCATGCCCAGATTGAAGCCGTCGGGGTGCATCACCTGCTCCAGCGCGCGGATCGCCTGCGACGCCAACGCCATCATCTCGTTCAACGTCTCGCCAGGCAGCGCGGTCAGCGCCGAGGTGTGCAGGTACGGGATCACCATCAGGTGGCCGTTGTTGTACGGAAAGGCGTTGAGAATAATGAAGTTGTGCGTGCCGCGATAGATGAGCAGGTTGTCGCGGTCGCACGAGACCGATTGGCACGGCTTGTCGCAGAAGATACACCCCTCGTGCGGCTTGCCCGCCTTGAGGATGTACTCCATCCGCCACGGTGCGTGCAGGTGTTCCGGTCCGCGTTCCTCCATCGTGCTTACTCCGTTCCGCTGCCCGTCGTATCCTTCACCACGCCGAGGGGATACTGCGCCGCCATCCCCGTCTCCGTCCAGGTGAGCGCCTCGCGCGGGCTCTGCCCCCACCACGTCGGGCAGGAGGAGAGGATCTCTACCAGCGAGAAGCCTTTGCCGTCGAGCTGCACCTGGAAGGCGGTGCGCAGCGCGCGTTTCGTCGCCTGCACGGCCTTCGGCGAGCCGACGGCCTGCCGGGTGATATACACTGCCCCGTCGAGGGTCGCCAGCAGCTCGCTCACGCGGATGGGATACCCGGCCAGTCCCGGATCGCGCCCCAACGGCGAGGTGGTGGTGGCCTGCCCCACCAGCGTGGTGGGGGCCATCTGCCCGCCGGTCATGCCATAGAGAGAGTTGTTGATAAAGACCACGGTGATCTTTTCACCGCGTGCCGCCGCATGGACGATCTCCGCCATGCCGATGGAGGCCAGGTCGCCGTCGCCCTGGTAGGTAAACACCACCGCGTCGGGTACCGCGCGCTTGGCGCCGGTGGCCACCGCGGGGGCGCGCCCGTGCGACGCCTGGATCATATCGATGTTAAAGTAATCATACGCGAAGACCGCGCACCCCACCGGGCACACGCCCACCGTGCGGTCCAGCACGTCCAGCTCTTCCAGCGTTTCCGCCACCAGGCGGTGAATCAGGCCATGGGTGCACCCCGGACAGTAGTGCATTCGTGCCTCGGTCAACCCCGCGGAGCGGCCGAAAACCTGCTCGTCGGTGCAGAGTGTCGTTGTCATACCGTTACCCCGTCTTCCAGCAACCCGCGAATCATCGCCACGCTGATCTCATCCGTGCCGTGTACCACGCGCTGTGCCGCGCCGACCCGCGCCGGGTCGCCGATGCCGATCACGCGCATGCCGCCGGCTAATCCCGCCTCCACGCCCGCCTGGGCGTCCTCTACCACCACGCACTGCGCCGGGGCTTGCCCCAGCCGGGCGGCGGCGAGGAGAAACAACTCCGGGTCGGGTTTCGCGCGCTTTACTTCCGACCCGTCGACGATCGCCGTCAGCAGCGATTCGATGCCCAGCGACGCGACCACCGGACGGGCATTTTTACTCGACGACGCTACCGCCGCCGGGATGCCCGCCGCGCGCAACGCCGTCAGCAGCTCGCCCGCGCCGGGGAGCAGGCCCGCCGGGGTGATATCGGCGATCAGCAGCACGTATTGCGCGTTCTTTTCGGCGCAGAAGGCCTCCTTCTCCGCCTCGCTGAAGCGCACCGCGTGCGGACCGAGCAACAGCAGCAGCGAGTTCATGCGGTCCACGCCGCGCAGCGCCTCGTTGGCCTGTCGGTCGAAGGGTACGCCGATGCGGTCGGCCAGCGCCTGCCAGGCGCGGTAGTGAAACTCAGCGGAGTCGACGAGTACGCCGTCCAGGTCAAAAATTACACCGGCCATCGTTACACCCCCGCCAGCTTCGCGCGCACCGCGTCGGCCACTTCTTCCGGCGTCGGCACCACGCCGCCCATGCGCCCGTAAAAGCCGATGGGGCAGCGACCTTCCAGTGCCAGCCGCACGTCCTCCACCATCTGCCCGGCGCTCAACTCCACGGTGAAGAGCAGCTTCGTTTGCTCCCCCACCCGGCGCAGCGCGTCGGACGGGTACGGGTACAGCGTGATGGGGCGGAAGAGCCCCACCTTTACGCCCTCGGCGGCGAGGATATCCATCGTCGTGCGGCACACCCGCGCCGCGCTGCCGTAGGCCACCAGCACCACATCGGCGCCCTCGGTGGCGGTTTCTTCCCAGCGGGTGTCTTCGCGCCCCATCCGCGCGTACTTCTCCTGCATGCGCTGGTTCACCGCTTCCAGCTCACTCGGCATGATGTAGAGGGAATTCACCAGCGTGCGGCAGCCCTTGCGCGTGCCCCGCGTGCCCCACGCGTGCGGCTCCGGCAGCGGCAGCGGCGGGCGCGTGATGGCAATCGGCTCCATCATCTGCCCCAAAATCGCGTCGGCCATCACCATGACCGGATTCCGGTACTTGTCCGCCAGGTCGAAGGCGTCGCGGGTCAGGTCGTACATCTCCTGCACCGACGCGGGCGCGAGCACCAGCGTGCGGTAGTCGCCGTGGCCGCCACCGCGCGTCGCCTGGAAGTAATCGCTCTGGGCGGGGGCGATATTTCCCAGCCCCGGCCCGCCGCGCTGCACGTTGATAATGACGCACGGCAATTCGGCCCCGGCGATGTAGGAGATCCCCTCCTGCTTCAGGCTGATGCCCGGACTGCTGGAGGAGGTCATCGCGCGTACCCCGGTGGCCGCCGCGCCGTAGACCATGTTGATGGCCGCCACTTCGCTCTCCGCCTGCACAAAGACGCGCCCGTGCTTCGGCATCAGCGCGGACAGGTATTCCGGCACCTGATTCTGCGGGGTGATGGGGTAGCCGAAGAAGCACAGGCACCCCGCGTCGATGGCGGCGTGGCACAGTGCTTCGTTGCCCTTCATGAGTTTCCGTGTCTGCGTTGTCATGCCTTCGCCTTCCCCCCGACCGGTTCCGCCTTCGCTTCCCGATACACGTCGATACACACGTCCGGACACATCAGCGCGCAGATGCGGCACCCCGTACATTTCTCCGGGTGCAGCAGCGCTGCCGAATGAAACCCGCGACTGTTCATCTGTGCGTCAACGCCCAAACACTGCCGGGGACAAAACTCCGTGCAGAGCAGGCACGCCTTGCACCGTTCTTTGTTGATGACCACATATGCCATGGTGCGATAGCCCAACCTTCGAGCTTATTGTAGCAGATACGGGGAGACGTGGGTAGACTAGGGAGATGGGAAGAGGTAACCCGTTCCGCCGGCGGCTCGCATGCCTGCAGGGACTGTCCCGTGGCGCCATGCCTGTGATGTAAGGTTCCCGAAAAGCAACAGGTTTACCCAAGCGCCATGCACAGGAACTACTGCAAGGGCCGTCCCGTGGCCTTCCGCGCGATCGGAAAGCCACGGGACAGCCCCTGCAGGATCCCGCGCAACTGACTCTCTATCCGAAAGCAGTAAAATGCGATAGGTTCTGCCTCGCGCAGGACACCACGGGACAGTCCCTGCAACTTACCGGTACGCCAATTCCGCCGACAAATCCAGATAGCGCTGAATCGCGTCCGGCGGCACGTTCCACGGGATGTGGTTGCCGACGGTCATCATGTAGCCGCGGCTCATGCGGCCGGTTTCGGTCATGCTTTCTACCATGGCGCGGATTTCGGCGGGGTCGTTGCGCATGAGCACGCGGTTGTCCCCTTCGCCGGCGATGAAGCAGTTCTCGTATTTCCGCGCGATCTTTTTGTAGTCCGAATACGGCTCGGAGATGATGCCGCGCGCGCCGCAGGCCATCACGTCGTCGGCGTACGCGTCGATGCAGCCGTCGACCATGAAGATGACCTCTTTGCCCGCCGCCTTCACGATGCTCCAGAACTCCTCGTAGCGCGGGAAGACGTATTTGTGCATCCACGCCGGCGAGCAGACCGGTCCGCGCGAGGTGACGATGTCGTCGTGGCAGATCACGAAGTTCACCGGCAGCTTCGCGAAGGTGCGAAAGACGCGGCGGTTGATCTCCGCGAATTCGTCCATCAGCCGCCCGAAGCGCTCGTCGAGGCAGGTCTCTAAAAACAGCTCCCAGCCGAAGGTGAGCAGCGGCCACATGAACATGGTGTTGTAGAAGAACGCCGACGACGCGCTGCCCGGCTGTGCCGTTTCCCACTCCGCGGGGTAGTTTTTGCGGAAGTGCGCGTAGAGGATCTCCTCGCTGGAATAGTCGCGCGACTCGACCACGGGAATATGCGTGAAATCACCCTGCGCCAGCGGGGAGAAGGCGAAGACGTCCTCGGCGTTGCGGAACTGCTTGCCCCAATCCCAGTGCCCGGTCACCCCGTCGCCCCAGCGCACGTGATGGCGGCCTTCTTCGTCCTCGTCGCTGCTGTCGCCCGTCAGGTCGAGCTTGGGCCGCTCGATGGGCGTGTCGTCGGCGGGAATGCCCAGCCCGAGCTGCGGATAGCGCTCCCGCAACCGCTCGCGGCACAACTTGGGGTGGTCGTAGTAGTCGATGCCGGTCAGATATGTCTCCGCATCGGGACACGACCAGTGCTCCCAATGCGCGATCTTCGGTGTGCCGAGGCCCATAAACGCCGCATACATGTCATCCATCGCCGGAGTCCTTTGTGGGGTAAGCGTTAACCTGTGCTGTATTCGTTCTATGTCACGGCGTCTCCTGCCGCGAAGTTATTGTATTAACTCGCTCGGTGGCACCGGCTGGGTGCGCTGGGTCGCCCACGCCAGATACCGCTCTACCTGGCGGCGGGCTTCCGCCTTCACGGGATCCAGGGAGCGCCACTCGCCGCCACTCCCGAACGCGCGCAGGAACTTCTGCACGCCCCCCGCGACCAGCAGCAGAACCATGAGGATGGGCACCGCGGCGCCGGTATATTTGGAGAAATCCGGCATCCGATCGAGCACCGTGAGCTTTTCCAGATGCTGGGAGCAGTAATACAAGCCCCCGAGCACCGCGGCGCCGACGGGCACGCCCACCACGACGCTCAGCAGCCGCAGCAGTTGCGCATAGTTGGCGCGGGCGCGCAGGTTCAGGTAATCCGCATACTCGGGGGCGTCAGGCGCGGGCTGCTGCAACCCATAGCGCTTAACGAACAGATACCGATCAAAATCGCGCGGGCTGAAGCGCCGCTTTTCGTCGAGCATCCACGTGAGGATGCGGATGTCGGGGTATTTCTGAAAGAATTGCTGCACATCGACGGCGTGGGTCGGCCACACCGGCGACTCGCAGAGGGGGAACTCCGGCTCATCGGGGAGCGGCGTGGGGCGCCGGTCGAATACGTAGGGGACCAGCGCCGGATCGAGGTCAATATAACGGAAGAGGCGTTCGATCCGCTGCGGCGTCGCGCCGAACATCCCGAGCATGCCGAGGATGCCGGAGGACATGCCCATGGCGGAGACCAGCGCCCCACCGAGTGCCGCCAACTCCTCATTGGCCGGCACCGCGCCGCAGCGCCGACACCACCCCAGGCGCGACATCCACTGGGTCAGCCCACACGTCGGACATGTCCAGAGCATAGCAACCCTCTTCCGTGCGGATGATTACACCGTCAACCGCACCGTCTTGATCTCAAACGCCCGGAAGCTCAGCGGGAGGGCGCCGTCGGCCAGCGGCAGGTCGGCCTCCGGCACTTCCAGCATGTTCGTCGCCTGGACGCGCGCCACCGGCAGCGTGGTGCGCAGGGTGCACGCGGTGGCGGTGCGTTTGGATTCGTACAGGCGCACGATGATGTCGCCGCTGCCGTCCTCGGCGGGCTTCACCGTGTCGATGAGCACGTCCGGCGCGTCCAGCGTGAAGAGCGAGCGCTCCCCGGCGGCGCCGGTGGCGGAGAGCACCGGCACGTTGAGGGCATACGCCTCGCGCACCACCGGGCTATCCGCCAGGCTGCCGTCCCACGGCAGGAAGGCGTAGACGAACTCCTGCATACCCTTGTCCGCCACCATGTCCGGCGCCAGCGTGGCGCGCAGCAGGGTCAGGTTCAGCGTGTTGCCCACCACGTTGATGCCGTACTTGCAGTCGTTGAGCACGGCGGCGCCGCGACCCTCTTCCACCAGCGCGGACCACTTCTGCTGCGCCACTTCGAAACGGTCGGCGTCGAAGGGGCGCGAGTTGTGATTCGGGCGGCGGATGTGGCCGAACTGGATCTCATGCACCGCCTCGTTGGCATACACGGTCACCGGGAAGGCCACCTTGAGCAGCTTGTGGCTCTCCGCCCAGTCCACGATGGTGCGGAAATCCACGCGGCGGCTGTCGCGGCTCAGCGAGATCTCCTGCGTCAGCATCGAATCGTGCAGGCGCCGGGTGATGCGCAGCGTGGCCACAAGCGGGCCGTCCGCCACCACCTCGAACTCCGCCTCGTCGGGCAAGTCCACGGGGGTCAGCTTGTACATGCTGTCGATGTCCCACGCGTCGAACCAGCCCGCCACGTCCTTATACAGCTTGAAGTCGTTGCACGGCCCAGCCGCCCACTCGCGCCCCGTTTCCTTGTCCACGATGCTCGTGATGGCGCCGCGCGGGTCAAGGGTCAGGCGCAGGAAGGCATTCTCCAGCAGGTTCGGTGCCGCTTTCAAGGTGTTCGTCGCCGACGCGGGCGCCGCCGGGGTCAGGGTGGTCCACCCGCACGCCGGTACGGACACTTCGGCCAACGTCTCCCCCTCCACCGTCTGCACCGGCAACGCGGCACCTTGCATCGCGGCGCCTTGCCAGTCGTCGGGCAGTGCCACTAGCGCGATGCGCGGCCAGGAGAGGGAGTTGAAGACGGTGAGCCCCGCCGTGTCGTCGGTGAGGGCGGCCACCGCTTCCGCCGCCGTGTCTTCCGCGGTGTCGATAGCTTCCAGGTACGCCTCTTCCGCCTGGTCGTAGACGCGGCGGATGGACGAGCCGGGGATGATGTCGTGGAACTGGTTCAGCAGCACCTTCTTCCACGCCTCGTCGATAAGGTCCAGCGGGTAGGTGTACCCGGCCAGCGCGTGGGCAGCGGCGCCCCACAGCTCCGCCTCGCGCAGTGCGAATTCACTCTTCCGGTTGCCGCGCTTGGTGCGCGCCTGGCTGGTATACGTGCCGCGGTGGCACTGGTAGTACAGCTCGCCCACGTAGCGTGCGTCGGGGATCTTCCCGCTCGCTTCCAGCTCTTTGAACAGCGCGACCGGCGAGGCCATACGCGTCTTGGGCGCACCTTCCAGGTTCGCCTCGCGGCGCAGGAACTCCAGGTGCTCGCGGGTGGCGCCGCCGCCGCCGTCGCCCCAGCCGAAGGGGAAGAGGCGCGCGTCGATGCCGTCCTTCTGCACGCGCTGCTCCCAGCGCTCGATCAGGTCGGTGGGCTTCGTTTGCGAATTATAATCGTTGCACATGTGCGCGAGCACTTCGGAGCCGTCGATGCCTTCCCAGGTGAAGGTGTTGTACGGGAAGGGATCGCCGCCGTTGTAGTTCCACATGATCTTCGCGGTGGAGAAGTATTTGATGCCGCACCCGCGCAAGATCTGCGGCAGGTTGCCGGAGTAGCCGAACACGTCGGGCAGCCACATCAGCTCGCTCTCGATGCCGAACTCCTCGCGATAGAAGCGCTTGCCATGGAGGAACTGCCGGATGAGGCTCTCGCCGCCGGTCACGTTGGTGTCCGCCTCCACCCACATGCCGCCCTCCGGCACGAATTGCCCGTTGACGGCGGCCGCTTTGACGCGCGCGTACAACTCGGGGTAGAGTGTCTTCGCCATGCGGAAGAGATGCGGCTGGCTCTGCAGGAATTTGTACTCCGGGTACTCCGCCATCAGCGTGAGCTGGTTGCCGAAGGTGCGTGCGCACTTGCGCTCCGTCTCCGCCAGCGGCCACAGCCACGCCACGTCGATATGCGAGTGCCCGAAGGCGTAGAGCGTGGGCGCGGTGGAACCGTTGACGCACGCCAGCAGCGGTTGCAGCCGCTCGCGCGCCGCCTGCACGCCGGGTTGCATGTCGGGATAGGGTAATTCCAGGTCGCACAGCACGGTGAAGTCGCGCAGCGCCTGGTCGATCTCCGCCACGCGTAGCGCGTTCGGCTCCAGCTTGTCGCGCAACAGCACCAGCGTTTCCACGTCGAACCACAGCGCGTACAGGTCTTCGCGCCACAGGCCGAACGTGCTCTCCCCCACCGTGCGCTGCGTCGGCGGCGGTTCGGGCACTGTTGCCGTGCCGTAGGGAACCGGTCCGCCGCCGCACGGGGTGTCGCCGTGCCCGCCGTAGGATTCCAGCAGAAGCGCATATCGCGTACCCGGCGTCGCCGCGCGCGCCAGCGTGGTTTCCGTGTGAAAATGATCCGCCCCGCCGACCACCACGCCGTCCACAAACACCGTGCTCTCGCCGCCCGGCTGCAAGCGCACCACCAGCCGCCCGCCCGCCGCGTCCTCCGGCGTCGTCACCGTGGCGCGGAACCACCCGTAGTCAAACTTCGCCCCCCATGGCGTCCCCGTCGGCATCGGCACAAAACGCCCCGCCGCCGCCTGCTCCGCGCTTAACTGCTCCTGCGTCACAAAGCCTTCCAGCGCCACGTCGCCCAGCGGCTCGTAAAAGAGGGTCGCCAACACCCGACGCCAACCGTCAACACGGCGCCGCCATTCAGTAGAGAGGGACATGGGAAGCTCCTTCGCGCGGAAAATGAGGTGACCGAGATACCGTTCGCATTGTAGCAGGCGAGACAAGCGTGGTCAATGGAAAGACGGGCCGGCCGCTTATAAGACCGAATAACGTTGCGATTCGGGGGCGAAGGGATCGAAATCCTTCAAATCCTTCGGTAACGGAACAGCGGAGGTGACCCGGCCATCCGCGCTGGAGTATATCCAGTGATGCGCTATTACCATATCGTTGCGGCTCGCAAATGGGTTGCGCGGAATACCCGTTTTGGCAATGCCATCACCGGGCGGGAGATATGGGCCATTCCACCCTCGATGAGTCTTATTCGGAGATATTGAGGGCAACCCTATACTCACTTCCTGAATGAGATCGTCTAGTCGTAAGGGCCAGCGTCCGGTATCATCGTAATAAGCGAAGATCGCCTTGCGCAAACGGATAACACTGGCTTGATACACTCGCGTGCTGGCATGGCGGGTACCGTCGGCCCAGGATTGGTCGACCAGGTAGCCGAATCCGATCACCACCAACACACCCGCCATCACCAAACAGGCTAGACCAAACTCTTTGCGTGTCAGTAATGCCATATCCTGATTATAACTCAACATTAGAATGGCGGATAGAGAATTGTGTATGGGTCGGTCGCGGGCGGCGTCACCGCCGAAATCACGGTACCATCCACATTGGAATACGTCCAATTCATATTAATGGGCCCATTCCTGTCCGCATAAGGATTTGCCGGGATACCGGTGCCCTTGATGCCAACCGTTGGCGGTAAATACGGCCCCTTGTAGGCGCCCTTCTCCGTGCCCGTCGGCGTGGAACCTTTCGGGGCGACGATATCCTGCAGGTTGTTGGGCCATGCGCCGGTGTCGGCCTGAAATTCGGCGATTGCGGCGCGGAGGCGTTGGAGATTAGCCCTCATCTCACCTTCCTTTGCCTTCTTCGCGTGCTGCTGGTACTTCTGCACGCCGAAGACCGCCAGGCCCACGAGTACAACACCGATCCCAACGATTATCCATATCCGTTTCATAGATCAAGCCTCCTTACCGGTATTATAACTCAGGATCCCCCGGATTCCGCTCCAACGCCTCAATGAACTTCGCCGGCGCCACCGCCGGCAGCACGGCGCCGGTATCCGAGTTATAGCGCCAGTGGTGCCCGATATTGTGGTCGCCCGGACCGACGTAGGGGTTGATCGGGATGCCGCTGCCGGCAATGCCTTCACCGGCGGGCAGATACGGCCCCTGGTAGGTGCGCGGAAAGGTGCCGCTGGGGTGGCCGCCCGCCGGGAGCACCAGGTCGGCCAACGCGTCGGGGTAGACGCCGGTGTGCGCCTGAAATTGCGACAGCGCCACGCGCAGATGTTGCAACCCGCGCAGAATTTCCTCTTCATGGGTGCGATCACGTGCCGCCTGCACGCGCGGCACCACCACCAGCGGCACCAGCAACCCGAGCGCGCCGATCACCAGCCCGTTGAAGGCCAGCTCGCGCCCGCGCAACAGCCAGCCGAGTCGGCGGATGCGCCACAGCGCGATGACGGCACAGATAATCGCCGGCAGCGCGGTGAGGCCCAGCGTGACCGGACTGAGGATGCCCAGCAGCAGCGCGGTCCAGGCCAAGCGGCTGTTGTGCGGGCGCAGCCGCACCGGCGGGAAGGCATTCGTCGGCGTGAGCAGCACCGGCACGTCGGCCGGGTGCACCGGCAGCACCGCCTCGAAGGTCACCGCCTGCCCGCATTGCCCGCAGACGGTGTCATCCGGCGCCAGCCCATATCCGCAAAACGAACAGTTCATCCCACCCTCGATGCAAATGGTTGAGCTAGTATACCACCAAGTCGCAAATTTCTATCATCTGGACGAGATCAGCCCTTACATTTTCCGCCCGGTGGGGAATCCTACCGGTAATGGCGACGAATTACGACGTGGCGCGCATCTTCCTGGAGATCGCGGAGGCGCTGGAGTTGAGCGGGCAGGATCCCTACCGCGTGCGCGCCTACCGCAACGCCGCGCGCACCCTCCTCTCCCTGGAAGAGCCGCTGGCGGAGATTCGCCGGCGTGGCGAGTTGCTCAGCCTGCCCGGCATCGGCGAGTCGCTGGCGGCGAAGATCGCGGAGATCCTCGACAGCGGCCGGCTGCGCCAGCACGACGAGTTGATGGAGCACTTTCCCCCCGGCGTGGCGGCGATGATGCACGTGCCCGGCGTCGGCCCGCGCACCGCGCAGACGCTCTTCCGCGAGTTGGGCCTGACCAGCGTGGAAGAGCTGGAACATGCCGCGCGGGAGGGGCGCCTGCGCGCGCTGAAAGGCTTCGGCGCGAAGACGGAAGCGAATATCCTGCAGAATATCGCCCGTCTGCGCACGCGTCGGCAGCGCATCCCGCTCGCGCGCGCCTACCCGCTAGCCCAGCAGGTCATCCACCTGTTGCGCGCGGCGGCGCCGGTGCGCGATATCGAGGCCGCCGGCAGCCTGCGCCGCATGACCGAGGACGTGGGGGACATCGACATCCTCGTTACCTCCGACGACCCCGCGGCGGTAATGGCCGCGGTGACGCGCCTGCCTTTCGTGCAGCGCGTGCTCGCCACCGGCCCCACGAAGACGAGCGTCCTCTCCGAGCAAGACGTTCAGGTGGACGTGCGCGTGGTGGCCCCGGAGAATTTCGGCGCCGCGCTGCAATACTTCACCGGCTCCAAGGAGCACAACGTGAAGCTGCGCACCCTCGCCGTGCGGCAGGGACTCAAATTGAGCGAGTATGGCATCTTCCGCGGCGACACCCGGCTGGGCGGCGCGACCGAGGAGGAGATGTACCGCCCGCTGGGCATCCTGATGTACCCGCCCGAGCTGCGCGAGGATCGCGGGGAGATCGAGCGTGGGTTGGCCGGCGTGCCGCCCGATTTCGTGGAGGAACGGCATCTGCGCGGCGATCTGCACGTGCATACGAACGCCAGCGATGGCCGCGCGAGCCTGCGTGCTATGGTGGAGGCAGCGCGCGAACGCGGCTTTACCTACGTGGCGATCAGCGACCACTCCCCGGCGCGCGGCAACGCCCGCGGTCTCAGCGCCGCCCGACTGCGCGCGCAGGCGCGCGAAATCCGCGCGCTGAACCGGGAGCTGACCGACATCACCATCCTTGCCGCCAGTGAGGTGGACATCCGCCGCGACGGCACGCTGGATTACCCCGACGACGTGCTGGCGGAGCTGGACCTGTGCCTCGCCTCGGTGCACAGCGCCTTCAACCTGTCGCGGGAGGAGCAGACCGCACGCCTGCTGCGCGCCATCGACTCCCCCTTCCTCGACATCATCGCCCACCCCACCGGACGGCTGGTCGGCACGCGCGACCCCATCGAGCTGGACATGCGCCGGGTGATGACCGCCGCCGCCGCACACGAGGTGGCGCTGGAGATCAACTCCTGGCCCGAGCGGTTGGATTTGAACGACGCGCACATCCTCCTCGCGCGCGAGTTGGGCGTGCCGCTGGTCATCGACACCGACGCCCACGCCCCCGAGCACTTCGACAACCTGAAATTCGGCGTCGCCACCGCCCGCCGCGGCTGGGCTACCCCCGCCGACATCCTCAACACCATCCCGTTATCTCAGCTCCTCCCCCGCCTGCGGAGGAATCGCCTGCGCAAAGCGGCGTGAGGGGGACGAGTTCACCGCAGAGGCACAGAGAGCGCAGAGGAGATTGAGTTTGGGGTGGGAAGGTAAACGAGCCGGGCTCCCGCCCTGTTCCAAACGGTGACCAAGAATACAACCGGATCAGGTTGACGGTCTTCTACCCGGCCCACTTTCAACTTCCTCTGCGCTCTCTGTGCCTCTGCGGTGAACTCGTCCCTAGTACCCCCCGCACTTCAACGCCTCGTCATACAGCGCCAGCACATTCGCCAGCGGTACGTCTTCGGTCAGGTTCTGGCTGGGGCCGAGGATATACCCGCCGCCGGGGGCGAGTTGTGCGAGGCGGCGGCGCACTTCGGCGCGCACGTCCTCCGGGGTGCCGTCCACGCATACCTCAGGCTCGTTGACGCCGCCGATGAAGGTCAAATCCTGGCCGAATTCCCGCTTCAACGCCACCGGATCGTTATCGCGCACGGTGGGCGGCGTCGGGTCCCACATGTCCACGCCGATCTCCAGCAGGTCGGGCAGCAGCGGACGGCAGTAGCCGCAGCAGTGGAACCAGATCTTCAGCCCGTGGCGCTTGGCCACCGCGAAAATGCGCGCGAGTTGCGGTTTGTAGAACTCCCGCCACACGGTGGGATTCACGTGGCACATCACGTTGCCGCCGATCTCGTCGCCGCAGCGGAAGATTTCGAACGCCCCCTCCGCCGCCGCGAGCCAGCGCTCGTTCCAGTCGACGAAAAAGTCACCCATGCGCTGCATATATGCGTGGGTGAAGTCGGGGTCGAGCAGCGGGTCGCTCAACGCCAACTCGTACCCCCGCAGGTTGACGGCGTGGATGATGCCGCAGCCGCCCTCCCCGCCCACGGCCAGCATATCCTGCGCCTTCACCGCCTGCGCGCGCGCCTTCACGTCGGAGTAGTCGAACCAGTCGGCACTCGGCCACGGATAATCGTCCAGGTCGACAATCGTCTCGGCGAAGGCCAGCGGCGCGTAGCGCTGATGCACTATGCCAAACATGTCCGCCGTCGTGCCGTCCGGCAACGTGTGGGGCGCCGGGCCGATGTAGCGCGGGTAGACGTACGCGTCGGTGAAGACGGAAAACCCGTCGATGCCCATGGCGTCGAAGAGCGCCAGGTCACCGTCCACACCGAAGTGGCGGTACAACTGCTCGCGCACCTCCTGCCGCGCCTCGAAGGCGAGGGGCACGCGGTCGGGCTCGCGGTGAGCCAGGGTGGTCAGCAGGCGTTCGCGGCGTGTCATAACGGGTACTCCTAACGGGCAACACGATAGCCTGCCCGCCGAACGCTGTCAAGGTGGAGCGTCCGGGAATCTATTGACAGATAAGCGGCGGCTCCCGTACTATTAAATATACACCGGTATGAAAGGAGCACCACCGTGCGTAAAGGGTTTACCCTGATTGAACTCCTCGTCGTAATTGCTATTATAGCTATCCTCGCGGCTATTCTCTTCCCCGTCTTTGCAAAGGCGCGGGAAAAAGCGCGCCAGACGGCGTGCATGAACAACCAGCGCCAGATCGCCACCGCGGTGCTGATGTATGCGCAGGATCACGATGAGATGCTGCCGGACGTCGCCAGCATGTGGGGTGCCATCAATATCGACCGTGGCGTGCTCAAATGCCCCACGATGAGCCGCCTGACCAACGGATATCAGTACAACTACGACATGGGCGGCCTCGCGCTGGGCAAGGTGCCCGACCCTACCACGTCCTTCATTACGGTCGACGGCACCACCAGTACCAGCACCAATGCCGGCCAGTTGGCGAACATCTGCTACGATACCTCACAGATGTCCACCCCGCACGGCGGCAAGGCCATCGCCGCCTTCGTGGACGGCCACGTGGTGCTGCTCGACCCCACCACGCTGACCTTCGCCGGGTTGACGCCGAAGTTTGCCAACGCCGGCTTCGAGGCCCCGAGCCTGGCCTCCCTCGGGTTTGAATACGCCACCTATTTCGCCGGCAATGCCGCCGCGCAGGCGGCCGCGGTGTGGACCTTCACCGGTAACTGCGGCATCAACCCGGCCAGCGGCGGCTTCGGCCAAACCCCGCCCGACGGCAGCCAGTACTGCTTCGTGCAGACCACCGGCACCGCCACGGAGACGGTGCTCATCAACCCCGGCACCTACAACATCACCTTCACCAGTTGGGTACGCAGCGCGAGCAACCCGCACGACTTCAAAGTGGTGATCGACGGCACCACCACCATCCTCACCTACAACAGCACCAGCACCACCCCCTCTACCCGCACCACGAGCAACTTCTCCTTCACGACCGGTGGCACGCACACCTTCGCCTGGATCGGCATCAACACCGCCGGCGGCGACGACACCACCTTCATCGACGCGCTGAAATTCAACCTCATCTCGATCCCGTAGCGCGGCTCTCCTTGCTCCGAAGGAGCGTGCGATGCTAGCCACGGACGCAGCCCGTGGTACCGGCGACATATATAATTCGAGCCCCGACGGGGCGGCAGACACACCATCTGTCGCCCCGTCGGGGCTTTCGATTCGTACAACGCACAACCACGGGCTTCGCCCGTGGCTAGCATCTTCGGCTCCTTCGGAGCAAAAGAAACGTGCTATATCTCAAACAAGGCCCGCATCTTCATCCCCCCATTCCCCCCCTCACCCATTCTCCACTTCACCCTGATACACCACCCGCCGCCCGCCGCTGATTTCGAGGATGCGCGCCAGCGGCATGTCGTCGGTCGGACTGAGGTAGATCACCTGGTCGTCGCGCAGGCCGTGGAAGTAGGCGGGGAAGTCGTCGCTGGCGGCGTCGTTGAGCTGCACGGCGCGTAGGACGGGCATCGCGCGCCACGCGGGGATATGCTGCGTGTGATGCCCGCACAGGTGGATGGTGCCGCCGCCGGGGTAGACCCCCAGCACGGCGGCATCGCGCGCGGCGAAGTGGTCGGCATAGGTGGCGGCGCTCACCAGTTGCGTGCTGCACCCGCACACGTGCCCCACCCCGTCGGGCGCGTAGCGGCTGGAGGAGCAGTAGAAGCGCACGCGTGCCGGGAAGGTGCTCCGCGTCAGCCGGTGCAGGTCGGCAATGGCGGTGGTGATGTGGTCGATGCCACGCCGGGTGTCCGCGTCCGGATCGGCCAGTTCGAGCAGCGCGCGCTCGCCGAACAGGTTGAGGGTGACGTTGAGCGGGGAGGAGAAGATCGGCGTGGTGACGGCAAATTCCGCCGGCAGCAGCGCGAGGAGCCGCGCCAGCGCGCGCAGCATCCATGCCGCCAGGGGCTGCGCCGCCACGTCGAGGGCGGGCAACGTGGCCAACGTGCCGGGCAGCTCCGCGCTCCACACGGTGTGCTCGGTCTGCCATACCTCCGCGCCGAAGAGGGCATCCACGAAATGCACCCCCAGCGGCGCGAACTCCAGCACCAGCGGGTAAAACGCGCGCGGGTTGGCCGCCTTCGCCACCATTTCCGCCACCAGACCCGGTAGCGTATCGGCGATCCACGCCGCCAGCGCCGCGTCCACCGGCGGCCCGTAATAGCCCTGGTACGCGCCGCAGATCGCGGGCCACGGCGTTACCGCCTCCCCCGCGTATAACCGGGCAAAGCGCTCCCAATGCGCCGCCTGCACGGCGAGAATCTCCGCGGGTATGTTCAGCATCTTCCCCTCCAACGCGCGCGGGGGCGAGCCACCGCCCGCCCCCGCCAGTTCCCAGTTCCCTGTTTCCTATCCCTACCCCGCGGCGGTCTTCACCATCACGGCGAAGGCGGGCTTCAGCGAGGCGCCGCCGACCAGCGCGCCGTCGATCTCCGGCTGCGCCATGATCTCGGCGATGTTGTCCGGGGTGGCACTGCCGCCGTACTGGATGCGCACGGCGTCCGCTGCCGCGTCGCCCAGCAAGGCGCGCACGGTGGCACGGATGATGCCGATGACGCGGTTGCCTTCGGTGGGATCGCACACCTTGCCGGTGCCGATGGCCCACACCGGCTCATACGCGATCACCATGCCCGCCACCTGCGTGGCGGAAAGGTCGTTCAGCCCGGCGCGGATCTGGCTCGCCACCACCTCGTCTGTGATGCCGCGCTCGCGCTCGTCCAGCGTCTCGCCACAGCACATGATGGGGATCAGCCCGGCGGCCAGCGCGGCCTTCACCTTGCGGTTCACCACCGTGTCGTTGTCGCCGAAGGCGAGCAGTAAGTCGTCATCCCAATCCGCCGGGATGCTGCCGAAGCGCCCACGGCGCTCGGAGTGGCCGAGAATCACGTAAGTGCAGCAGACATCCTTGAGCATCGTCGCGGAGATCTGCCCGGTGTAGGCGCCCTTCGCCTCCCAGCACATATCCTGCGCGCCAAGCTTGATGCCACCGCCCGCCAATGCATCGGCGATCGGCTTGAGCAGCGTAAAGGGCGGGCACACCACGGCTTCCGCGCCGGTGACGCCTTGCAGCGCGCCCGTGAGCGCTTCGACCAACGCCACGCCCTCGGCGATGGTCATGTTCATCTTCCAGTTGCCGGCAATAATAGGGGTTCGCATACTACCTACCTCGTTCGTAATCATGGAGCAGCGCTTGCTGCTCTGACACAAAAAAGACCCCGCCACGGCACCGCGGCGGGGTCGGGGACGATTATGCTGCCACGAAGGGCAGTAAGGCCATGTGCCGCGCGCGCTTGACCGCGGCGGCGACTTTGCGCTGATGGGAGGCGCAGGTGCCCGTCTGGCCGCGCGACTTGATCTTGCCGCGATCGGTGACCATCATGCGCAGGCGTCCGATGTCCTTGTAATCGATGATCTGCACCTTGTCGACGCAGAACATGCACGCTTTGGGGCGGGTGCGCCGGAAATTCCGGGCGCCGCCGCGGCCTTCGCGTCCGCCGCCACCGTCACGGTCGCGGCTGGGGCGCGGCTGGTTCTCACCAGTTGCCATGTCGATGCTCCTTATGCCGGCCCGCAGGGGGCCGAAGCCGTATGCGCTTTGCGCACAAAGCAGACTATTGATCCGCAAAGGGATCGGTAATGTCCATGTCGGGCACGTCGAAATCCGGCATATCCGGTTCGGCGTACTCGTCGCGGCGTGGCGCCTGCTGGGGGCGCGGGGCACCGGGGGTCGCCGGCTCGCCCTCCCGCGGTTCGCGCGGGCGGTCGAGGGCGCGCACCTGCTCCGCCACCACTTCGGTGTTGCGGCGCCGCTGTCCGTCTGGCGTCTGCCACTGGCGCACCTGGAGTTTGCCCTCGATGAGGACCAGTCGGCCCTTACCCAGGTAAGTGTTGACAAACTCCGCGTTCTGGCGCCAGGCTACGACATCGATGAAGTCCGTCTCTCGTTCGCCCTGGGCGTTGTTGAAGGACCGGTCGACGGCGATGCGAAAGTTCGCGACCGCAATCCCGCTCGGTGTGTATTTCAACTCCGGATCCGTACACAACCGTCCGACCAATAACACGCGATTTACCATGCCAGGTACCTCCAAACGAACGTAGTGCTTACCTATTCATCGCGGCGTAGAATCATGTGACGCAGAATCGGCTCTGCGATCTTCATCTGGCGGTCCATTTCGGCGTCGAGCGCCGGATCGCCGAGGAACTGCATCACCACGTAGTAGCCGTCACGGAACTTCTTGATTTCGTAGGCCAGTCCCTGACGTTCCCATCGATCGGTCTTTTCGACGGAACCACCCATGGAATTGACGAGTTCGCTGAAGCGGTCGACCAGCGCGGTCTGCTCCTCCGCCGACAATGTCGGCGCAAGGATGTACATTACCTCGTACTGTCGCATGTTGTTACCTCCTTCCCCTGGACGGAAAAATGGCCCCTTCGCTTGAAGGGGCAGGAAGGGCGTAGGGGCGGGCGCCCGTACGCTTCCCGACATCGTCGGGCGTGCACCCCGCATGGCGGGATAACACGGGATACATCATACCAAACCGCACGCAATGTGGCAAGAGGCTTGGTTCGCTGCCCGCTCTTCCCGATTCTCAGTATCCTTCCCGGCAGGAACCCTCCCTCGCGTCACCGAATAAACCGCTCTGCCCTCCTACGTGTTTAAACCCGGATGAATGCTCGTATGATAGAGGGTAGCCGCGATGAAGGCGGTCAGGAGGAACGTGGCAGCGGACGCGCATGTATTCTATGATCCCAAGGGGAAACGCTGGTCGGTGGTGAAACGCCTCGGGCTGGCGGTGGGTTTGCTCGCCTCGTTGGCGGGCGTGGTGTTGTGCATCACCGTGCTGCTGCTCCCCGTGGCGCCGGGCAATATCCTCGATGCCTACCACTTCCACCCCTTCAACCTGCAGCGCCCGTCGCGCGTGGAAGCCGCGCAGGCCTTCATGGCGCAGCGGCTGCGCGACCGCCTGCTGAAGCGCATCCGCGTGGAGTCCACGCCGAAATACCGTGCCGCGCACACCGCCAACGGGGCGCTGGACACCGTGATCGGCTTCTACGTGAACTGGGAGCCGAACAGCTATACCAGCCTGCAGGCCCACGCCGACGACCTGACCTACCTGATGCCGGAGTGGTACGGCCTGTCGCGCGATGCCGGCGACCCGCTGAAGACGTACTTCGACAAAACCAGCGACCCGAAGGTCATCACCCTGTGCAAGCAGCACACGCTGCCCATCATCCCCATCCTCAACAACGTAGAGGGTGACGACTTCAGTTGGGCGCCGCTGCAGCAACTGCTTAAAAGCCCGCAGGAGCAGCAGACGCTCATCGCACGGTTGGTCAAGCTGTGCAAGGAAAACGGCTACGCGGGCATTAACATCGACTTCGAGCCACCGTACGACCTGATGACGGACGCGGAGATGACGGCGGCGTACCCGGTCATTCACAACAGCATGCCCGTCTTCATGACGCGCCTGCACGCCGCCTTCGCCCCGCAAGGCCTGCTGGTCACGCAGGACGTGCCGGTGCTGGATAAGAATTTCGATTTCAAAAAACTCAATACCGTGAACGACCTGGTCGTCCTCATGCTCTACGACCAGCACACGCCGCAGGACGAGCCCGGTCCCATCGCCTCGCAGAACTGGATCGAAGACGCCGCCGACGCCGCCTTCAAGGATCTCGACGCCAACAAGGTTATCCTCGGCCTGGGGAACTACGCCTACGACTGGCCCATCAAGCTGGACAAAAAAGGGGACATGGAAAAATCCGGCACCGGACGCGAGCTGATGGACGGCCCGGCGCTGAACATCGCGCGCCAGGCCGGCGTGCAACCGGATATGGACGAAGGCGACCTGAACCCGTACTTCACCTACGACGACGCCGGCGGCCAGACGCACATCCTCTACATGCTCGACGCCGTGACGGCGTACAACACGGTGCAGGCGCTGCGCGGGTATGAACCGCGCGGGGCGGCGCTGTGGTATCTCGGCGCGGAAGATCCCTCCATCTGGAGCTTCTTCACCGAAAACGCGTTGAAGCAGCCGCTGCACGCCGACGGGCTGCAGAAGATGAACTTCAATAAGATCCTCGACACCGACGTGGAGCACCGCGGTGACGAATTCATGCAGATCGTCGCCGTCGCCCAACCGGGACAGCGGAAGCTGGACGTGGACGATGACGGGCTGGTCACCGACGAGGAATACACGCAGTTCCCCAGCCCCTTTGTGATGCGCCAGTTCGGCGCCACGGGGAAGAAGCTCGCCATCACCTTCGACGACGGGCCCGACCCGAGCTACACCCCGAAGATTCTCGATATTCTGCGCGAACACCACGTCAACGCCACCTTCTTCGTGGTCGGCGACAAGGCGGCGCAGTACCCGCAGATCGTCAAGCAGAGCTGGGCGGACGGCAACGAGCTGGGCAACCACACCTATACGCACCCGCACATCATGCTGGTCTCCCCGGTGCGCGCGGAGATGGAGCTGAACGCCACGCAGCGCATCATCGAGGCGCTCACCGGCCACATGTCGCTGCTCTTCCGCCCGCCCTACGGTGACAACCCGGACTCCAGCACGCTGGTAGCGGCCGACACCCCGCTCATCCAGCACCTGTATGAAGATCGCTTCCTCGACGTGGGGATGGGCATCGACCCGGAGGACTTCTTCCACATCCCCCCCAAGGGCAAGCCGCTGGATATCGTGCACGGCATCCTCAGCGCCATCCACGACAACCCCAACGCGCACGTGATCCTGCTCCACGACAGCGGCGGCAACCGCGACAACACCGTGGCGGCGCTGCCGCGCATCATCGAGGTGCTGCAGGCGCAGGGGTACCAGCTCACCACCGTGAGCGGGTTGCTCGGGCCGGGGTGGCACAACCGCCTTTTCCCGCCCGTGCCGCCCGAGCAGGCGCAGCTCGCCGGCCTCGACCGCATCATCTTCAACGTGTGGTACTCCTTTGCCTGGCTGCTGGGCATCGCCTTCCTGCTTGCCATCGGCCTGGGAGTCCTCCGCCTGCTCGTTTTCGGCGTGCTGGCCGTCACGCAATACCGGCGCACCCGGCGCGCCCCGCGCGAGACGGGCTTCACCGCCCCCGTCACCGTGGTGGTGCCCGCGTATAACGAAGCCGCCGTGGTGGCGCGCACGGTGGCGTCGGTACTCGGTTCGGATTACCCCACCTTGCGCGTGGTGGTGGTGGACGACGGCTCCACCGACGACACCTCAGCGGTGCTCCACGCGCACTTCGACGCCGACCGGCGCGTGACGATCATTACCAAGGAGAACGGCGGCAAGGCCACCGCCCTCAACACCGCCTTCGCGCTGGCGGATACCGACGTGGTGGTGTGCATGGACGCCGACACCATGTTCGCCTCCGACACCGTCCGCCGCCTGGTGCAGCCCTTCGTCGACCCGCGTGTGGGCGCGGTGGCGGGCAACGTGAAGGTGGGCAACCGCGTGAACCTGCTCGCGGTGTGGCAGAGCCTGGAATACATCACCAGCCAGAACTTCGACCGGCTGGCCTTCGCCGCGCTGGACTCCGTCTCCGTGGTGCCCGGCGCGGTGGGCGCATGGCGGCGCGCCGCGGTGGTGGCGGTGGGCGGCTTCGAGACGAATACGCTGGCCGAAGATACCGACCTCACCTTCCGCATCCGCCTCAACGGGTGGTACACGCGCTGCGCCAACGACGCGGTGGCCTACACCGAGGCGCCGGATTCGGTCGGCGCCCTGGCCAAACAACGCTTCCGCTGGGCCTTCGGCATCCTGCAGGCGCTGTGGAAGCACAAACGGCGCCTCTTCAACCCGCGCTACGGCGGCTTCTCCTGCGTGGTGATGCCCTCCATGTGGCTCTTCAACATCCTGCTGCAGGCATTGGCGCCGGTGGTGGACATCACGATTATTCTCGCCTTGTTCAACCACCAGGTCGTCAACGTGCTCTTCTACACGGCGATCTTCTTCGTCCTCGACCTGACGGCATCCTTCGCCGCCTTCGCGATGGACAAGGAGAACCCGGTGCAGATCGCCTGGCTCTTTCTGCAGCGCTTCTTCTACCGCCAGTTCCTCTACTACATCATCGTGCTCGCCCTCTTCGCCGCCCTGCGCGGCGGCATCGTCGGCTGGGGCAAACTCAACCGCAAGGCGAACGTCACGCTGCCGAACGGGTAATCCCATCGTTCATCCACCCCGGTGCCCCCTCTCCCAGCCGAGTCGGGAGCTTGTACGATGCAATCGGGAAGGCGCCCGGGGGTGGGGTCTCGCGTTGTGCAGCGGTTTTGTCCCCCACACCCGGCAGGAGTTTTCGTAACCGCGGGGAAAGCAACACTATGCCGAGTCGCCGACCCCAGCGGTGGAACCGGATGCCCCGCGGCCTCTCCCTTGTAGAGGTCCTGATCGTCATCGCCATCATCCTCGTGCTCGCCGGCCTGCTCTTCCCTTCCTACGGTAAAGCGCTCTTCAAGGCGAAGGCGGTAAAGACGCAGGTGGAGCACCGCAATGCCGACGTGGGCGACGACTGACCGGCAACAACCCTTCCAGGAGGTTCCCCATGAATTGTCCGCAGTGCAACACGACCTACTTCGACAACGCGCCCGCCTGTCCGCAGTGCGGCGCCGCCAACCCGGCCCGGCAGGCGTCGCCGGCCGCCAATGCGCCGCAGCCCGCGCCCCTAATGCCCCCGCCCCCGCAGCCGGGCATGGCGCCCCCGTTCGCGGCCCCGCGCACGCCCGCTTACGCGGCGCCCCAGCAAACCGCGCCCAACAGCGGGCTGGCCATCGCCTCGCTGGTGCTGGGCATCGCGGGACTCGTCTCCTGCGGGCTGACCGCCGTCATCGGCCTCATCCTCGGCATCGTAGCCGCCGCGAAAACACCGCGCGGACAGCGCACGAACGGCATGGCCATCGCCGGCATCGTCGTCTCCGCCGTCTTCACCGTCTTCATCCTCCCCGCCATCGTCGCCTCCGTCCTCTTCCCCGTCTTCGCCAAAGCGCGGGAGAAGGCGCGCAGTACCACTTGCGTGAGCAACCAACGGCAGATCATTACCGCCTATGTGATGTATGCGCAGGATCACGAAGGAAAGTTGCCTTCCGACAGTGAGGTTTGGCCGGGAGTCAACACGGAGGGTGTCACGGAACTCATGACGCACTGCCCTGCGTCCACCGGCAACAGCTACGGCTACAACGCGGTGTGCGGGCAGAAGGCGTTGAGTACCTTCAACAATCCGAATCACCTGATCGTCTTCGCCGACGCCACGTCACCGAGCATCACCGACGTCGACAGCATCGATTACCGCCACAACCACTCCAGCGTCGTCGCCTACCTCGACGGCCACGCCAAGGTCGTGAGCAGTGTGATGGCGGAGGAGTTGCGACCGTAACCGATCTACGGAAAGTAGGAATTTTGCGGAAAACGCGTGGCAAGAAAGATGCCGGCGCGTCAAAACGCACACTCGCGGGGCAATGGCCGGGCGTGGTGGCGTTGCTGGTTGGCCTCGCGTGCGTCCTTTACCTTGAATATCTCCCCAGCAATTACCATCCGCGCGACTTCCGTCCCCATTACATCGGCATCGCGGTAGTTACAATACTGACAACAGTGTTGGCAACAGTATTTATCGTGGTCGGGCAACGGCGACGGGGACAATCCACATGGCACGGCCTTGATATCGTCGCCTTGTTGCTTTGCGGCGTGATTGCTGCCTGCACCGGGTACGCCGCCATCGCCAATCCGTATTACCGCCATGCCCAGCAGGCCTGTCTGGACAACCAGCGTCACATCATTATGCTGATAGAGCAGTATGCGCAGGATCATCAGGACCATCTGCCCGACGGGAAGACGATCTGGACGGATCTCAACATGGATAAAGGCTATACAATTTGCCCACTTACCACGTTCATTGAAAATTGTTACGGCTATAACCCGCGTCTGTCCCGCCTGCCGTTGCACGGAGTGCGTGACCCCGCCCGACTGGTGGTCACCGCGGACAGCGACAGCCGAGATAACTTACTGCACACCTGGACCGACGTCACCCCCCGCCACGAAGGGCACGCCATCGTGAGTTGCCTCGACGGCCATGCTGAAGTTGCCACAATGCCGGATTTACGCCTGGAGGTGGGACGATGACGTGGGAGAATAGCAATCCGGCATGTTTCCAGCACAGTGCTATCCCACAACCAGGTCATTTGGAGTGCGGCAGGCACTGCCGCTTTCACTTGTGCCGTTCTTCCTCACAACCATCGCGTGCAGGTAGAAGGATCAGGTGAGCGAAGGCAAAAGCGGCAGTGCCTGCCGCACTCCAAAAAGGGCCGACGCACCCTGCGCCGGCCCTCCCCAATCCGCAATCCGCAATCGGATCACACTTCGGCGGCTTTGCGCTCCTGCGCTTTGTCGGCTTCGGCGGCGTTTTTGCGGGATTCTTCGCGGTCGACTTCCATTTCGGCGACCGTTTTGGTGTGCAGGCGGGCGGCGCCCGAGTAGTCGTTGCGCGTGGCGATCAGGTCGCCGGCGGCGAAGCGGCTCTTCGCGTCGGCGATGCCCTGCGCATATTGCGGCAGCCACTGCGCCTGGGCGACGAGCACCTCGTCGGCCATCTGCCAGATTTCCGGCGGGGTGCACACGGCGCCGGTGAGCGGGTCCATCATCATCGCCTGCTTCAGCAGGATCACATCGCCGTGCACCGCCGCTTCCACGCCCAGGCGCTGCACGCTGATGCTGGTGTTACACACGGCGGCGCAGCCCAGCGGCAGGTCGCCCACGATGGGGATGCACATCCCGTTGCCGTCCACGTAGCCCGGCACTTCGACGATGGCGTCGGTGGGCAGGTTGGTCAGGCAGCCCTTATTGACCACGTTAAAGTGCCCGCGATAACAGCGGCCCGTCTCCAGCCCCTCGATGATATACGAGCCGTGCTCATGCCCGCGGTCCTCGGGGCGGTAGGTGAGCGGCGGCGCGGCCATCCAGTTGGGGAAGTCGTGCTCGAACCAGTTGCGACCCTCGGTGCAGACGCGCAGGTAGCCGCCCGTCTCGCCGTTGATCCAGCAGCCCAGGTCGATCCAGTCGTTGATCTCCGAGGCGCGCTTGCGATACCAGGGCACGTATTCGCTGAGGTGGCCGTTGGACTCGGTGCTGTAGTACCCGAAGCGGCGCAGCATGTCGATGCGCACCTTTTCGGTCTTGCTGTACTCCTCGTGCGCCTCGAAGGCCGCCAGGATCTTCCCGGTCAGGTCCTCACCTTGATGGCGTACCTGCACGTACCACGTCTGGTGGTTGATGCCCGCGCAGATGATGTCCACTTCGTCCTTGGGCAGGCCCAGCGCGGTGGCGATCTGGTGCCAGCCGCCTTCGACGCCGTGGCAGAGGCCGACGACCTTCACGCCGTAGCCGTACTTGTTGCACGCCCAGGTGTTCATGGACATCGGGTTGGAGTAGTTCAGCAGCATGGCGCCGGGGGCGCCCACTTCGCTGATGTCCTTGCAGACGCCGAGGAGCACGGGGATGGTGCGCTGCGCATACATGATGCCGCCCACGCACAGCGTGTCGCCCACGCACTGGTCCACGCCGTACTTCAGCGGGATGTCGATGTCCGTCTGGAAGGCCTCCAGCCCGCCGACGCGCACGAAGCTGAACACGTAATTGGCACCCGTGAGCGCCTCGCGCTGGTTGGTGGTGGCGGTCACTGTGGCCGGCAACCCGGCGCTCTCGATGTCGCGCTTCACCAGTTGGTACACCATGTCCAGGTTGCGCGCATCGATGTCCATGAAGGTGAACTGCGTGTCCTGCAGCTCCGGCACGCACAGCACATCGCGACAGATGGCGCGAGTGAAGCCGACGCTCCCGGCGCCGATGACGGTGATTTTAATCATGTGAACCTCCTTAGGTTAATGGAAAGTGAAGAATGAGAAATAGAAAATGAAAAATCTACTTCTCACGGTCACCAGGTGAAACGACCGTACGACGTGCTTTGGTCGTAATGACGGATTTTGCCAGGATATTGCAAATTTCATTGGCTTCCCGCAATAGCCCATCATTTTCAGCAATGCGTCATGTGGCAATGGTCAGGCGCAGCCAAAAGCGTGTCTCGCGCGACTCTTTCAAGGCTATTCCGAGCTTATGCACAAAATCCGCACGGCTCTCGGCGACGCAAGCCTCCTCGTAGTTAGCCGCGACGGATGTGCCGGATCGCATCATCTGATATGCCATATGTCGGCCGGCAATTGTTTGTCCCATCCCATCGGTAAGCAACACGATATCAACGGCAAATTGAAAAATACGTTCCTGCAATTTCTGTATATCTTCTCTCATACCACACCCCTTCCGACAACATCCGCCCCCATTTTTCATTAACTATTTTCCATTACTCATTTTTCATTCTATTACCACCGAATCCATAATCCCCACGCTCGCCACTTTCACCGTCAACAGCCCGTCCTTCCACTCCCATCCTAACCCCTCCATGCTCGGAGCCAGGTAGACGGCTTTCGGGGCGTCGCATTTCACGCGCAGGGTGACGGGGGCGACGGGGGGGACGTCTTCCACCATCACCTGGGTCGGCGACAGCGGGTGGCTTGCTCCCGTGTTGACCAGGTGGGCGATGAGGCGGCCCGGCTGGCGGCGCAGCACCAGGTGCAGCCGCGCGGGGGCGTCGAGGGTGACGGTGAAGTCGGGGTTGAGCGCGTCGAGCAGCGTGCCGACCAGGGCGCGCGTGCGCGGGTAGTGCGTGCCCGCGAAGTTCGTGAAGAGGTTGCCGTGCACCGCTACCACTTGTCCATTGCCGACGGCGTGCCAGGTGACGATGGGTGCGTCGGTATCGTTGAAGCCGGGCTCCTGCCCCTTCATGACGGTGAGCAGCGTCTCGGCGCCGTCCAGCGTCACCGGGCGGCGCGGGCCGGCCACCGTGGTCGCCTCACGCCCCACGGGCAGGAAGAAATGCCCATCCACCGGATCGCCCGCGGAGGCGACGCCGGCGAGGGTGGCGAAATCCTCCGCCACGTTCACGCCGCTCAGCAGCACCTTGCCGCCCGCCTCCACATACGCCGCCAGCGCGGCGCGCACGGGCTCGGGCACGTTTGTCTGCTCGGGGATGACTACGACCTTATACTCCGCCATCCGCTCGACCAGGGTCGCTTCGTCGAGGATATCCACCGAGCAGCCGTTCTCCAGCAGCGCGTGCAACGCGCCGGTCATCGCCGCATGCCCGTTGCCCCACTTAGCCATGAGTAAGTCGCCGTTGTGGCGGTAGTAATGCGACGCCGCGTGCAGCACGGCCACCTGCGGCACGCTGTCGGTATCCTGGCACCACGGCTGCCGCGCGCGCGCAAAGCGCGCCACGTCGGCCATGATATCCTGGTGCCAACCCGTGAGGTGCCCGTTGCGCTGCGGCTGGTTGTAGACGAGGAAGGCGCCGCCCAGCGCGATGACGCACGCGGCCTCCTGGCAGAGCATCGCCTTCGGCTTGAAGGTCCACCCGTTCATATTGTCTTCGGCGGTCGTGAAGCCCCACGCCATCAGATCCCAGCTCAGGCCGCGCCCGTCCATGAAGCGGGCTTCCGGTATCGCGTCGTAGATGCTCCACTTCCAGGAGAAGTCGCCGCTCTGATAGTCGATAGGGGCGGCGATGGGGCTGGGGTGCCCCACGGTATACATCCAGTTGCTGCACACCATGCACTCCGGCTTGCGCGCGTGCACGGCGTCGGCGTACTGGCGCACATGGTCGGCAAAGAGGCGGCGGTGGAAGGCGGCCCAGGTCGGCCAGTTCGCGTCGTCCGGGGACTTCGGCGCGTCGGCGATGCCCGTCTCCGCGGTAAAGGCGGTGGTGCAGCGCGCGCAGTAGCACGACTTCGTCGCCCAATTCTCGCCATCCACCCAAAAACCGTCCACGTCGTACTTGTCGATCAGTTCCAGCAGTTGCGGAATCATCAGCTCGCGGGTATACGGGCTCAGGTTGCACGTGCCGCCGGTGACGAAGCCCTCTTTACCCGTCGAGCCGCCGTCGGGGCCAACGCACGCCCAATCGGGATGCAGTTCGAGCGCGCGGTTGTCCCACACGCCGGAATAGTGCATCACGAGGGGGATGCCCATCTCACGCGTCACGTCACGATGGATGCGCAGCGCGTCCTTCACGATGCCCGGCGACGGCGTGCCGACCTCGGTGGGCCAACTGGTGTAGCCGGCGTGCCCTTTGCAGTCGCACTGCACCCAGTCCGGCGCGATCTTCGCCAGCTCCTCACGCAGATGCTCGGGCGTCAGGGCGGCGCCCAGCTCGGTGTCCTGCACCCCGGCGTGCAGGTCGTAGTGCAGCCCGAAATAGGCGCGCAGATGCCAGTTGCGCCCGGGCGCGTTGGCGTTCCAGGAGGTGGGATTGCGGCGCATGAGTTGGCCCCCGAGTGAAATAGCGTTCACCCTCTTATACGCGAGCCGCGCCGGGAAACCTCTTGCATGCAGGAGCGAAAAATGGGGACTGGCTTGAATTTTCCAGATGCCGTGGCGCTCTTCACGAGAACTGCCGGGAAAATTCGTGCCTGTCCCCATTTTTCGCGTCGCGATGAAGTGGAGTCGGTCGATAAGCCGGATTTTGTCGCGGGTGATTATCTCTCTGGGACGGCCGTTGCCGACCGCCTCGTGCGGGACACCCGGATGTCTGCGACGGGCCGCCGCTTCCCGAATGGTTACGGGAGCATCCCTACTGCCCCTTGCTCCGCGTGGGGTTTGCCAGGCCGACGTGTCACCACGCCGCCGGTGCGCTCTTACCGCACCATTTCGCCCTTACCCCCGCACGCAGGATGCGTGCCAAGCCTTTCTTGCGAAGAATCCCTCGTTCGAGAGGCTCAGCACGCGTCCTGCGTGCGGGGGCGGTATTTTTCTGTTGCACTGTCCGTCGGGTCACCCCGCCTCGCCGTTAACGAGCACGCTGCCCTATAGAGTCCGGACT
>CAIYQO010000170.1 GCA_903928345.1 uncultured bacterium | reverse complement strand
CTACTCGACAAGTACGAAGCCGACCGGGCCGCTCGTGGGCGTCTGTCAGTCAGCACGAAATCATGCTTGAAAGTGTGGCGTGAACGATGGGGGCACGAACTCCTGGCAAATCGCGCCCCATTGGAGCCACCGAATCGCGGCTTAATGGAGCCAGTAAAAGGTGTGGTTTTTCGAGTTCCGGACGGGGTGATTTTCGGTGGTTTTCCTGGGATTTTGCAAACCTCCGAATCGTTGTATTTAAGGCGGGGGGATCAGCGTGCGACGCAGAGTTATCCACGGCCGCCTGCCAGACGCGCTTTCCCTGGCGAACTGGCTGGCGGGCGGCGGTGGGTAACTCGTCTCGCGCGCACAACGGTCATTCGGGTGGCGGTTTTTACGCCGTGATGGCCGGTATTGGGCTGCCGGTGGCGTCTGGCGGACGAGTCGAAGCCACGGGTTTGGGACGGCCTTTGGTGGCTGCCGCCTGAGGGGTGGTTTCCGGCATCGGTCGTGGTTTGCGCCGTGTCTCGCCATCGAGCACGATGCGATAGGCGCCATCACGCAGCCGGTCCAGGGTCGCCGCCCCCATCAGTTTGTTGGGGAAGGCAGCACTCCACTCGTCGAAGTCGAGATTGCTGGTCAACAGGGTGGACTTGCGCTCATAGCGGGCATCGACCAGGTCGTGGAAGTCTTCATCCTGAGGGGATCGCATCGGACGTAGACCGAAATCATCGATGGCCAATACGTCGATGCGTGCCAGTTGCTGCAACTTGCGCTCGAAGGTGTCGGTGGCGCGGGCCGCGTGCAATTGCGCCAGCAGCTTGGCGTGGGTGATAAACAGCACATCATGGCCGGCACGCAGCGCGCAATGGCACAGCGACTGTACCAGATGCGACTTTCCTGTTCCGGTGGGGCCGGCGATCAGCACCGGCGCGTGTTCCGTGATGAAGCGGCAGGTCATCAATTCCGCCAGGAGTGCGTGATTCACCGACGGACTGCTGTGGGTATCGAAGCGCTCGAAGGTCTTGTCGCCGACCACCTGCGCTTTGCGCAGCCGCTGCGCGAACTGGCGTTGATCGCGGCGGGCGACTTCATCTTGCAGCAGCAGCGCCAGGAAATCCGTATAGGCCAGCTTGGCGTCGATGGCCTGGCGGTTTCGTGCTTCGAGCGAATCGAGAATGCCGGACAGGCGCAGTTGTTTGAGCATGGGTTCGAGTTGGGGCATGGGGTTCATGAGGACGTTCCAGATAGAGGGATTCGAGAGAGAGCGGCTCAATGCAGCCGATCAGCCGGCGTGCGACTGAAGCGGCCACCGTTCAGATAGGGCGCTTCCAGCACGGCTGCCGCGAGCAGATCGGGTTGCCCATCGAGCCCGTCCTTGAGAATCTGCTTGATGGTGCGATAGGCCGGCGTACCAAAGTTCAACGCCCGGCTGCAAGCGGCGTCGAGTCGGGCACGGCTGTACTGGTCGGCCAGACGCAACAGCCCCTGGACGGCGCGCAGGTGATCCAGCACACGATGTGCGAACAGGCTTTCGACCACGGCCAGACAGGCCGGCCCGACTGCCTTGGCCTGGGTCAGACACCATTGCGGGTCGCGCATGAGGTAGGCCTGGGCGTCTGGCGGCAGATGATCGTCGACGGTGGATCGCTCCCCCCGCTTGAACCGGCGCGGATGGATTGCGACCAGCTCGTGTTCCAGATAGAGACGCACGGTATCCGGCGTGATTTCCAGCCACAGGGTCTGGTGGATCAAATGAAATGGCGCCGAGTAGGAACAATAGTCATGCTGGACATGGCCATTGGGATGGAGCTTGGCCTTCGCCCAGGTGGCGCAGGTCGGCGCGATGTCCGGTAGTGCTTGCAGCAGGGCCTGCTCGGTGGCCAGGAAGCGGGTGAGCGGCCGTTCGCGGGTGCTGCCGTGGACGCGGTTACCGGCCTCCCCCATCACCCACGCCTGCAATTGCTCGTTGGCCTGCGCCACGCTGTGGAATTCACGCAGCGGCGCGAAGTTGCCCTTGATGTATTTGACGCCGGCTTCGACGCGGCCCTTCTTCGCAGGATCGGCGACCGGACAAGGATCGATGATGAAGCCGTAGCCGAGGGCCAGTTCGCCGTAGGCCCGCTGCACCGTGGGTTCGTAATAACAGGCTTTGGTGATGGCACATTTGGGATTGTCGATGCGCACCTTGCGTGGTACGCCATTGAACCATTCGAAGGCGTGGCGATGGCAGGCCAGCCAGGTGGCGACCGATTGGTCGCGTACGACTTCGGCGTACTGGTGCCGGCTCCAGGCCAGGGTCATGACGAAGAACCAGGTCTTGAAGGTTTCCCCCGTTTGGCGGTCGGTGATCAGTGGCCCGGAGCCGAAATCGACCTGGGCTTGTTCGCCCACCGCAAAGTCGAGCATGACGGTTGCCGCAGGCCGAGTGGGGACGGCACGCCGGAGGAAACGGTGCAGCGCATGGACGCTGCCACTGTAACCATACTTGCGGACCAAAGCTTGGCGCATGGCGGTGACTGGGATGTCTTGCTGATGCCAGGCCAGGATCTCCTCGCGGTACGCCTCGACCGAAGAGGTGTTCGGCGTGGTGCCGGCGCTCCGTGACCTGGCCGACGACTGGGTGTGTGCAGCGATCAATGCGTCGTCGGGGATCGGACTGGCGGCGTCCAACCAGTTCTGACCTGCGGCCAAGGCGCGGATCTGCGCGACCTTGTGCCGCCCAACCCGTTGTGACCTCGCGATGCTTCGGTCTGTCTCACCCAACCTCAAGCGTTGGATGATCTGTCGTACTTCATACATTTCGAACCTCCTGTTAGCCATTGCGCCCACCCTCGGCAAAATTGCCTGAGGGTACGCAATCGGAAGTCCGAAACCCGCTAAACCTGCTTTCTACCTGGCTCCATTAGCCCGCGATTTCAGTGGCTCCATTAAGCCGCGATTCCCGTGGCTCCATTAGCCCGCGATCCAAATGGCTCCATAGGGGCGAGAGATAACAGGGATGCGCCACAAGGCTGCTTCCATGTCGAACTGGGACCACTCGGCATAGCGGACTTCCTTGGTGCGCTGGAAGGTCAGGGCGAGCAGCTGCATGGCCGCCTTCGTGGTGGCCTCGCCGCGGTAGCCGTCGATGTCGCGTAGCAGGCCGGCGTATTCGATGGGGTCGGTCAGCGCCGGGTAGTGCTCCTGCCTCACCGTGGACAGCGCACCCCTGAGGCTGGGCACCGGGTCCGTGGTGGCCCTGCCCATGGCGATGGCGTAGCGGAAGATGGCACCGCAATGCTGTTGAATCCGGTGCGCCATGTCCACGGTGCCGCGTAGCTCTATGGCGCGCAGCAGGGCGAGCACGTCCGGTGCCGTTATCTCGGCTATGGGTCGCATGCCGATGGCCGGGAATGCGTGGCGCTCCAAAGCGGACTGAGTCTTGCCGGCGTAGCTCACGGTCCATTCCTTGCCGCGTGTCGCCATCCACTCGCGGGCCAGTGCCTCAAATGTGTGGGCCGTTTTCGCCAGATCCTCGCGCTTGGCTTCCTTGCGCTGCTCACTGGGGTTGATGCCGTTCGCCAGTAGCTTTCGCGCCGCTGCCAGGCGCTCGCGTGCCTCGGCAAGTGTCACTTCCGGG
>CAIYQO010000169.1 GCA_903928345.1 uncultured bacterium | reverse complement strand
TTCCGGGGCGGATGAGGATTGAAACTGCGGCAGTTGCGCGGTGCTTCTCTCGCGGCCCCGTGGCATCCGCCTTCCGGGGCGGATGAGGATTGAAACATTTCCCAGGCTAGCCGTCGCTGCCTGCGTGTAATGTGGCATCCGCCTTCCGGGGCGGATGAGGATTGAAACCGATTAAGATCACCGTCCCCCTCTGGTTCACCCGGTGGCATCCGCCTTCCGGGGCGGATGAGGATTGAAACTCGGTAATCTGTGCCTTGTAGCTCATACGATCCTCGTGGCATCCGCCTTCCGGGGCGGATGAGGATTGAAACCCTCTACACCCGTTGACAAGGTATGCAGATATGGCGTGGCATCCGCCTTCCGGGGCGGATGAGGATTGAAACGCTGCTACAACGTGGCAACGGGAGCCACGGTGTGGTGGCATCCGCCTTCCGGGGCGGATGAGGATTGAAACGCCCATGTGATCGTATATCTGTCACCTGGATTCGTGGCATCCGCCTTCCGGGGCGGATGAGGATTGAAACTGCCATAATAATTCCCCCATCGAGTTTTGGCTAGTGTGGCATCCGCCTTCCGGGGCGGATGAGGATTGAAACCCAGGTGGGGAGAATCGGTACCGGCATACGCGCCGTGGCATCCGCCTTCCGGGGCGGATGAGGATTGAAACGCCTATCCAACCTGCTAAATGCGCCACCACGGTCGTGGCATCCGCCTTCCGGGGCGGATGAGGATTGAAACCGACAGATCACCTAATCGATTCGTCTGCATATCGTGGCATCCGCCTTCCGGGGCGGATGAGGATTGAAACTCGAGGTACACGGCGCGTAAACGTCTAGCGTTTTAGTGGCATCCGCCTTCCGGGGCGGATGAGGATTGAAACCAATAAGGAGGCCATCGAGCGTGAGACTCATGACACCACCAAGTGGCAGAAAATCAACGGCATGTTGTGGGGCGCATTGATCGTTGGTGTGGTGGCCGGTCCCTGGGCGGCACCCATCGGCGCGTATGCCGGCTGGCAGTTGGGGAAATCGCTCGATGTGCCGGAGTGGCAATTGCAGACATACGGCGCGTTGTATCTCCGAGCCGTCGAGGGGGTGGTGAAGTGCCAGAAGACCCGCAGATGAAAGCGTCGCTACTATATAGCTCTCTGGTTATATAGTAGAATAGCTAAGTCTGCCTTGGGGGATATGGTCTTCCACATCACTATTCGGCAGAGGGTGGTGTGCATTTTCGAAATAGCTGACATTGGTGGAGTGCTGAGGCGCCGGGAGAGCGTCGCAGAAATGGTTTTCGTCAGTTTCCTGTACTGATCGAATAATGCAAAGTCGTGGCGGAAAACCAGTGCCTAGAATGCCATCGCTGACGGTTGCGAAATGTGGTATACTACCGTTCACTTCGATGAAAGGAGATGTTACACTCCGGAGACCTACGCCACTTTTGGTGGCTGCGAGGGCTTTAGGTATAGTGTAGCAATAATGTGGTTGTAGGCGGTATTTTGCGAACGGCGTGAAGCAGTTATACGTTTACGTGAGTTCGAATCTTACCACCCCTGCCATGCGCGGACCTGTGGTGTAGCCAGGTTTAACACACCGGACTGTCACTCCGGAGATCGCGGGTTCAAATCCCGTCGGGTCCGCCACACTTTTTGCCCACCCCGCCTGTCGGCGGGGTGGGCTTTTGTGTCCCCCCGCCACCCTGTGTTATCGCACGTCTGTGATTTGCGCGTCGGTCTCGGCTACGTCCGGCGAGAAGCGCATCAGGAGAAACGCCAGGCTGCCGCCGAGGAGATGCAGGGGCAGTTGCACAATATGCTGGAGCACGGTGGCCACCGCGTAGCGCTCAAGGAGGGGCAACGGGCCGGGGATGAGCAGGTTGCCGCAGAGCAGTCCCGTCCAGGAGAGCAGTTGCCAGGCGATGGACAGGCCGGTACAGAGCGCGAGCAGGCGCGGTGCGTGGAGAAAACGCCGCAGTCCGTCGACGAAGCGATGCACGGGCCGCGGTGCCCGGGCGAACAGGGCGCGCGCCGCCGCTGCCAATCGCCGCCGTTGCGTGTAGCCCACCAGCCCCAACACCAGCAGCAGCCCGATAGCCCAGGGTACATAACGCAGCCCGTGTTGTACAAACGGCAACACCCCCCAGGCGAGCAATATGGGCAGGACGGCTAACCTGAGCAGCCCCTTCCCCAGGTCATGCACAGCGTGATCGGTGGCGAGGACGGCGAAGACATCGGGACGCCGCCGCGGGACATGGCGGCACAGATAGAGCGCCTTGATCCCCTCCGAACCCAGCGGGCCGGGCACGAGCTTCTCGAAGAGCGCGGCCATCAGGATCACCCCCTGCGTCTCGAAGGCGGTGAAGGCCAGGCCGTCCTGCGCCAACAGCATGCGCAACTGCCATGCCGACAAGCCCATTACCAGCAGCGCCAGCAGGCCGATGCCGCCGAGGGTCAGGAGCGTGAGCCGGTCCGCGCGGAGATGCAGCGCCGACGGCACCACAAACCACGGTTGCCGGTGCGCCCACCACACCAGCAGTAGCGCGACGCCGATTTTCAGCACCAGTAACACGCTTGCCCGGAGCAACATGTGCCGGGAAAGCGGAAGGCGGAAGCCGGGTTGGCGCGCGGGTGTTGGAAACATAGGTGATGGGTTATCCGGTGGCTTCGTCTACAATGACTTCTTTCCGTGTGCGCGTCAAGTAGCGAATGGCCCGGCATGTCTTGCCACTTTGCCGCATGGAAACCCTTGTCAGCGAGGGGAGGGGGTGTTAGAGTAAGGGTGCCAAACCCTTGTTTCCTCGCGGATGGGAGGTGACCCGCCATGCGTGCCGTAAAAATCCTCTGTACCGGTGACCTGCACCTCGGACGCGTCTCCAGCAAATACGGGCCGGAACGCGACGACGTGGCGCCGTTCACCGTGCGCGCCGCGTGGGCCCGCCTGGTGGAGTGCGCCATCGCGCAGGACGTGGGCCTGGTGCTCATCAGCGGTGACATCGCCGACGACGGGGGCAACCGCTACGAGGCGATGGGGCCGTTCGAGGCCGGCGTCGCCCGCCTCACGGAACGCGGCATCCACGTCTACCTCGTCGCCGGCAACCACGACGCGCGCACGCTGCCGCAAATTCTGCGCCTGTGCTCCCACGCTAACGTGCACCTCCTCGGGCAGGACGGTTGTTGGGAAGCCGTCGCCTGGCCGCCCGACGCTCCGCGGGTGAACCTCCTCGGCTGGTCGCACCCCGCCGGGCGACGCGTGAACGCGCTACCGCTGGAGGGGCTGCCGCAGCCGTCGGCTCAGCTCCCGACCATCGCCGTGGCACACACGGATTACCGCGGCACGGGCGACTACGCCGCGGTGCGCGTAGAGGCGCTGCGGCGCTGCACGGGGGTCGATCTCTGGCTCCTCGGTCACATTCACGCGCCGGAACTGCTCCCCGGCTCGCCGATCATTCTCAATCCCGGCTCCCCGCAAGCCCTTGACCCCGGCGAACCCGGCGTGCACGGCCCGTGGCTGGTGGAGATCGTCGACGGCGCTATCGCGTGCCCCGTACAACTGCCGCTCTCCTCGGTGGCCTACGCCGCGTTGGAGGTCGATATCACCGGCTTGGGCGACGAGGAGGAACTCGTCACCCGGCTGCTGCCCGCGCTGCAGGAGGTGTCGCGCCCATACCCCACGCGGGAAACGCCGCGCCTGTCCTGCCGCGTCACGCTGACCGGGCGCACCGCGCTATTGCAGCGGCTGCACGCCGACCGGCAGCAGTTGTTGGACAGCCAGCCGCTGCTGGACGGGCACGGCATCTATCTCGAACAACTCGACCTGACGCAACTCCGTCCGGATTACGACCTGCCCATGCTGGCGACGCGGGCGGATGCCATCGGCAACGTGGCGCGCCTGCTGCGCGGACTGGACGCCGGGGAAGACGACGCAACAGTGCGCGGCGCCGCCGACCTGTTGCGCGGGGTGGTCGCCACCGTGCCCGACGACCTGTGCGAGGCGTTGCCCGACCCCGCCGCGCTGTTGCGCACCGAATGCGGGCGCTTGCTGGACGCCCTGTTGCGCCAGGAGGAGGCACGCGTATGAGCAGCCTGACCGTGCGCGAATTGACCATCAAACACACCGTGGGTTTCCCACGCGCCGGCCTACCGACGATGCGCTTTTGCGATGGGCTGAATATCATCTACGGCCCCAACGCGTCGGGCAAAACGACCACCGCGCGCGCCATTCAGGCCCTCCTCTGGCCCGCGTCCGACACCCAGGAGAGCTTCCTGACCGCCGAGGTGGCCGTGGACGGGCAAGTCGGGCGCTACCAGTGCCTGGGCGGCGCGCGCACGGGCGAACCGGCGCTGGGGTACCCCGGCGACGCGGGAATCCGCCACCGCTACATGCTCGCCCAACACGAATTGCTCACCGCCGGCGATGCGGACACCAACTTCGCCGACCTGATTCTGCAGGAGGCGCGCGGCGGACTCGATCTGCAGGGGGCAATGGCGCAGCTCGGCTATCATCCGCCCGGTCGCCCGCAAAGCTTGAAGGACTATACCGACGCGGGGCAAGCCTATCGCCAGGCGCGTGACGCGGAACGGGCCATTGCCCGCGTCGAGGAGGACCTACTCGGTCTGGGACGCCAACTAGCGGAAGCGCGGGCAGCGCAGGGGCGGTTGGCACGGCTGACGCTGGCGCTGGAATACCTGGCGCAGGGGGGCACCGAAGCGGACGCCGCCGACGCACTGGCGCTCTTCCCGCCGGAACTCGCGGTGTTGACCGGTCACGAGCTGGACGAACTGCGCGAGCAGACCGTAGAGATCGCCGGGGCGGAGGCAGAGATCGCGCAGGCGGGGCAGGCCCTCGCTGGCGCGGAAGATGATCGCACACGCACCGGTTTATCCGATCCCGCCGTCGTGGAACGTGTGGGGGCGCTGGTGGAGGGGCAATGCGCCGAAATTGAGAAACTCGATGCGCTGATCGCTGCCCAGGAGGTCGCCATCGCGAGCGCTGCGCGTGCGGCAGAGAGCGCTTTTGCGAATTTAGGCGGGCAAGCGAAGGAAGCCGACCGCCCGTTATCCGTGACGGTGGTGCAGGAGTTGGGTGAATTCGTGCATCGCGCCGAAAAGGCCACCGCCGGGCAACAGGCACTCACCGACCTATTGCAGTGGTTGTCAAGCGTGACACCCGCCGCCGACCCTCTCCCCGCCGACCGGTTGCGCGAAGGCGTGGACTGCCTGCAGGAGTGGCTGGCGTGCGGCGAGGCATCAACGTCGCCCGCGCTGTCCATTGTCGCGTTGCTGACCGCACTTTGCGCCTTGCTGGCAGCGGTGATCACCCGCTCTCCCTTCGCCGTGCTGGCGCTGGTGGGTATCCTGGTCGCCTGGATGCTGACGCGACGGCGAACGCCGGGGCTGCCGCGCGCCGCGTGGGCGGAGCGCTTCGCCGCGCAGGGGATCGAAGCCCCCGCCACGTGGAGTAAGCTGGATGTGGAGGGAATGTTACGTGAATTGCGTGCGCGAGTAACCGCTGCGCAAATGGTTGGTAATGCAGCGGTAAAACGTGCGGAGCTACAAGCGGCGTTGGCCGCAGGTGAAGAGAAGTTGCAGGCATTGGCGCCCGACGCCGCGCGCATCGCCGGTCTCATCGGCGTAGAGGCGGCGCGCGTGCTCGAGCGGCCGCACGCGCTGTCGTATTACGTGGAGCATCTGGCGACCTGGCAGGCACAACGACGGCAGGCGGAAAGCGCGCGGGCAGAACTCGCGGTGCAGGTGGAAGTCCGGCAGGCAGTCCTCGACAACGCCAACGCTGCGCTGGCGCCGTTCGGATATACGCCCGCAGAATCCACAGGTGAAGTGCGCAACCTGTTCCGGTTGCTCGAAGGGCGCAAAAACGCGCATACGACCGCCGACACCGCGGCAAAGAACACACGCACACAGATCGAGAAAGCCGAAACGCGTCGCGACGAGAGCCTGCGGAAGCGCACCGCCCTGCTGACGCGCCTCGCGTTGGGGGAGGAGCCCGACGCGGTGCGCGGGCAGTTAGCGGCGTTGCTGCCGCGGCTACCCGCGTATCGGACGGCGCAAGAGGCGCTGACCACGGCAACGGTGGTCCGCGCGGCGACGGCGCGCAAGGGGGAGGCATGGTCGGAGTGGCCGTCGCTCGTCGCCCAGGACGAAACGTCACTGCGGGACGAACGGGAAGCAGCGCAGGCGCTGGCGGAGGGGGTGGAACCTCTCAGCCATCAAATCGGCGATTACGAGCGGCAGGTGACCGCTGCCAAGGAGCAGGCGGCGTGCGAGGCGGCGCAGGTGAAGCTGGAGCGCGTAACGGCTCAACTGCGCCGGAAGCTGGAAGAGACGCTGCGCGCGGGGGTGGGGTGGTATCTCACCAACCAAGTGGAAACGCAGGTATTGGACGCCGGGTTGCCGGATGTCTTCCAGCGCGCGCAGGAGCTGTTCGCCGTTATCACCCAGGGGCGATACGACTTACATTTCGATGCACTGAATAAGGTTTTTTACGCCGAGGACCGTGTGGAGGGCCTACCACGCCTTTTGCTCGACCAGCTCTCCAGCGGTACGCGAGTGCAATTGCTCATCGCCGTGCGGGTCGCCTTCGTCGAGCGGCGCGAACAGGGCGCGCGGTTGCCGCTGTTGATGGACGAAACGCTGGCATGCAGCGACGATGGGCGCGAGCGCGCCATCATCGACTCCGCGCTGCGGATTTGCGCGCAGGGGCGGCAGGTCTTTTATTTCACCAGCAAACCGGCGGAATTGGCGAAGTGGCAGGCGCACGCGAAGGCCGCCGCGGTGCCCTGCACGCTGATCAACCTGGCCGATACCCCGCCGGAGGCCGTGGTGGCGCCCGGCGACCCGCTCCCGGCGCTTCCGGCACCCGCGGGGAGGGAGCACGACGCCTATGGGCCGGCCCTCGGCGTGGCGGAAGTAGACTTTTCGCGCGGGACAGCGGGGCAGGCGCACGTCTGGTACGTGGTGGACGACCCCACCGCGCTGCACACGCTGGTGCAGGCGGGCATCATAACTTGCGGGCAACTCGGGCAACCGCATCTGGCGCGCCTGCTGGACGGCCTACTCGGGCCCGACGACGCCCGCCGGGCCTGCACGCGCGCGACGCTGCTGACGACGCTGGAACGGCTGTGGTGGGAAGGCCGCGGTACGCCGCTGACCTACCCGGCGCTGGAAGCGAGCGGCATTCTCTCCACGTCCTCCGAGAGTATCAAAAATGAGATCCCTGCCCTCGCCGAAGAATTATCCTGGGACGCCGCGGGATTGCTCGCCGCGCTGGAGCGTGGGCAGGTGAAGCGGGTGCGCACCGACAGCATCGCGCGCCTGCGCGCGTATTGCGAGGAGCACGGCCACCTGGTCGCCGGTGTCCCGCTGGCGGCGGACGCGCTATACGAGCACCTGCTGGCAGCGGCGACGGAGGCGATCACGCTGGGCGTGCTTGCGCCGCACGACGTGCGCACGCTCTTCCACCGCGTCTTTCAGGGCGTGCCGGCGTAGGGAACTGCTCTTCGTACCGCCGGCGTCTCGCCGCCTCCGCGAGGAAGGCGCCTACCTGCCTGGGGCAAAGGTGGAAGACTGCCCGGCGGGCGTGTAAAAGCCGCTGGTAAAACGC
>CAIYQO010000168.1 GCA_903928345.1 uncultured bacterium | reverse complement strand
TGTGACAAGCAATCGGCGGCCACCGGCACCGGGCGGACCGCATCGGCGGTCGCAGACACCAGGACAGGAAGCGACCGCTAGGCGCTGGGGAGAGCAGCGCTGACCGGAGGAGTAGGCGTTTTCAAACGGCTTCTAAGCCTAGGCCGCCGTGGCGCTCGTTGCGCTCGACCTGACGGAAGACCTCGAAGAGGGCCGGTAGCTCCGCCGGGTCGATGCCGCACCCAGTGTCGGCGATGGTCAGCACCGCCTGCGCGTCCGCGCGGCAACACTGCACGGTGATGCTACCGCCCGCCGGCGTGAATTTCAAACTGTTGTGCAGCAGGTTGCCGATGCACTGCTGCAGACGCGCGGGGTCGGCGGCGAGGGGCAAAGGTTCGGTCGGCGGGATCAGGTGCAGGGTGAGCTGCCGCTCCGCCGCCACGTGGAGGACATTCTCCACGGCGTGCTCGGTCTGCGTCCATAGATCCGTGGGCTCGGGGATCAGCTCGATCTTGCGGTGGATGAGGCGCGACATATCCAGGATATCGTTCACCAGGCGCTTCTGGCGCACGGCGTTGCGCTGCACGATAGTCATGGCCTGCGCCATCAGCTCCGGTGACCCGTCGCGCAGGGCTTCCGTGGACCAACCGAGCATATTGGTGAGCGGCGTCTGCAGCTCGTGCGAGATAATGGCGAGGAATTCGTCTTTGGCGCGGTCGGCGGCGCGGAGGCTCTCCTCGAGTTGCTTCTGCGCGGTGACGTCCAGCACTAATGACAGAATTGAGCGCAGTTGCCCCGACGCGTCCACCAGAGACGAATTGTACCACTCGCAGGAGACGACGGAACCGTCTTTGCAATAGTTGCGGTTGGCGGAAAAGCGGCGCGGGTTGGTGCCGGTCTGCAACTCGTCGCTGACCTCAGCGACCTGCGTCACGTCTTCCTGGTAAATCCATCGGAAGTCTTCCATTCGTTTGCCGAGGACTTCCTCGGCCGTCCAGCCGAAGATGCGCTCCGCCTCACCGGACCAGCGTGTGAGGCGCATATCCGGTCCCCACTCGATGACGGCTAATGGTGAGTTGTCCACGTGATATGTCAACCGCTGGGTCAGTTCCTGTAGTGCCTCCTCGGTCTGCTTGCGCGCGGTAATGTCTTCGGAATGAACGAGGATCTTGTCCGGCGCCACAAAAGCCAGTGTCAAACGGAGATAGATCTCATCATCGGTACTGATGCGACGGTACGGGATTTCAAGTCTTTGGCTGATGTGATTTTGGGATACCAGAGAAAATGCAGCAAGTATTTCCGGATAAGCATGATAAATGTCACGTGCTTTTTTCCCGACGAAATCAGGTATTCGGCCACCGGTAAAGGCTAGGGATTCTTTGTTGTAATCGACAATTACCCAATCATTGCCGGTCATTTGGAAGACCACAGTGGAGATAGGAAATCCATGAAACAGCATTTTATACCGTGTTTCGCTCTCCCGCAACGCCTCCTCGGCGCGCTTGCGCGCGGTGATGTCGAGGGACGACGCCAGCAAGACGGCTTCTCCCCGCACGGTGATGGTCTGTGCCGACATCAGGACGGTATACTCCTCGCCGTTGTGGCGGACACAGGGGCACTCCAGGTCATGCACGTAGCCCTGCTCTGCCAGCATCTCGACCATCGCGTCCCGATCCCGCAGGTTTTTCCACCCGCCGTGGTCGCGCGCGGGCTTGCCCAGCACTGCATCGCGGGTAAAGCCGGTCAGGCGCAACCAGGCGGCGTTGGCGTCGAGAACGGTGCCGTCCGCGATGCGCGTCAACACCATGGCCGACGCATTATGATGAAACGCGGCGGCGAAGGTCTGCTCGCTCTCCCGCAGCGCTTCTTCGGCCTGCTTGCGCTCGGTGATGTCGCGACCATATAGGTTGGCGTAGGATTCACCAACTGGGCGGGTCGCAAGGATTTCGAACAGCCTCCCGTGCCTATCGGTGAGTTCTTTTACGATGGAAGTGCCGGTGGTGAACGTCTCGGTGACCAACGCACGCAGCGCGGCGGGTAGCGACGCCTCCGCCCTCACCTCCATGGCGTTGAGCATCCTGCGTGCGGCATCATTCGCAAAGAGCAATGCGCCATCGGACGCCACACGCAACACCGGGTTCGGGTTCTCTGCCGGGAACTGTGCCAGTTGGCGCAGCGCCGCTTCGGCCTGCTTGCGCGCGGTGATGTCGCTCGATACGCCGATGATGCCGATGAGCGTGCCGTCCTCGGCAAAGAAGGGGGTGTCGGTGGCTTCCACGGGGAAGGTGCGCCCGTGGCGATTCTGCACCAGGTATTCGCCGCGCCAGGATTCGCCGCGTGTCAACGCCGCCATGATCTCTCGGCCCTGCGCTTCCGAGGCCCGCGGGGAGAGTAGTTCGAAGGCATTGCGACCGACGGCGTCCGCGCTCGACCAGCCGTACAACACCTCCGCGGCATGGTTCCAGTATTGCACGGTCATCGTCAGATCCGTTGCAATCACTGCCTGCGCGACTTTGTCGAGCACCTGCGCCTGGAAGGTGAGCTGCCGGTCCGCCTCGAGGCGTCGAGTCATCTCGTCGCGCAACGTGGCATTCGCGCGTGCCAGCTCCGTCGTGCGTATCTTTACCCGGGCTTCGAGTTCATTGTTGAGGCGAAAAATGGCCGCTTCCGTGATCTTCTGCCGGGTGAGGTCGGTGGCGACGAGGCAGACGCTGCCGGGCTCGTCGTCCGGCAGGGCGCTGCAGGCGAGGGAGATGGGCACGGGCATGTCCGCGCCCGTCCGCAGCACGATCTCCTCGCGCGCGCTGCGCTGGCGTGCGATGGTGAGCAGGTCGGCGAACTGCGTGAGCCCGTCGGGGGCGATGAAGCGCGTGATGGGCGCGCCCAGCACGTGCTCCCGCGGCAGGCGCAGCATCGCGGCGAAGCGGCGGTTGCAAAAGAGGATGGTGCCGTCGGCGCCCAGCGTGGCGGCGCCTTCCTCCATCGCCTCGAGCATCACCCGGTAGGGGTGGTCGGCGCCTTTGAGGGTGAAGACCTGGTCGCCGTGCGGGCCGGCGACCACCAGCCCATCGATCTCGCCGTTGCGGATGGCCGCCAGCGTCTCCTCGGCTTCCGCCAGCCGCGCCTCGGTGACCGCCAACCGGGCGCGCAACGCGTCCAACTCTTGCCGTGCCGCCGTCATTCAGCCACCTCCACGGGGAGGGAGACGCCCAGGCCGTGCAGCACCTTCTCTTCGTCGGAGAGATCGCCGATCAAGCGCTTCAACGGCGGCGGCAGCATCTTCACCAGCGTCGGTGCCGCGATACCCGGCAGCGTCTCAGTCGCGTCCGGTTGCAGGAGAATGTCGATCACCTCTAGCTCATACCGGCCGGGTAGATAGGTATCCAGAATGCGCCGCGCGTTGGCGATAGACCGCGTAGAGCGCGGCGTGGCACCGACGACGAACAACCGCAGGGAATACCGCTCATCGTCCCGGGCGGCGACGGCCAGCTCGAAGGCGTCGAGGGTCGTTTCAGGTTGCGACATATTGATCCTCAGTTCGGTCCCGGCCTACAGGACAGGGGTATCCGATGGAGCACGCTGAAGCTCTTTGATTCATGTTTGCGGCTATGGTTTGTATGTTTATCCTTCGGTTTGTAGGGCATGGACGCAATACCGTTCAACAGTCGTTCCGCGCTCCCGCGCGGCCCTCACCCCAACCCCTTTCCCAGCGTGGAGAGGGGCTCTGACGGATGTGGACATTTGAACGGTATTACTGAAGTTTTGATAATTTCGCCGCGAGCGCTCGGTCTTCCTCCCGCCAGCGATAGTGGGTCCTGCGTCCGCTCCGTGTGGGGGCTGTCGCTCGGTTGGTGCCCGGCTGTGTTCAGGGCCGTTACGCGGCGCTGGCCG
>CAIYQO010000167.1 GCA_903928345.1 uncultured bacterium | reverse complement strand
TGTGACAAGCAATCGGCGGCCACCGGCACCGGGCGGACCGCATCGGCGGTCGCAGACACCAGGACAGGAAGCGACCGCTAGGCGCTGGGGAGAGCAGCGCTGACCGGAGGAGTAGGCGTTTTCAAACGGCTTCTAAGGGCGCGTGAGCAGCCCAAAAGCATATCCCACGCACAGACCATCTGCTTAATGCCTGCACGGCGCGCCCGCGCGACCCCTATCGCCCTGCCCCTTTCTCCGCGCAGAGGAAAGGGGTGGGGGATAGGGGTCGCGCGAGGGAGCCGCCATCGCATTCCATGATTGCCTGGACGTGCGCTCAGGCATCACACAATCCGCTTACCGCTCCACATCGCCACGCCGCACCAGCACCGCCCCCACCACCAACGTCACCGCCGCTGTGCCGAACAAGGCCAGCAAGTCGCTCTTCACCCCCGTCAGCGTGGGGTAAAACAGCGCCTGCCGCAGGCCGTCGATGGCGTAGCGCATGGGCACCCACGCGCTTACCGCGCGCAGCCAGGCGGGGAGGAAGGCGATGGTGGTGAAGCCGCCGCCGAGGAAGAACAGATACGTCGCCAGCACCGTCGCCGCCAGCGCCACCGTGCGCGCCCCGCGCACCAGCGTGCCCAGGATGGCTCCCAACCCGGCGGCGCAGCACGCCGTGGCGAGGAAGAGCTGCAGCAGCGCCCCCCAGTGCTCCGGCGGCGGCGCGATGAGGTGCGTCCACAGGCAGCATACCAGCGCGGGGAAGAGCGCCAGTAGCGCCGCCGCGGTGCCGCCCAGCACGCGTCCGCCCAGCAGCACCCACCCCGGATGCGGCGCAAGCAGCAGGTAGCGCGCGGTGCGGCGCTCCCGATCCTCCGCGCAGAAGAGCGCCGTGCCGATGAGCCCGACGCAAAGCACCAGCAGCACCAGCGCCGGGATGATCTGGTAGCGCAGCCAGTCCACGTTCGTGGTGCGCAGGTCGTGCTCGTTGATCAGCACGCCGTAGGTGCTGAAGGACATCGGTCCGTCGTCGGCGTCCCAGCCTTCCTGCTTCTCGGTGTTCAGCGCCGGCTCGTGAAAGCGCGCGACGGAGCGGTCGACGCTGCGCCGGATATCGTCAGCGAAGTCGATGTCGATGTTGTTCAGCGTCAGCCCCACCGTGCCCGCGTGGCGCACCGTCGCGGCGTCGAAATCCGCCGGGAGCGTGATGACGGCGGCGACTTCCAGGCGCTCCAACATGCGCTGCGCGTCGGCGGCGTCCGTCTCGGTGAGATGGTACGCGTCGTCATCCGACGCGAGCACCTGCCGCATCCGCGCCGTCTGCGGCCCCTGCCCCTGCACCACCAGCGCCACCGGTTGCCGGGTGACGCTGAGGCTCAGCACGACGAGGAAGAGCGTCATGCCGAGTGGGGGGATGAATGCGGCGGCCAGGGTCAGCGGGGAGCGCAACCAGCGCAGCAGATCGACAGCCGCCAGCGCGCCGAGAGCGGCCAGGGTGGGGGCGACCCGCGCCCCCAGCCACCCGAGCGCGCGCCCGAGTGGGGTGAGCACGGGGGCGGTGAGCCACCATAGGCCGGCCAGCATCCGGCCGACCCCGTCTTCGATGGCGCGCGGTATGCGGTCGTCGCGGGTGGGGCGGCTCATGACGGCACCATCCCGCGCGTCGCGCGCCACGCCACGAGGAGCGCCAGTGCCGCCCACGCACACAGGGCAAGGTAGTTCAGCGGCAGCGATTCGGGCGTCACCATGAAGCCGTGCACGGCATGTTCGGCGATGCCTACGGCGTAGTACATCGGCGACAGGTGGGCCACCGCCCACACCAGTGGGCCGTCGAAACGTTGTGGCTCATACGCGCCGCTGACCAGGTAGAGCGGCAGCGCCAGGCCGAAGATGAGCGAGGTGACCGGCAGCGTGCGCCGCACCACCGCGCCCAGCGCCGCCCCGAGCAGACTGAAGATGACGAGGCACGCCACCAGCACCGCGGCGAGCTGCAGCGGGTACAGCGGCGTGAGGTGATAGCCGATGACGACCACGCCGGCGGCCACCCCCAGCGCCAGCGCGGAGACCCCCATCGTCGCCAGCAGGCGCCCGAGCAGGGGCAGCAGCACGGGGGCCGGCGACAGCCGCAGCAACACGGCGGTGCCCGCCTCGAATTCGCGCGCTACCATCGTGCCCGCCAGGATGCCCGCGATGACCAGCGCCGCCAGCACCAGCGCGCTGACCACCAGGTAGGGGATGTAACCCGTGTCCCGCGGCAGCAGATCGTGCTCGCGCACCTGCACGCGGATATCCGCGGCGTGGATGTCCCGCCCGAAGGCGGTGATCGCCGACGGCAGCGCGCGCTGGATGTCCTCCGTCATGTCGGTGTCGATGTTGTCCACGTCCACGCGGATAATCTGTGCCCCGCCGTGGTGGGTCATGGCATAGGAAAAGCCGGAGGGAATGGTGATGATCGCCACCAGTTGCCCGTGCGCCAGCGCGGCCTCCGCGCGCAGGTGGTCGAGGTCCGAGCGCAGCGCGAAGGAGTGGTGGGCGGCGCGCAGGTTGCGGATGAATTGCGCCGCATATGGCCCGCCGTCGTGGTTCACCAGCGCGGTGGGCGCCATGGCGCCGGTGATGCCGAACAGGCTCACCAGCACGATCAGCGTCACCGCCTGCGTGACGGCCAGCGCGACGAAGAGCGGCGTATGGCAGAGATAGCGCCATTCCGCGTACGCCGCGTGCCGGAGAATGCGCAGCACAGGCCTCATAGCGGCGTATCCAGGGCGGCGAAGATCTCCGCCAGGTCCGGCGCGCGTTGCCGCATCCCTTCCACGGGCGCCCGGTCGAGAATGGCGCGCATAATCGGCTCCGGGGCGGCGTCGCTGGTGAGAAACACGGACAGCCCGGTGGCGGTGCGGTCGATGGCGAGCACGGCCGGCAACGCGCCGAGGATCTCCACCAGTCCCGCCACGTGGGCGTCGGCGCAGGCGACCTCCAGGCAGTAGCCGGTGCGTTCCATCAGCGCGGCGGGGGTTTCGCGGGTGACCAGCACGCCATCGCGCAGCACCAGCACCGAGTCGCACAACGCCAGCGCTTCGTCGAGGTAATTCGTCGCGACCAATACCGTGCGTCCTTGCGACTTCAGCAGGCGCAGGTGCTCCCAGATGGCGTGGCGCGCCTCGACGTCCACCCCCAGCGTCGGCTCGTCGATCACCAGCAGCTCCGGGTCGTGCAGCAGCGCCCGCGCGATGGCGAGACGCCGACGCATCCCGCCGGACAGGATATGCACGGGGTCGTCCGCCCGCTCGCGCAACTGCAGCAGTGCCAATACCTCCGCCACGCGTTCCCGCGGCGCCCCATACAGTGCGGCGGCGAAGTGCAGGTTCTCCGCGCCGGTCAGCTCCTCGTACAGCGCGGTCTCCTGCAATACCACCCCTAGGCGCCGCCGCAGCGCGCCCCCCCGCGCCGGCAGCCGCTCCCCCAGTACCGTAAGCGTCCCGTCGAAACGCGTGCGCAACCCGTTCACCAGCGACAACAGCGTCGACTTCCCCGCCCCGTTCGGCCCCAGCACCCCCTCGATCGCCCCGCACGGCGTAGCAAACGACACCCGCCGCAACACCTCCCGCCCCTTGAGCCGGCAGCAAACATCGGTGAATTGGACGGCGATAGTCATAACATGTACCGCCGGCGTCTCGCCGGCAAAACCGTAAACAACATCTTCCTTATCCCCGATACCGTTTGAATCCTAAAGTGGCACGGGCGTCCCGCCCGTGATAGCCCATGGCCGAGACGGCCATGCCACATGAGTATCGTACGGTCTCGTCCTTATCCCCGTCCGCGTAGGCGGACGGCTGGCCGCATGGCCGAACAGCTGCGACCTCGGTCGCCCCGTTATTTCAGCATGTCGCCCTTACAGTGCTTTACCTCAGCCGGTCACCCGACCCAGGGCGCTGCCCTGGGCTGACGAATCCGAGCCCTTCGGGCTAACAGAAAACGCGAACAACACCAGCCTGGATCCTGAATCGCCGCGCTCAACTTCCACTCCGGTGCTCCCCTCTCCCAGCCGAGTAATACGAGGCGCCTGGGGGAGAGGCTGGGGGCATGCGCGTCAACTTACGGTAAAGGCTTATCTGTTTTCCGACCCGACGATAAATCGTCGGGCTACCGGCTGCGCCCCATGAATGGGGCTTTGGTAGTCTCAGCAAGGTAGTATTCACGTTTGGTCGGTTTTACCAAGCCCGAAAAGACCGTTCCCGCCGAAGACTTATCAGGTTCATAACCAGAAAACCAGGTTCGCGCACGCTTGACAAGCCCCTTTCAAGGGGCGCAGCCGGTAGCCTGACGATTTATCGTCAGGTCGAATGATCGGCAGGCGGTAAGGATAACTTGACGCGTATGGGGGCTGGGGGTGGGGTCCGCGGTTTTGGGCAGGAATGATCCTGAATCCCGCTTCACTCCCCCGGCACCTCCACGTCCCCCGGCCCTTCTTCCACCGCCTTGATCTCGTCGAAGCTGGCGCCCATGTTGTGCAGCAGGGCGGTGACGATGCGCTGGCGTTTGGCGACGTAGTCGTTGGTGTCATTGACGGCGAGTTTGAGCTGGTTGAGCACGAAACCGCCTTTGCCGCGCGGGTAGCAGACCAGCCCGCCGTTCTCCGTCAACGGCACCACCTTGCCCGCCGCCCACTCCGGCGTTTTACGCGTGAGCTGCACCATGTCCAGCCCCACCATGCCGCCGTCGCCGTGGTAGTAGCTCTTAGGGGTTAGCGACACCGTGGCGGTGGCCGGTAGGTCGGGTAGCGTGGTCTCCACCGCGCCGGAGCCGTCGGGCAGCGTCACCGTGGCGACGGTTTTGCCGTCCACCACGATGTCCAGCTCCTTGATGGTGTTGTAGTTGGCGTTGTTCCAGATATTCACCCGCGACAGCGTGCATGGGCCGGGCAGGGTGTATGTCACGAAGGGTGTGCCCGGCTTCGGCGCCCACCCCTGGTCGATGTATTTCCAGAAGTCGGCATTCGTGAAGCCGTTCACCGTCGCCAGCGCCCCGCCGCCGTCGCCGAACTTGTACTCCGCGTTCGGCGGGCCGAAGCAGAAGGGCGCCACGTCGTCGGCGGCGTCCACGCAGTAGGTGAAGATGTCCTGTGACACGCGCAGCATGCTCTCCCATTCCGCCAGCTTCTCCTTGGACAACATGGCGAACTCGGTGTTGTCCAGCCCGGTGGTCATCGGGTCGCGGCGCAGCGCTACACGTTCGGCGCGGAACTCGCGCAGCACATGCGCGGCACCCACCAACCGGTTGAAGGCGTGCAGCGCGTCGGGCTCCACGCCCCAGAGCATGATCCACCCGCCCGCGGCCACGTACTTATCCACGTCGGCGCGGTGGTCGTTGAGCGTCTCCAGGTTGTCGCGGTTCGCCTGCACCACCAGCACCGGCGTCTCCGCGGGGGACAGCACGGCCTTTTCCAGCGGGCGGTCGTCGCGCAGGCGGCAGCCCAGCCCGTTGACGAACTTCTCGATGCCCGAGTGCGGCGTGGCGAAGACGCTCACCGGACGCGCGGGGTCGGTGTAGCCATCGGCGTAGGCCAGCATATTTGCCAGCAGCCGGCGCGCCGCCGGGTCGGTGTCCCAGCGCCCGCCCACCTGCATCTGCGTCGCCAGCACGATGCCCGCGCCGCTCTTTTCCTCCACCATCGCCGTCTGGTGCAGCCCGTTGCCGGCCACCAGCCACGGGCGCGCCAGCCCGGCGGGCTTGTCCCACAGCGTGTCCGCGGTGGGGGTGAAGCCCGCCCAGTTGGCGAAGTCCGCCTCCGCCATGCCGGTGAAAAGGGGCGACTCCATCCCCGCCGGGAAGACCCAGTAGGCGAACACCGGCTTCTTCGCCACGTGCGCCACTGTCAGCGGTGCGGGCAGCGTGTCCCCTTCGAAGGGCGCGCTCTGCTCCAGGCACACCACGCGCCCGCCCGCCTTCACGAACTCCGTCACCGCCGGCAGCGGGGTCGTATGCGGCGCGATCACCACCAGGCTACCCGCCGCGGCTTCCGCCAGTGTACTGATGGGCTTCGCCGTCACGCCCAGGGTCGCCAGCTTGCCGGCAAAGGTCGGGTCGCCGAGGAGGAAGACCGGGTGCGCCGCCTTCAACGGCTTCGGCGCCGGGTAGATCGCATACTCTTTCACGTCCCGGAAACTCGGGCTGCCCGGCTGCGCGACCTCCAGGATGAGTTGCAACGGGGTGCGCGCCGCCACCGCGGGCAGCGTAGCGGTGATCGTCGTCACCTGCCCGAAGCCCGGCGCAATGGTCATCTGCTGCGTGCCCCCGCCGACCTTCTTGCCGTTCACGTCCAGCGTCCAGGTGAAGGTGACCGGCTCATGGGAGAAGGTGTCGTTGAATACCTTCACCGTGCGCGTGAACGGCTTTTCGGCGAAGAAGCAGGTGTTGTACTCGCGCGTAAAGGCCGCCAGCGCCGACATCGCCGGGCGCGCGTAGGCCATGCCCGGGTCGCCCACCCACGGGCAGACCATCGCCACGTCGTTCCAGCGGTAGCGCTCGAGGAGGTAGCGGATGTAGCGCGCGTAGGCGATGCGCGCCTGCGTGCGGTCCTGCGCCGCCGTTTCGCCGCCGATCCACGCGTGGTCGATGTTGTCACCGCTGAAGTAGGCGATCTCCCCGGCGCAATACGGGCGCTGGTGATCCCACTTCCACAATCCCTCGAAGGCGGAGGAGTTGTCCCCGCGCCACGAGGGGTCTTTCGTCACGCCGGGTGCGTTGGCGTCGGTGTCGCCCAGCGGCTCCGCGTTGTTCGGCACGAAACCGTCCTCGGCGTAGTGCGTGTTGCAGATGTCCAGGTAGTTGTCCTGCAGCGCGCCGGCGCCGTCCATCATGCACGGGCGGGTGGGGTCGTTGCGGTGGGCGATGTCCTGCATGGCCTTGGCGCGCCCTTCCACCATCGGCATGTCGCCGCACCCCAGCCGCCCGTTGATGAGCAGTAGCTCGTTTTCCAGGCTATAGACCATCACCGACGGGTGGTTGCGGTAGGCGCGCGTCACCTGGTCGATGTGCGCGTTGAAGTTCTCCCAGGTGACGGGATTGCGCAGGTTGAAGGCGATGGACATCCCGTCGATCATCGTCGACAGCCGCCCGGCCACGCCGTGCTTGTCCGTCCAGTCGAGCTGGTAACAGCGCGGGCCGAGTTGCGGGCCGAGGCTGATGTCGGCGCTGAAACGCTCGAAGCGGTTGCCTTCGGCGCGGAAGTTCGCCAGCTTCTCGTCCAACGTGCCGCCGTGCAACCCGCCGAGTAGGTTCCAGAAGTTGCGCCGCTCCCCGTTCACGCGGAAGTAGATGCCGTCCAGCGTGATCTCGCGGAAACCGTACCATTGCTCGTGCTCGAAGATGTCCACCGGCACCCCCGCTCTGGTAAGCGTGGTGCGCAGGCGGTAAATCGGCGCGGGATCGACGTCCGGCCACCAGAGCTTGGGGTTCGCCCACGGCGCGGCAAGGGTCACCTCGACGCTCTTCCCGGCGGGGATCGTCGCCGGCACGGGCGGGATAGTGTGCTCCACCAGCCCGCTGCTCTCTAATATCGACTCCGCGCCGACCGCGACCTCTACGTCTTTATCCGTCGGGTTGAGCACGGTGGCCACCACGGTGAGCGTCTTCTTCGCCACGCTGGGGCGGATGGCCACGTTCTGCGTGTAGACCGCTCCGGCGGCGACGAAGTTCACCCAGTCGGTGATGCCGCACACCGTGCCGTCGGCGTCGCCCTTGGTGCTGGGGAAGAAGGGCGCGACCACCTTGGCGAACTTCTGCACGAAGCCCAGCGGCATGTTGCGCACGTCGTCGATGGGCTTGCCCATGCCGTCGATGCCGTACCACAAATCCTTGATGCCGATGCACACTTCGTTGACCTGCCCGGGCTTCACCGCCTGCGTGATGTCGATGTCCCACGGCACGCGCACGCTCTTGGTGAACCCGCAATATTGCCCGTTGACCACCACCGAAGCGATCCAGTTGGTGCCGAAGCAGTGCAGCAGGAAGCCGCGGCCCGCGTACGCCGCGGGCACCTGCACGCGGGCGCGATACCACACGCGGTGGGCGTATTCGTTGGCGGCGGGCAGCGGCTGCCACTGGTTGGCGGGGATGAAGGCGCCGCGCCAGTGCTGCGCGTTCGCCGGGGGCAGCTTCGTTTGCGGGTCGTACGTTCCCTGCATCATATCCGGGTCGTCGTCGCGGCAGACCTGCCACAGGCCGGTGAGGCTCACCTCCGTGCGGTCGGCGGCACCTTTCGCGGTGGGCAGCGTGAAGACGCTCGCGGCGGCCTTCTCATCCGTCGGCCCGCTCGGTTCCTCGCCCGGTTTCAGCGCCGCGCATGGCGTCCAGTCGCCGGGCACGAAGGCCACCACGTCGAGGGCGAGGCGGCACTCGGGGCTTTTCGCGCTGCCGCCGAACTCCACCACGCGCATGTCCAGGGTGTGCGGGCCGGCGTCCAGCGTCAGCGTGGCGGGGTTCAGCCAGCCGATCTCCAGCCAGAAGCCCAGCTCGATCATATCCCGCGTGCGCGTGCGGGTGCCGATCTTCTGCCATTCCCCGCCGTCCACGCGCCACTGCAGCGGCGCGCGCGCGTATTCCCACCCCACGCGCAGCCAGAATTTATAGTCGTCCTTCTTCGGGATGGTGAAGTTGTAGCTCCACTCCAAATCCGGATCTTCGTCTTTGTGCTCCGTCGGGTCGAAGCCGGTCATTACCCACTTGCCGCCGCTGATCAGGTTCTCCGGCTCCCCGTTGCGGTTGAGCTTGCCGTCGGCGAGGGTCAGCGGAAAGTTTGACTTGTCCGCCGTCTCCGCCTCCCGCCACACGTAGTTGACCGCCCACACAGGCGCAACCGCCAGCAGCAGCAACAACACGAGATAGCGCATGGCAACCTCCCCGAATATGAACGTTCACCGCAAAGACGCAAAGAACGCAAAGAACGACACAAAGAAAAGTTGAAGGGATGGTGTCATACAACCCTTCAATTTTCAGCAGAACACACCGTTCTTCCCCGCCCTCCAACAACAGTATCTTTGCGTCCCCTTCGCGTCCTTTGTGTCTTTGCGGTTCCGTTCTCCGTCCCCTAAAACGTTCGCGAGTCCGGCACCGCCGCCCACACGCCCCCCGCGGCGATGGATTGCTGGCTGATGAGGCCGGGCAGGGTCATGTCGAGCGCCTCGTGCACCCCGATGGGTGGCGGGGTGCCGGTGCGGATGGCGTGCACGAAGTCCTGCACTTCCAGGTAGTCGCCGCCGCCGTGGCCGGCCGCCAGTTGCTCCGGCGACGGGTGCCGCCACTCCGCGGGGAGGAATTCGTCGGCGAAGTCGCTCAGCGGCTGCCACTCCACCGCTTGCGATCGCGACTTCAGCCAGATCTTCGGCACATCGCCCATCCCCCGCGCCGCCTCATAGCAGCCGTCGGTCCCCTGGAGCTGGTAATACGTCATAATGTGCGGGCGGTTGGAGAGCATGTCCACGCGGATTTCCACCAGCCCGCCCCGTTCCATGCGGCAGAGGGTGGTGATGCTGTCCTGGTTCTGGTATTCATCGCCGCGCGGGTCGCGGTAGTGGTGGCCGGAGCCGGTGCAACAGACGCTGGTCACGCGCTCGCCCATCCACTGATACACGGGGCCGAGGCTGTGCGTGGGGTAGGTGCACCCATCGATGCCCGTCTGCCAGTGCCGCCGCCAGCGGGTGATCTCGTTGAGTTCCTTCAGCTCGTGAATGTATTGCCCCTCGCCATAGTACATGGTGCCGAACAGCCCCGCCCGCGCCAACGCGCGCACCAGCACGTTCTCGCGCATGTAGCAGTAGTTCTCCGCCATCATGTAGACGCCGCGGCTCGTCTTGCACGCCGCGACCAGCGCGCGTGCTTCCTCCAGCGATACCGCGGCAGGCACTTCGCTCATCACCGAGATGTCTCTTCCCAACGCGGCCAGTGCCTGCGGCACATGCAACGGCATCGGCGTGCCGATCACCACCATGTCCAACCCGGCCTGGTCGAGCATCGTGTCGTAATCCGTGAAGACGCGCGCCACCCCCACCTCGGCGGCAGTGCGGCGCAGACCGTCTTCATTCAAATCACACAGCGCCTCCAGGTGCGTGTGCGGGTTGCAGGTGAACGCCGTAAAGAAACTCGCCCCGCGCCCCGCCGCCCCGACGATGCCGACCTTAAGTCGCTCCATAATAGCTGGCTCCCCACTTCCCATATACGCGATGCAAGGCGTTTCGACCTGCCTGTCTGAACCTTGATTTCTCGGATTAACGGATTCCCACGCTGGCAGACCGTATCTCCTATCTCTATAAATCTTATCCATCCCTTTCATCCCCGTGAATTATCACCCCACCAGTCAGTCGAACTTCCCCAACCTCAAAAACGTCTCCCCCGACCACACTTCACACAACAGTTGCATTGCCCCTCCGCGGCAAGTGGGCTATACTGATGCCGTGCGAATCAGCAGTGTACCGTATTTGAATGCGCGCCCGCTGGTGGCGGGGTTGGAGGGGCAGGCCGGCGTCGAGCTGGGCTACGCCGTGCCGGCGGTGTTAATCGCGCAGGTACTGGCGGGGGAGGTGGACGTGGCGATGGCCTCCACCTTCGCGACCTTCGCGCACCCGGAGCTGCACTTGCTCCCCGGTCTCGGGGTTACCGCCGCCGGGCCGGCGTGGAGCGTGCGCCTCTTTAGCCGCGTGCCGCCGGCGGAAATCCGCACGCTGGCCCTCGACGCCTGTTCCCGCTCCACCAACGCGCTGGCGCGCATCGTGCTCGCCGACCGCTACGGCGTCACCCCCGTCTGCCTGGAAATGCCCCCCGACCGCGACGCCATGCTCGCCACGGCCGACGCGGCGGTGCTCATCGGCGACATCGGCCTCACCGTGGCGGGTGCGGACTACCTGGACATCGACCTGGGCGCGGAGTGGTGGGCGCTCACCGGGCTGCCCTTCTACTTCGCCGGCTGGGTGGCGCGCGACGCGGCACGGTTGACCGAGGCCGCCCCGCGTCTCCACGCCGCCTGCGTCGACGGCCTGACCCGCCTGCCCGAGTTGGCGACGAGCGAAGCCCTGCGCCTGGGCATCCCTTACCAGCGCTGCTACGATTACCTGGCCAAAGTCATGCGCTACCAGACCGGTCCCGCGGAAGCCGCCGGCCTTGCGGAGTTCCGCGCGCGGGCGGAACGGCTGGGGCTGGTATGACCGACGCGACCGCCGATATCCTCGACCGCGCCGCCGACGGCGCGCGCCTCACGCCTGCCGAGGGGGTGGCGCTCTTCGACGCGCCACTGCCCGAACTCGGGGCGGCGGCGGATGCGCGCTGCCGGGCGCTGCACCCCACGCCGGTGCGCACCTTTGTGGGCGGGCGCAACGTGAACTACAGCAACGTGTGCGTCTCCGCATGCACCTTCTGCGCCTACTTTCGCGGCCCGCGCCACCGGGAGGCGTACCTGCGCACCCATGACGATCTCCTTGCCGACACGGCGGAGATGGTCGCCGTCGGCGGCACTGAGTTACTGCTGCAGGGTGGGCTGCACCCCACGCTGCGCCTGCCCTGGTTCGAAACGCTTTTTGCTGCCCTGCGCGCCGCCTTCCCCGCGGTGCAGGTGCACGCCCTGTCGCCCAGCGAAATCGTGCACCTCGCGCACCTGGAAGCGCTGTCCGTGGACGCCGTGCTCGACCGGCTCATCGCCGCCGGGTTGCAGTCCATCCCCGGCGGTGGGGCGGAGATCCTGGTCGACCGCGTGCGCGCCGCCGTCAGCCCGCGCAAATGCACGGCGGACGCATGGCTGGACGTGATGCGCCGCGCCCACGCCCGCGGCCTGCCCACCACCGCGACGATGATGTACGGCCATGTGGAGACGTTGCCCGAGCGTATCGAGCACCTCGCCCGCCTGCGCGCGCTGCAGGACGAGACGGGCGGGTTCGTCGGCTTCATCCCGTGGCCCTTCCAACCCGGCAACTCGACGCTGGGTCGGCGCACGACGGGGGACACCGGCGGTGCCGCCTTCCTGCGTATGCTCGCCATCAGCCGCCTCTTCCTGGACAACATTCCCCACCTGCAGTCGTCGTGGGTGACACTGGGGCTGAAGGTGGGCCAGGTCGGCCTGACCTTCGGCGCCGACGACCTGGGCAGCACCATGATGGAAGAACGCGTGGTCAGCGCCGCCGGCACGACGTACCGCACCAACGCCGCCGAGTTGACCACCCTGATCGCCGCCGCCGGCTTCCGCCCCGCGCAGCGCACCACGACCTACGCGCTGCTCCGCACGTTTGATGAGGTAACCGTATGACGCATCCCCTACCGGCGCGCAAGCCCGGCTATCGCCTGCTGCTCTGGCTGCTGGCGTTGATTATCCTGGCGGCGGTGGTGCTGCCCACGGCGGCGACCTTCGTCACCGACTGGCTGTGGTACCGCGAGCTGGGGCGCACCGACGTCTACTGGACGCTTTACTGGGGCCAGTGGTGGCTCGGGCTGGGCGTCGGGGCGGCCTTCTTCATCCTCGTCCTCGGCAACCTGCTCTTCGCGCTGCGCGACGCACCCGAGGAAACCTGGCACGACCTGGGGCAGCGCATCAGCGGCGAGGCGTTCGCCTTATCGGAACGCATCCTCCGCCGCATCGCCTTCGCGCTGGCCATCGTCCTCGCCGTGCTCATCGCCGTGGTGGCGGGCAAAGGCGCATCGAGCTACTGGGTGCAGTTCCTGCTCTATCAGCACGGCGGCGTCACAGGACAAACCGACCCGATCTTCGGGCGCGACATCGCCTTCTACCTCTTTCGCCTGCCGCTGTGGCAAGCGGTGCTGCAGTGGCTCTTCGGCGCGCTGCTCACCGCCTTCCTCCTCTCCGGCTTCGTCTACCTGCTCACCCGCTCCATCCGCGCCGTGCGCGGGATGCCGGTGGTGTCGCGCGGGGTGGAGACCCACATGTCCATCCTGCTCGCGCTGCTCTTCTTCGTGAAGGCCGCCCTGTACCTGCTCGGGCGCTTCGACCGCATGACCGCCGACAACGGCACCATCATCGGCCCCGCCTACGCCGACGTGCACGCCTACATCCCCGGCCTGACCATCATGGCGGTCATCGCCGTCCTCGCCGGGGTGGTGGTGCTCGCCAACATCGGGCGGCGCAACTTCCTCACCCCCGTGTTGGTCTTCGCCGGCGTCATCGTCGCCTCGGTGCTGGTGCTGGGTGCCTACCCGACGCTGGTGCAGCGCTTCCGCGTGCTGCCCAACGAGCTGGCGCTGGAAACCCCCTACCTGAGTAACCACATCGACTACACCCGCCGCGCCTACGGGCTGGATTCGGTGAAGACCCAGCACTTCGCCCCCGGCGCGCGCATCTCCGCGGCGGCGATCGGCGAAGACCCCACCACCATCCGCAACATCCGCCTGTGGGACTACCGCCCGCTGCAGAAGGTCTATCACCAGCAGCAGGAGTTGCGCACCTACTACACCATTAACGACGTGGACGTGGACCGCTACGTGATCGGCGGGCGCTTGCGCCAGGTGATGCTGGCCGCGCGCGAGCTGAACGTGAACCAGATCCCCGGCGAACAGAGCTTCGTGAATCGCCACCTCATCTATACGCACGGCTACGGCGTGGTGATGTCCCCGGTGAACGAGGTCGATCCGCAGCGCCACGAGCCGAACTTCTTCATCAGTGATATCCCGCCGCACGTCACCGCGCCGGAACTGTCGGTGACGCAACCCGCCATCTACTTCGGCACCCAACCCACCGATTACATCCTCGTGAAGACCGGCCAGCAGGAGTTCGACTATCCGCAGGGCGATCAGAACGCGTATACCACCTACGCGGGCACGGCGGGCATCCCGCTGCACGACCCGCTCACCCGCCTGCTCATGGCGCTGCGCTTCGGCAAGCTCGATCTGCTCCTCTCCAACTACATCACCGCGGACAGCCGCGTCATCTTCCGCCAGCAGATCACCGAGCGCGTCTCCGCCGTCGCCCCCTTCCTGGACTTCGACAAAGACCCCTACATCGTCCTCGGCACCGACGGACGGCTGTACTGGATGCTGGAAGGTTACACGCGCAGCGCGAACTACCCGTATGCGCAGTTCTCCTCCCTGCCGACGGCCGAAGGCGATCCGCAGCCGCTCAACTACCTGCGCTCCCCCGTGCGCGCGGTGGTGGACGCCTACAACGGCAGCGTGCACCTCTACGCCACCCAGCCCGACGAGCCCATCCTGCACGCTTGGGCGGGGGTCTTCCCCGGTCTCTTTGCGCCGCTGAGCGAGATGCCTGCCGGCCTCGAGCACCACCTGCGCACCCCGGAGGAGCAGTTCAACCTGGTGTCGGTGATGTACGAGCGCTACCACATGACGAAGCCGACCTCCTTCTATGGCCGTGAAGACCAATGGGACATCCCGCAGGAGACTACCGACACCGACACGCCCGGGCCGATGGAGGCCTACTACATCATCATGAGCCTGCCCGGCAGTCCGCAACCGGAGTACCTGCTCATCCGCCCCTACACCCCCAGCGGGCGGAAGAACATGGTGGCGTGGCTCTCCGCGCGCAGCGACCCCGGGCATCTGGGAGAGATGCTGGTCTATGACTTCCCCAAGAGCAGCCTGGTCTACGGCCCGGAGCAGGTGGAGGCGCGCATCAACCAGACGCCTGAGATCAGCCAGGCCTTCACGCTGTGGGGGCAGGCGGGCAGTAGTCTGGTCAAGGGTAACCTGCTGGTGATCCCCATCGACTCGTCCATCCTCTACGTGCGGCCCATCTATCTGCAGGCGGCCTCGTCGCAGATTCCCGAGCTGCAGCGCGTGATCGTCGCCGACCAGGAGCGCGTGGTGATGCGCCCGACGCTGGAGGAAGCCCTTGCCGACCTCACCGGCGGCGTGGCCCCGTCCGTGCCGCCGCTCACCCCCCCGCCCACGCCCGGCCCGACAACGACCGTCACGCCGTCGCCCGCCCGCGACACCCTGGCCCGCAGCGCCCTCGACCACCTGCGAAAAGCCGAATCCGCCCAACGCGCCGGCGACTGGACCACCTACGGCCAGGAAATCGCCGCCGCCCGCAAGGATTTGGAGACGTTGGAGAAGACAAAATAGGGCGTTACCAGGAAAGCGACGTAGCTGTCGGGCTCGTAGTAGGCTCGCCGCGCAGTAATAGCCGCTACTCTCACATCTGGAGATGTGAGAGACGCGCCCGTCACCCAGGGGGAGGGGGAATCTTCCCCCCCGGTGCCCCCCTCTCCCAGCCGAGTCGTGCGAGGCGCCCGGGGGAGGGGTGGGGGTGGGGTCCGCGCGGGAGCGCGGAACGATTTCGCACAATGTCCAACCAAAACACCAGCACCGTATCCGTTGATCGTTGAACGCGTCCCAAAGGAGCACCACCCATGCGTCGCCAACTCACCCTCCTCGCCCTCCTGCTGCTGGCGTTGCCCCTCCTCGCCGATACCGCGCGCATCTTCAACGTGAAGGATTACGGCGCGGTGCTCGATGGCAAGGCGGACGATGCCCCGGCGATTCGCGCGGCCTTTACCGCCATGCTGGTCAACGGGCATCCGTGGGGCACGCTGCTCATCCCCGGGTTGGCGCGCGTCGGCTCCACGCTGGATTTTGACGGCGGCTACCGCAACGTGACGCAGGAGGAGCAGTGGGCGAAGGGCACCGGGGAGACCTGCCGCATCGTGGTCACCGGGGCGCTGCGCCCGGACGCGGGCATCGGCACCGCCGTCAAATTGCACGGGCTGCGCGGGGTGTGGACGGACCTGCGCTTCGACAAAGGCGGCAAAGCGGACGACGTGGCGCTGCGCGTGGAAGACCTGGACCTGGCGGATATCGGCGTCAGCGCCACCGACTTTGCCGGCACTGTGCTCTACGCCGACGCCTCCGCCGACCGCACCAAGCGCATCCGCACCTCGAAGATCCGCCAGGTGTATGCCTCGTCCTGCGGGCGCGCCATCTTCTGGCGCGGCATCGAGGCCTTCGGCACCTTTGAATTCGTGTGGGATCGCAATTGCGTCAACGGCTCCCTCTTCCAGGATTGCGCCGACACCACGATCAAGTACTACGAGAACTACTCTCCCGCCACACAGCAGATCGGCCTGCACTTTCAGGATTGTAACATGTTCTCCGTCGGCGTCATCAGCCTGGGTGACCGGCCGTCGCAGGCGCTGCTGCAGATCACCGGCGGCGATTTTGGCTCCATCCAGCGGGTCCGCGTGAGTGGCCGCCCCGACCGCCCGGTGGCCGACGGCAACCCCGTCGGGCTGCGCCTGCTCAACGTGAAGAGCGTGAGCATCGACAACCTGCAGTCCTTCCGCTGCCGCATCGGCCTCGACGTGGTGGGCTCCAACGTGGTGGTGAAGACGCACAACTCCCTCACCGGCGACGGCACGCCGCTGGTGGTGGAAGGCACGCCGCAGAACCCGAAGCCCCGCGTGGACATCGGCGCGTGGTATCGCTATCACCCGCGCGAGTCGGTGCGCGTGCTCGACACGGTGACCGGCGGCACGCTGCACCTGCACGGCATCCTCTACGATATGAATACGGACGGTAAGCTGCCGTTGTACGCCATCGACTGCCGCAGCAAGGCGCTGCTCCTCGACGTGACGGGGCTCACGCAGGAGCACGGCAACATGCTCACCGGCAGCATCTTCCACCCCGACCCCACAAAGATTCGCGGCGTGGCGCAGGCGCGGCTGGGCAATCCGCTGACGCATGGCGCCGTCACGACGGAGGCGCTCCCGTCGGCGCGGTGGTGCAGAACGCGAGCGAACAGACGCTGGTGCTCTACGTCACGGTGCGCTTCGACACCGGGGGCACCGCCAAGGCGCAACTCGGCCCCACCGCCGACACCCTGGCCCCCGCCGTCACCCTGGAGCGCCCCACCGCGCAAACCGATACGCTGCAATTGCGCGTGCCCCCTTGGTGGTGCTACCGCTTCGATGTGACTAAAGCCGCGGTAACGTCGGTGGCGCGGGTGTTGGAGTAGCCGCCTAATTTCCCGCGTACAACGCTATCCCGCCCACGGTGAGCGCGTTTATCAGCAGTTGGCTGTTCTTCGGCTCCCCGTCAAGCACGGCGGTCATGCCTGCCGCCGCGCCGCCGGTGCTGCCCATTGCAGGCAGCGTAACGGTGGCCGTGGTTGAATTGCCGAGTTGCGTGTCGAAGAGGGTGTAAGTGAACGTGGCGGGCTGCGCGTAGCCGTTGGCGAAGTACCATTCCGTCGTGTAGCGCCCGCTCGCGTCTGCTGTGGCGCTACAGCGCATGGCGAAGTAGATGCCGGTCTCCTGGTTATCGCAGACCGCCTGTGTCCACGGTGAAAAGGCCGTCCAGCCCGCGCTACTCGTCATCTGCGCCGGCGTGGTGGCAAAGGTCGGCCAGGCGTAAGCGAACATGGTGACGGTCACGTTCAGCGCCTGCCCGGGCAGCAGCGTCCCCGTCACGGGGGCATCGTGAAATCCCGCCTTGGTCGCATAAAGAGAATAGCCGCCCACCAGATCGGGCAACGTAATGTCTGCGGCGGGGGTGATGCCGGCGGTCACGTGCCCGGCGGTGTCATTTACCTCGTAGTGCACCTGCGTCACCGGCGCCCCGGCTTTGTCTACAAAGGTAAAGTGCACCGTGCCGCCTGCCAGAAGCGTGCTCCCCGGTGCGCCGTGCGACCCACATCCAGTCACCAGCATCACAATCAGCATCCCTGCTATCCCCACCGCGCGTGCATCCATGCCCGCCTCCTCGCATCCATGCATGCGGAGCACTGTCTGCCCCGCCCGTCATGCTACGCCCGTCCCGTCGTGCGCGCCGCACAACGCCAACACACGCGGGGTGGGGGAAGTGAACGGATGTAGGGTGAGAGAGACAAATGGTGGCTCGGGTTGCGTAGCAGAAGTGATGTGACGACGCTTGCGGCGCTGTGCGCCTACTACGAGTTCCAATTCTTCCACTCGGTTATCTCACGGCCAACCTACCGTTTCCGCGTCTTCGGTCCTGTATACCACGTCGTCCCGTCCACGGTGAGGGTGTCAATGCGCCAGTCGATGACGTCCGGGATCGCCGACATCACGTCGCTCATGCCGGCCATTGCACCGCCGGTGCTGCCCTTCGCGGGCAAAGTGACCGTGGCGGGGTGCGTCCATCCGAGTTCCGTGTTGTCTAGCGTGTAGGCGCAGGTGACGGGCTGGTCATAGCCGCTGGCCAGGTACCATTCCGCCGTGTAGCGCCCCTGGCTGTCCGTCGTAGTGCTCCAGCGGATCGACAGGTAGACACCGATGGTACGGTTCGCGCAGGTCGCCGCCGTCCACGGTGTGAAGAGCGTCCACCCCGCGGCGCTCGTCAACTGCGCCGGCGCGGGGCCATAGGGCGGCCAGTTGTGGCCGCCCAGGAAGACGGTCACCTCTTTGGTTTCCCGCGGCAGCAGCGCGCCGAAGGCCGTGCTGTCCTCGTATCCCGCTTTCGTCGCGGTCAGCGAATACTCCGTCACCAGGTCGGGAATAGTGATGTCCGCCTCAGGGGTGATGCCGGTGGTCAGGTGTCCGGCGCTGTCCTTGACCGCGTAGTGCACCTGCGTCAACGGCATGCCGGCGGTATCGACGAAGGAGAAGTGTACCGTCCCCCCCACCGTCAGCGTGCTCGCTGCCTGCTGATGCCCACTGCACCCGGCCACCAGCATCACCATCAGCATCCCTGCCCACACCACGCGTGCATCCATGCACTTCTCCTCACGCATCCATGCCTGACGGAGCACTCTCTGCCCCGTCCCCTATGCTACGCCCGTGCCGTCGTCTGCATCGCACAGCGCTGACACACGCGGGGCAGGAGAAGTGAACGGATGCGGGGTGGGGAGACAAAGAAATGCGGGGCATTGCGGGAAACGTTTTTTTAACCGACTGAAGTCGGGGCTGTCGGGCCGTGCGGCCGGTCGTCCGCCTTCGCGGACAGGGATGCGGATGATATTGTTCGTGTTTTTCGTTGCGTCCGC
>CAIYQO010000166.1 GCA_903928345.1 uncultured bacterium | reverse complement strand
GGCGCGGACCCCGCTCGTGCCATTAATCCGACCGACGTGGATCTGCTCATCGACCACGCGGCCCGCGCTGCGTGAACGCCGGAGCGGGACACAAGCCCCCGGTCAGCAGGAAGTCAGATCGGAAAGTGCGAAAGTCCACACCTACTCAATCCGAATTTAGCAACCGGTTTACGCCTTCACCACAGCCCGCCCCTCCGCAAAGGGCAACCCGGAGCGGTAGCCGCCGTCCAGGTGGGTTTCCGGCACATAAGTGGCGGTGTTGAGGTAGTTGCCGAAGGCTTCGTAGAGGATGTCGCCGACGGCGCCGCGGGTGAGGCCGACGTGGTGGGGGAAGTGGCGCAGCAGCACGTCGCGGTAAGCGCGCTCGAGGCCGGGGATCTTCACCCAGCCGCCGGCACCGAAGGTGACGTTGCCGGTGGGCACCGCTTCGCCTTCCGCCACGAAGAGCTTGAACCGGTCATCCGCGCCGATGGTCACGCGCGCCACGGTGATGGGGCCGTCCGCGATGGTGCCCTCCATGGTGCCGCAGGCGTTGTCGCGCCCCACGGTGTCGACGATGATCTCCGACACGCCCATCTTCGTCTCATGGTCGCCGAAAAGCGCCTTCGGGAAGACGCCGCAGTGCCACAGGTTGCAGATTTCCGGGTCGTCGACGGAGAGGTTGTTCCAGTCCGCCAGCCCCGCGGGCACGCCGCCGGCCAGGTAGAGGGCATGCATGGAGAGCAGGCCGTTGATGTCCGACTCGCACGCGCACGGGATGCCCTCGTTGCCCAGACGGCTCATGGTGGTGCAGGGCATGATGCCCAGGTTCGTCTGCATGGAATCCCAGCACTGAATGGCCATGCCGTCGAGTTCCTGCTCGGTCTGGAAGTCGCGCATCACCACCTCGAACTTCGCCATGCGTAGCAGCGCGGCGGAGTTGATGTCGGTGATGCAGGTGTAGTCGCGAATGCCCGCCAGCGCCGCCTGCACCTTCGCGTCGTCGTCCGGCATCCGCCCGATCTTGCCGATAGCCTCCGACAGGTCCATGGCGATCGTCGTCACGCCCAGCCGCTCCTGCAGCGCGCGCTCGTTGAAGCGGCAGGTCCAGAAGGCCGTGGGGCGAGTGCCGATCTGCCCGTAGCGGGCACGGCGCACGCCTTTCACCACGCGGCACACCCCGGCAAACCAGGCGATGTCCTGCGTGAAGGACGCGTCGGTCGGGTAGCAGATGGGCACGCGCGCCACGCTGTATTTGGCGCCGATCTGCCGCAGCACGTCGCCGATAGACAGCAACCCGCAGAAGGAGTCACGCCGCTCCATCTCCCGCGACAGGCGGCCCGTCTCCTGGCAGCCGAAGATCATGATGGGCACGTTCAGCCCGGCTTCCTTCACCGTGTAGGCCACGCCGCCTTCGTCGCCAAAATTCACCGCGCCGACGAGGATGCCGTCCACATCGGCGTCGCGGAACATCTTGCCGACGACCTTCGCCTCCTGCCAACCCTCCACGCAGCCGACATTCGTCGTCTGCTCGTCCGGCACCACCACCTCGATGCCCTGCGCCTGCAAGGCCTCGATGGTCTTGCCGCGCATCTCGGCGGCCAGCCGGTTGCTGAAAAAGCCACGGTTCGCGGGGATGAACCCGATTTTTACGCGTTTTTGCATGTGGAAAACTCCTTTGGTGGTTGATAGTTGAAGGTTGAAAATTGAAAGAGCCCGGTCACGGTAGCAGCTCTTTCAAACTTCAACCGGTAACTATCAACTCGATTCTGGGGAATGATCCCCTATTCAGCCCGCGCGCGGCGACTTCCTGCCGGACGCACGGATTTTTCAGCAGGGGCCGGGTCAGCGAAGGCGAATAGGCCTTTGGAGGTAAACGTATGACTTCCCCCTTGCGACTCGGCATTATCGGCTGCGGCGCGATTGCGCGCGTGGCCCACGGACCGGCGGCGCGGGCGCTTCCCGACCAGGCGCGCTTCACGGCCTGCTGCGACGTGCGGCGCGAGGCCGCGGAGGCGTGGGCGGCGGACAACGGCGGGGCGCATGTCTACACCGATTTTGCCACCATGGTGCGCGAAGAGCCGCTGGACGGCGTGCTCCTCGCCACCTGGCCGAACCAGCATCGCGCGCAGATCGCGGCGTTGCTGGACGCGGGCGTGCGGCACATCCTCTGCGAAAAGTCGCTGGCGCTCACCGGACGGGAGGGGTGGGAGATCTTCCGCCTCGCGCAACAGGCCGGAGCATACATCATGGAAGGCTTCATGTATCGCCACCACCCGGTCATTCGCCGCATGGAGGCCTTGCTGCCCGATTTGGGACCGGTGGATGCGGTGCGCGCTTGTTTCAGTTCCCATGATCCCGAAGTGGAAGACCCCGACAACACCGCGCGCGATTGGCGGCAACGCAAGGAGTGCGGCGGTGGCATTCCCTACGATTTCGCTTGTTACGCGGTCAACGCGTGCGGGCTATTTTCCGGCGGCGTGCCGGTGCGCGCCTTCGCCGTGGGGGGCGAGAGCCCGGTATACGGCACGATCAACCGCCTGTATGGCATGATTCAGTATGCCAACGGGTGCGTCGGTATCATCGAAAGCAGCAAGAAAGCCACCATGTCGCAGGAGTTGGAAGTCACCGGCCCATTGCGCACCCTTTATCTGCCCGTCGCGTGGACCATTCACGGCGATAGTCTCCTCGCCGTGAAGGATGAAGGGCCGTGGCCACTCCCGACGGCGGAGACGGAAACCATTCCCGACGCGGACCCCTACCGACTGCAACTGGAAAACTTCGCCGCCGTCATCCGGGGTGACGCGGCCCCCCGCCTGCCGTTGGCGCAGTCGGTGATGAATGTCTACGCGCTGGAGGCATTGGTCGTCAGCCTGCAGGAGAATCGCGCGGTGGAGATTGCCGTACCGGAGGAAATTCGTCACGCCGTGGAGGTAGTCGTATGAGACTCGGAGGCTTTTTCAGCGCCGGCACGCGCGCGGAACTCGACGCGGTGTGCGGCAACCTGGACATCTACGGCCTGTCCGCCATCGGCGCGCCGTGGATCTTTCAGCGCACGATGGACGACGACGCCTGCGTCGCCTATGGCGAGCACGCACGGGCGCTGGGCATCGTGATCGGCGAGGCGGCGATGTGGGACAACCTACTCACCGACGACGCCGAGGCCCGCGCGGCGCGCATTGCCGACACGCGGGAGATGCTGCGCAAAGCCGACCTGATGGGTTGCCGGTGCGGCGTGACGCTGGTGGGCACCAAAGACCCCGGCGGCAACCCGCTGGCGCCGCACCGCGACAACTACACCGCGGCCTGCACGGCGGAGTTCCGCGAGATCGTGCTGCGCATCCTCGACGGGCTGGATTTGCACACCGTGCGCTACGGGATCGAACCCTGGCACAACACCTTTTTCTACCAGCCGGAGGAGATTCGCGCCTTCATCGACAGCGTCGACCACCCCGCCTTCGGGTTGCACCTCGACCAGATGAATATGATCGACCAGCGCCGCTATTACGACACCACGTCGCTCATCGACACCACCTTCGACCTGCTGGCGGAGAAGATCGTCAGCGTCCACCTGAAGGACCTGCGCTGCGACCCCGCGCATATGTTCCTCAAGTGGGACGAGGTGACTATCGGCACCGGCGTGATGGACTACCCCACCTTCCTGCGCCGCCTGAGCACGCTGCCGGCCGACACCCCGTGCTTCTGCGAGCATCTGCCCGAGGAGCGCGACTACGCCCTCAATTTCGCCCGCCTGCACCACCTCGCCGCACAAACGGGGGTGCGTTTCCTGCGCCGCGAAGTGGCCGTGGCACTGAGTTAGCAGGAACTCCCCGCGCACGCGAGAAAAAGAAGGGCATGACGCACACGCTGACCTGTATCCTGCCGCGTAAGACGATGCAGACCCACCTGACGAACGGCCACGTGGGGCTGCAGGCGAGCGATTCGGGGGTCGCCCCCGCGCGCAGCTTCATGGTGGGCATCAGCGACCTGACGCCGACCGACGTGTATCGCATGGCGGGGCTGCCCACCTGGAATGCAGTGGCGATTACCGTGGACGGCGACACGCTGGAGGACGCCTTCGCGCGCGGCGACGTGCGCGACTACGTGCAGACCCTCGACATGGCCGCCGCCTGCCTCACCACGCGCTACGCTGCGCGCCTCGGCGGGGCGTGGGTTTCCGTGACGGTGGAGACGTGGCTCTCGCGCGCCGACCGCTTTGTGGGGTATCAATCCGTGCGCCTCGCCGCCGATGTGCCGGTGACGGCGACGGCGGAGATCGGCATCACGCAAAACCCCGAGCCGACCCGCTACCCGTGGCGCACGCTGCAATGGCCGCACGAGGACTACCCGCGTCAGTACGGGCACGGCTTCAAAGATGCGCGCATGACCTACGCCTGGCACCCCGGCCACATGGCGGTGACGCGCGTGCTAAGCGACGCGCTGGACGGCGTGTGGGCGGTGAGCGCCGCCGCCGCCGGGCACGGCCCCGCGGTCGGAGTAGCGCTGGCGCTGCGCGCGCCGGGTGCCGCGGTGGCCCCGCGCAGCGATGCATCCAACTCCCGCGCCGTGCTCACCCTCGACCTCGGCCCACACGACGCGCGCGAAATCGAGCTGTTCGTCGCCTTTGCCCGCGACGACCGCCCCTCCACCCTCGCCGACACCGCCGCGCGGCGCGCTCTCGCGGCACGGGAGGCCGGGCGCGACGCGCTGTGGGCGCCGCACGCCGCTGCCTGGGCGGAGCTGTGGCAGGGGGACTTGATCGTGGAGGGGGACGACCTCTTCGCGGCCCAGGCGCGCGCCGATCTATTTTACCTCTACCAGAACTGCCCCGTCGACGACCGCTACCCGATCCAGATCATGGGCATCGCCTCGCCCGGCTACTTCGGCGGGTGCTTTTGGGACACCGACGTGCACAACCTGCCCGCCGTGCTACCCTTCCGTAACCGGCTGGCGGAGAGCACCATCCGCTTCCGCCAACGCATCCTCCCCTTCGCCATGCAAAACGCCGCGCGCGAAGGCTACCGCGGCGCGAAATACGCGTGGATCAGCGAGCTGGCGGAGGGCGAGGAGAACTGCGCCGGCCACAGCTTCCTGGCGCGCGAGCAGGTGCACATCAATGCCGACGTGGCGCTGGCGGTGTGGCTGCACTTCTGCGCCACCGGCGACACCATCTTCCTGCGCAACGTGGGGTGGCCGATCCTGGAGGGCGTCGCCGACTTCTTCGCCTCCCGCGCCACCTGGGTGCCGTGGGAAGGGCGCTACGAGCTGCTGCACGTCTGCTCCGCCGCCGAACACCTGGGCGCGGTGCAGAACTGCCTCTATACGAACGCCGCTACCCGCAAGGCGCTGCGCAGCGTCTGCCGCGCCGCCGAGGTGCTGGGACTGGGCGTGGACCCCGCCTGGCGCGCGGTAGCCGACGGGCTGCACCTGCCCTTCAACGCGAAGACGGGGCTCTACCAGGCGAACAGCGCCACCGAGAACCCCGACCCCGACCGCTGGCTGATGACGAACGCCATCCTCCTCGGTGACCTGCCCGCCACCCCGGCGCAGTTGGCGGACACCATCAGCGCCGCGCCCATCGGGTGGGATATGTCGTATCAGGCGACCATCGCCGCGCAGGCGGGGGACGCGGCGCGCATGCGCGACTACCTGCACTTCCAGGCCACCCACTTCGTGCACCCCGAGTTCCGCCTGCGCACCGAGATGATCGACAACGACGCCGGACCGTATCTCACCGGCTCCGCGTGCTTCGTGCAGAACCTGCTCCTCGGCGCCGGCGGCCTGCGCTGGACGGAGGCGGGCCTCACGCCGCGCTTCCCCGCCTGCCTGCCCGACGGCGTGACGCGCCTGACCTTCCCGCGCCTGGAATGGCACGAGCGCGCCTACGCCGTGACCATCGACCGCGCCCACGGCACGGTCATCGAACCGTTGCTGGAAAGGACGGTTTCCCATGCGTAGCCTGCGGCTCCCACTCATATTGCTCGCACTGCTGGTGGCGCTGGCAGCCCTCGCCGTGCCGCCCAAGGGGCAGCGCGTACTGACCGCCGGGCACAGCTTCTGCGTCCCGGTGCAGCCGGCGCTGGCCCTCGTCGCCAAGGCGGCAGGGATCACGGATCACGTGAATGTGGATACCCAGTTCATCGGCAACTCCACGGTAACGCAGCAATGGGAGCTGCCGGACGACCAGAATATCGCCAAGCGCGACCTGCGCGAGGGGAAGGCGGATGTGCTGATCCTCTCGCCGAATACGAAGATCCCCGACGATGCCATCGACTGTTTCACGCACCTGATGCTCGCCAACAACCCGAAGGGCCGGGTGTTGATCTACGAACCCTGGCTGCCCTTCGATGGCAAACCGCCCGTAGACAACGCGCACCGCGCCGACCTGCACCGCGACACCCGCACCATGGCGGAGCTGCTGCGCCTGCACCAGCCCTTCTGCACCGCGCTGGCGGCCCAGGTGCGCGCCCTCAACAAGGAGCACGGGCACCAGGTGGTCTTCACTGTTCCGGTGGGCCTGGCGCTCATCACCCTGCGCGGCATGGTCGCGGCGGGCAAAGTGCCCGGCATCACGTCGCAAGACGCCCTCTTTGCCGATGCCATGGGCCATCCGAGTCGCGAAGTGGCGATGCTCGGGGCCTATTGCGAATACGCGGTGATCTACCGCCGCTCGCCCGTCGGTATCCCCGTGCCCGCCGGCGTGCCCCTCGACCCTAAGCTGAACAAGCAACTCGAACAGATCGCCTGGGACGCCGTCACCTTCGACCCGCTGACGGGGGTGAAGGCGACGCCGGAGAAGAAGTAGCAGCAATATTGCCCCCAAGGAGTCATCCATGCCGCAGACCAACCTGCCCTCGCTGTCCCTGAAGCCAGACTTTGCCGAAACGGCCCGGCGCTGGGATGCGTTTTATGCCGGCGACCTGCTCGACCGGCCCATCGTATGCGTCACCGCGCCGGCCGACGATGTCGAGCCGGTCGAGGGCATCAACTACCACGACCGGGCGTTCGGGGATATCGACGCGCTGGTCGACCGCGGGCTGCGCGGCATCCGCAACGCGCAATACCTGGGTGAGGCGCTGCCCGTCTACTGGATCTCCTTCGGCCCGGACGAGATCGCCGTCTTCTGCGGCGCCGAGTTGGCATGGAGCGCGGACAGCGGCGACACCAACTGGTCGGTGCCGTGCGTCGAGGATTGGGCGCGGACGGAGATCCGCATCGACGCGGCCAACCCGCTCTGGCAGCGCCTGCTCGCCTTCTACCGCTGCGCGGCGGAGAAGGTGGCCGGCCACGCGCTGCTCACCATGCCCGATCTGCACTCGAACATGGACCTGCTCGCCGCCTTGCGCGGGCCGCAGCGGCTCTGCGAGGACTTGCTCGACTGCCCGGAGGCCATCGACACGGCGATGCTGCAGGCGCGCGCCGTCTTCCCCGTGCTCTGGGACGCCGTGTGGCAGGCCGGGCGCTTCGACGCGATCGGGTACAAGCAGGCTTTCACCACGCTGCAGTGCGACTTCAGTTGTATGATCAGCCCGCCGATGTTCCGCCGCTGGGTGCTGCCCGCGCTGGAGGAAGAGGCGGCCATCGTCGGACGCGTGCAATACCACTGGGACGGCCCCGGCGCGCTGGTGCACACCGCCGACCTGCTGGCCAGCCGCGGCCTGCACACCATGGCCTACGTGCCCGGCGACGGCCACGGCAACCACGATCACTACGTGGAGCTGTACCAGCGCGTGCAAGCGGGTGGCAAAGCGGTGGCGGTAGGCGGCACCCCGGAGCAGTGCAAATTCATGCACCGCGCCCTGCGCCCCGAGAAGACCGTCTACTGGACCCACACCGACACGCGCGCCGAAGCCGAAGAGCTGCTGGCGTGGTTTGTGCGGAATACGTAAGGGCCGTTTAAAAGCAGGCGGCCTGTTCGTACAGGTAATATTGAAAACGATAGGCAGGAAGGCATGAATTGAGATGGATGACATCGAAGCCTTACATACGGCTGCACGCCGCTACTGTCAGGAGCAAGGAAACTACTGGACCGCTCGGTATCTCGAGATGAACGTTGATCCGAGCAGCGAACGCGCAAAGGCTACGTTTCCTCGCTACAATGTATTGGGAGCCATCTTCGAAGAGGTAATACAATTTGTCCCAGAGGATTTTCACACGTTGGAAGAAGCACGTGAGTTGCTGGCACTTGTAGGGCAAACTGCTGAAAATCTCGCCACCAAACCACCAAATGCAGAAATCTCTATTCAGGTAATGCAAGAAGAGCGGGATAAGTATAGTCAATTCGTATCCACTATTTCTGTTGGCGAACTACAGAAAATAGAAAGACCAGCCGGTATCCCCTACCTCAGAATTATCGAATGATCTACTGGTGTAGCTGCTCACGCTTCACGCCACGTATTGCTCACCTGATTTGACCGCCCGCGGTCCGGGGCTATCCTCCCGGTGACCGCGGGCGGTGGGGTTCGTCAGGCGAACTCGGTGTCGAGCACCTCCTTGACGAGAGCGTC
>CAIYQO010000165.1 GCA_903928345.1 uncultured bacterium | reverse complement strand
GGCGCGGACCCCGCTCGTGCCATTAATCCGACCGACGTGGATCTGCTCATCGACCACGCGGCCCGCGCTGCGTGAACGCCGGAGCGGGACACAAGCCCCCGGTCAGCAGGAAGTCAGATCGGAAAGTGCGAAAGTCCACACTCAGAAGGTTGTTGAAATCGAAGTGGAGGATAATGGTGATGGCTTCAATAAACCAAACTACGATTCGTTCTGCGAATATCGTTCAGGCTACATGTGATTTGCCGCCCTATACTAAGCCACTGAGTGTCGCCCAACCTAAGCCACCCTTAGCCGCCACCCTAAGCCAGGGATTGCCGGTGGTCTAAGCCATCTGGCGCCGGCCACCCGATTTCTGCGGTCAGCGTGTGTGGGGGTTGTCCCGACCCGGCCTTCTTCGTACTGTCATGGACGAAGGAGGCTCTGGAATGGAGCAACTACACATGTATCACATTCATGAAATCCTGCACCAACGCCGCCAAGGCGTCTCGGCGCGCCGGATTGCGGAGGACCTGGGGCATAGCCGCAGTACGGTGGAACGGTACCTGGCCTGGGGCGAAGCCCAGGGGTATCTGGACCGTACCAAGCCGTTACCGCCCCCGGAGGCGCTGGTGGTGACGGAAGGCGAGCGGTTGACGCCGCCGCACATGATCTCGACCGTGGAGCCATATCGGACGACGGTGGAAGCCTTGCTGGACCAAGGGGTGGAGATGCAGGCGATTTTGCAGCGCCTGCGCGTCAACCACGGCTACACGGGGAGCTACTCCTCGGTGCGCCGGTTTATCCAGCGGATTCGTCCGCAGGACCCGCGCGTCTGCGTGCGGGTGGAGACGTCGCCGGGTCAGCAGGCCCAGGTGGATTTCGGGAGCGCCGGACGGCTGCTCGATCCGGCCCTTGGATGACCGGAACCTTCATCTTCAATACATCATCATACAATGTCATCGGAATCTCCTGTTCTACATCGCTAAATTAATCGTGCGCTCGTCAATTGTCCCCTGTGCTTCGTTCGCTTCCAGTGCCGTGCCCGTCTCCATGCGTTCGATGTCCATCCGCCGGCCCCGACCGGCAGGATTCCTTCTCGGGTCTTCATTGCCAGCGCCAGGGATCACCCAGAACTCAGCAGTGCCCGTACGCATGTCCGGGTCAAAGCGAATAATGCGCAGAAACGCGCGGATGATCAGGCGCTGCTCCTCAATCGTGCCCGCCAACAACACGTTCCGGGCCATCCCAATCCGCTGGCAAGCCAGGCTGTATTGTGAGTCGACGGCTTCATCCAGCATCTCGCGCTGGGCGGCTTGCCGATGGATGGCTTCTTCCTGGCGCTTGAGTTCTTCCATCTCCAGGCGCAATGTCTCCAGATGCGTATTCACAAACTCGCGGTTCGCTTCACTGATGCTACTTAATACGCCACTGACCTGCTGGCTGATGTCTCGCTTCCGCGCGGCGATAGCGTCCAGCGTCAACCCGCCTTGCGCCTGCTCGCGGGTGGCGGTGGTCGTCAGTTCTTGTCGGATCATCGCCCGCAGTTCGTTCTCGCCTCCTTCGCGCACATAGCGCTGGATAATCTCGTCGATTTGGTCGAGCACCCAGTTCTCCAACGCCTCCTGCGCAATGACCGAGCGGTGGCAGACGGCGTTGCCTTTCGACACATAGCCGTTGCAGGCGTAGTAGTACGTCTTTACTTTCGTCCCGTCTTTGCGCGATTTGCCTTTGACCGTGGAATAGCCCTGCCAGTAATGCCCGCAGCGGTCGCACTGAATAAGGCCGGTCAGGAGGTAGGAGGATTTGGCGCCTTGCCCGACGCGGAACGATTGCCCGCTATGCGACTTGCGCCGGTCTTCCCGCTTGGACTTGGCGCTCTCGAACTGCTCCCGGGTGATGAGCGCCGGATGGGCGTCCGGGATGACGATCCAGTCGGCTTCCAGATTCTGCTCAGCACCACCCCCAGGAATGCCGTTGCGCCGCACCGCTTTGCCGCCGGCAATCTTGTGGAACTTGGCAAAGGACAACCGGTTCCACACCATATCGCCGACATACGCGGGATTGAGCAGGATGTCACGGATGGTGGTCATGGCCGGTCGTGTTCACAATCGCTCCAGCGCGTCTTCCAGCGCGCCGTCCACTAGGTGGGTGTATATCTCGGTGGTGGCGATGTTGCGATGGCCGAGTGCGCGCTGGACGACCAGCAGATCGCCGGTGCGGCTGTAGAGCCGGGTGGCGAAGGTGTGGCGCAGCCCGTGCGGGGTGATGGCTTTCTCGATGCCGGCTTCCTGGAGCCAGTGGGCAAAGCGATAACCCACCTGCCGTGGCGATAGGCGGGTGCCGCGCTGGCTGATGAACAGCGCGGCGCATTGGTCGGTGCCCTGCTTCTTCCGCCACTGGAGATAGGCGCGGAGGATGCCGCGCAGATGGGTGTTCAGGAATTTGACCTGTGGCTGGCCGCCCTTCGCCCGCCGGACATGCAGATGCTTGGCGTCGAGATCGATATCGTCGATGTTCAACGCGACCAACTCCTGCAGGCGGATGCCGGTGGCGAGGAAGGTCTCAATCAACGTCCGGTCGCGTTTGGCAATTTCACTGTATCGACCGGTCAAGGCCTTGAGCAATCGGCGTACTTCGACATCGGTGAGAAAGGCCGGTGGCGTGCGTGGCGCCCGCTGCAGATGGATGCCCAGCGCGGGATTCTCGGTAAGCTGTCCCGTGTCGAGTGCCCAGGTGAAGAAGGCGCGCACGGCGGCGCGACCTCGGTTGAGCGTGGCGGGCGCTTTCGGTGTTCCCGTCGGGCTGGTGATGAGCGTGGGGTCGGACATGACGGCGATGAGTCGCTGGCTCGTGATGCTCGCGACCCCCATATCATCCAGGCGGGTGAACACCTGCTGAAGGTCATGGGCATAGATGGCGATGGTCTTTTCCGACCGTCCCTGCGCCCGTTGGTGTGTGCAAAAGGCGTTGAGCGCCTGATCAAGCGTCATAGGTGAACTCCTCCTTCTGTGCAATTCATGCGCGAGGGGGCGGAAAGAGTCAAGTCGGATGCCGGAACACGAATTGCAGTGTGGAGAAGGACGCGAGCGGTCGGCTATGCTGCCGGCCGGCATTCCCGTCGATATGGCGATGCCTTTCGCTCCCTGCACGTGGAACGCGTCTGGGTTGATGAAGGAGCCTGGCTGACCGAGGCGGCGTGGAAAGCGCTGCGCCAATGCCTGAAGTCCGGGGGACGGCTGCGCATCTACTCGACACCGAATGGGCTGCGGAACACCACCTACTTTCGCTTGACCTCCTCGAAGCAGTTCACCGTCTTTCGTTGGCCGTCCTGGTTGAATCCCAACTGGTCAGAAGAACGTGAACGGGAACTGGTGGAATTCTATGGCGGGAAAGATACCGCCGGCTGGCAGCATGAGGTGTCGGGTGAACATGGGAAGCCGAGTTATGGCGCGTTCATCCAGGAACACCTGGACGCCGCCTGCCAGGAGATCATCGAGTATCGCACCGTGCGCATTACCGGCGATGACCTCTCCGGGTGTCAGGACAACGCACAGACCTTCGACCTGCTGGAAGCAATGCTCGATCTGGTGCCGCAGGCCGGGGTGTTCTGGATCGGCGCCGACCTGGGGTATACGAATGACCCCACGGAGATCGTGGTCTTCCAGGATGCCTCCGGGGAAAAGTCGGTGGCTAGTCTAGTCTTGCGCATCCACTGCGAACACGTGGCCTATCCGATCCTGTCCATGCTCATTTCACTGTTGGAACGGTATTTCACTCCGGCAGGCATCGGCATCGACAACGGCGGGAACGGCGGCGCGGTGGTGCAGGAGTTACTGACGCTGGACGGCTATCGTCCGCAGAACATGAGCGGTCGTCTGCGCGGGGTCGATTTCGGTGGCGTCACGGCGCTGCCGAGCCCGGATGGCGGTGAAATACGCAAGCGCACCAAGGAACTGATGACTTCCATCATCAACGGCATGCTCCAGCGCCGGGAGATTCGTTTCTCGCACAGCGATCTGGACCTGCAGGATCAATTCACCACCCACACCTCCACGATGACGAACAACGCGGTGGTCTACTCAAAAGGTCACGACCACATCATCGACGCGGTGCGCTGCGCCGTGCTGGTGCGCGAGTTGGGGCGGCTCAACCTCGGCGAGACGCAATCGGTCTGTGTCCTGCCGCTGCTCACCGCACCGATTTTCTATTAGCGAGGATTCCATGGCCAAATCACGTTATCGTACTAACCAGACCACCGGCGCGCTGGC
>CAIYQO010000164.1 GCA_903928345.1 uncultured bacterium | reverse complement strand
TGAGCCAGGATCAAACTCTCCAAAGGAAAAGAGAGAAACGTACACAAGTACGTTTTTTCTGACACGTTAAAAGGCTTTCGCCCTCACGCGTCTACAGGCTCTACTGCATGTCCGAACACTGTTCAGTTGTCAAGGTCCGTGACAGAAATCGCCGATTCGCTGCGCTGTCGCAGCTCGTCGGCGCTGCTGTCTGCCGGGGTTTGGCCCCCAGCGACATTTTTAAGAATACCACCGAAGCACTTCGCTTGTCAAGGGGGTGGAGAAACTTTTTTCAAAGTTACCGGCCACCCGAACCGGACCCGCGGCGTTACCCCAGCGGCGAGGATGATAATACCCGAACCCCGCCCCGGCGTCAAGGGCTTTTTCCGCTTTCTTTGAAATAAATCGGCGGTAACCACCGCCTCATGTATGACGCCCCCCTTTGTATGGTACAATAGCTTCAGGTACCGGTCAGGAAGGGGAGGGATGATGGCGCAGATCGCGTATCCGCCGCGCATGCCCTTGCTCACGCATCCCGTGGGCGATCCCAACGCGCCTGCGATACGCTACCTGACGCCGCTGCCCTTCTTCACAATCGCGGTCATTACCGCACTGCTCTTCCTCGCCGGTCTGGGCGTGCTGGCCGCACACTACCACCACTGGCTGCCCGCGGCGTGGCATATTACGTCGCGCAACCTGCTACTGGGCGTCTCCCTGCTGCCGCCATTAGTCATCTCTACGCTCCTGCTGCTGGCCCCGCTGATCGGCTCCCCCACGCGGCAGTATCAAGCGGCGGCCTCGCGCCGCCCGCAGGATCTGCGGCTGCGCTGGAACCTGGCGGTGGTGGCGACGGCGGATGTCTATGCGGGGACGACCGCGCAGTCGGAATGGCTGAGCCAACTGGTGTGGCTGGCCGACGGCGACCGCTTGCGCGCGTTAATGTATATACAACGCGTGCGGGAGCGCCTGCAGGCGCTGCCCCCGCTACCCTGGCGCGACATTTTGCTCACCATCGTCGCGGGCGCGGTGACGGTGTTGGCAAGCACGCTGGGGATGCGCTACTCCGTCTTCGAGGCGGTGCTGCACAGCATTGCGCTGCTGGTCGTGCTGCAACTCCTCATGTTGTATTTCTACCTGCAGCGCTGGCAGCATATCCGCCGCCTGGATGAGCTGGAGGATGTCTTCGAAGAGCTGCTGCCCAGCGAGCGTCCGGTGTTGGCCACGGCGACACCGGCAGAGGACGACTACACGCGCTGGCTACGCGCGCAACAGCCCGAGGCCGTGGCGGCCGCGACGCCGGAGGCGCCGGTCCCCGAAGAGCACTCTGCCTTCCTCCGCCTGTGGCAGTAACCCGCCGGTTGGCAACTTTCCCCGGAATCCGGTATCATGTACACATGCGATTCACCACCGTGCTGGCGTGGGGCGGCGGCATTTGGGCGGCGGCCGGCGTAGAAGCGGCACGGGGCGGCGGGGTGCCCGGCCCATTGCTGCTACTGGGCGTGGCGGCCGGCCTGTGGGGCGGCCCTACGGCGGGGCTTATCGTCGGGGCGCTGGCGGGATGGTGCAGCGCGGCCTTATGCGGGCGCGACCTGTGGCTGCTCACGTTGCTCAGTATGGGCGCGGGGCTGCTGGCGAGTGCCGTGCCGCTGTGGGCGGCGCGCCGCAACGTGCTGGTGGGCGTGCTCACCGCGCTCCTGTGCACGCTGCTGGTCGCCGGCGCGCTCACGTTACTCGGCGGCGGCTCCTTCAGCGCCGCGGCGCGGTTCGCGGCCTGGCGCAGTGGGGAAAATGGTTTGTGGATGATTCCGATATATGGTATCGTCTTACTGGTGTCCACGCCGGAATCGTCGGCGGAGGACACCTGGGACGCTTGACAGGGGGGCCGCGACGCGGTTAGGTGATACACGACGATGGCACGGTTGCAGATAGCAGTATATCCCGCCCCGGTATTGCGCAAAAAGGCGCTGACGGTGGAACGCGTGACGCCCGAAATGCGCCTCTTTTTGGAGGCGATGGCGGACGCGATGTATGACGACAACGGCGTGGGCCTGGCGGCGCCGCAGGTGGGCATTTCGCTGCGCATGGTCGTGGTCGACACCGACGATAAGCTGCAACCGCTCATCAACCCGCAGATCATCGCCCGCGAAGGCACGCAGACGGGCACGGAGGGTTGCCTCAGCCTGCCCCGCCTGCACGCCACGGTGACCCGCGCGCAGCATGTTACGGTGCGCGCGCTGAACGTGCGCGGCAAGCCGATCACCCTGAGCGGCGACGGCCTGTGGGCGCGCGCCGTGCAGCATGAGTTGGACCACCTCGATGGCGTGCTCTTCATCGACCGCGCCGAGCCGGACTCCTTCGTCTGGGTCAGCGGCGACCGCGACGACGACGGCCACGTGATCGAACGCCCCACCACGCTGGAGGACGCGTTGCGCGTCTTCGAAGGCCACCCCGCGCCGCGCGCGGAAGGGGTTGGGGTGCGCGGGTAAAGCGCCGTTACGTGGACCTTCCACGCCGGTTGCCGCCAGGCGCGCGGACTACGCCACGCGTATATATAAGGTAACTCCCATCACTGCCCTACCCCGCCCCGACGCGTAACTGCTGACTCTGGAAAGTGCACCGATGCGCATACTCTTTTTTGGCACCAGTTCCTTTGCTGTCCCGGCGCTGGAGGCGCTGGGCGACCAGGGGGAGACGCTCGTGGCCGTGGTCACCCAGCCGGATCGCCCGGCGGGACGCGGCGGCCGCCTCACGGCCTCCCCGGTGAAGGACGCCGCGCTGGCGCGCGTGCTCCCCGTGCTGCAGCCGGATTCCGTCCGCACCCCCGCCTTCCTCGACGCGGCGCGCGCGCTGACGCCGGAACTCATTGTAGTGGCTGCCTATGGCCAATTCCTCCCCGACGCGCTGCTGGCGTTGCCCGCGCACGGCGCGGTCAACCTGCACGGCTCCCTGCTCCCCGCCTGGCGCGGCGCGGCGCCCATCCAGCGTGCCATCTGGCACGGGGATGCCACCGCCGGCGTGTGCCTGATGTGGATGGTGCGCGCGATGGACGCCGGGGACGTGATCGCCTGCACCGAGACGCCCATCGCGCCGGAGGACACCGCGGGCACGCTGGGTGCGCGGCTGGCCACGCTGGGCGCCGCGTTACTTCTCACCTGGCTGCCGGCGCTGGCGCGCGACGCGGCGCCGCATTGCCCGCAGGATCCCGCGCGCGTCACCCTGGCCCCGCCCATCCGCAAGGAGGAGCGCGCGGTGACGTGGGGGGGGCCGGCGGACGTCATTGCGCGGCAGGTGCGCGCGCTGGCACCCACGCCCGCCGCGACGACGCGCTTCCGCGGAGAACCGGTGAAGGTGCTGCTGGCGCGCCCGGCAGAGGGTACCAGCACCGCGGTGCCGGGTACGATCCTCACCGCGCGCACCGACGGGCTCTTTGTCGCCACCGGCGCCGGCGTGGTGGAAATCCTCACGCTGCAGCCGGCGGGCAAACGGCCGATGGCGGGCCGCGATTTCCTGCGCGGGGTGCGCCTGCAACCGGGCGAAGGCTTCGCGGAGGACGGCGTATGAGCGAGGCACGCTTCGCAACGGGCAAGGCGCTGCGCATCGACGGGTGTTACTCCGAGGCGATCGCCGTACTCACCGCGCTGCTGACCGACGTGCCCGACCATGCCGCCGCGCGGTTGCAGCTCGGGCTGGCGCAAGTCTTTTCCGGCGATTTTGACGGCGGGCAAGTCACGATGGAGCAGGCGGTGGCACTGGCACCCACCGACGCGGAAGCACGGTATCAACTCGCCATGTTGTACGCCATGCTCGGGCGGTACGCCGAGAGTGTGGCATCGTTTACCGCTCTGCAAAGCCTGGGCCCGCCGGAGAACCCGTATGTCGCGGAAGCCATACGTCAACTCGCTTTCTTTGCCGAGACGCCGCCGCATGGGCGTGACGGGAAATAATCGGGAAAATGTTCCAGCAAGCGGCAGGTTTTTTTCGCTACAGCCCGTAAATATGTTGTCAACAAGCCGTATAGCTGCTATCCTACCAACGATTTGCCCGGTGTGAGCGCGCTGGGCGAAACCGCAGCCTGCGAGCTGTAAGTCAGTAGAGGAGACGATCACTATGGCAGTTGATCTGAGCGAACTTGCCAACCTTATCATCACCGGCAAGAAGAACCCGGCCGTCGAACTAACGAAGGCCGCCCTCGAAGAAGGCATCGCCCCGCAGACCATCATCAACGATGGCCTGATCGCGGGCATGGCCGTCGTGGGCTCCAAGTTCAAAGCGAACGAGTTCTACGTACCGGAAGTGCTCATCGCCGCGCGGGCGATGAAAGAGTGCATGGGCATGCTGAAGCCGTTGTTGGCGGAAACCGGTGTGAAGCCGGTGGGCACCGTCGTCATCGGTACCGTGAAGGGCGACCTCCACGACATCGGCAAGAACCTGGTGGCCATGATGCTGCAGGGCAACGGTTTCGACGTGGTGGACCTGGGCGTTGACGTATCACCCGAGAAGTTCATCGAGGCCGTGAAGGAGTCCAAGGCGGACGCCATCGCGCTGTCTGCACTGCTGACCACGACCATGCCGGGCATGAAGTCGACCATCGACGCCCTCGAAGGCGCGGGCATCCGCGGCACCGTGAAGGTGATGGTAGGCGGCGCCCCGGTGACGCAGAAGTTCTCCGACGAGATCGGCGCCGACGGATATGCCCCCGACGCGGCGACCGCGGTGGACGTGGCGAAGCAACTCATCGGTATCAAGGCCTAGTGCCAACTCCGAGAAACCTCGACGGCCCCCGTCCACTGGACGGGGGCCGTTGCCGTTGGTACGGTACCGGGGCTCAGCGGACAATCGCCCCCAGCGAACGCGCGAGGAGCACGGCTTGCACGGAGTCGAGGCGCACGCCGTGCAGGTCGAGGACGCCCAGGTTGACGCCGCTGAGGTCGGCGCCGCGCAGATCGGCACCGCGCAGGCGGGCGCCATCCAGGTGGGCGCGCGTGAGATCGGCGTCGCGCAGGTCGACCTGCTGCAGATTGCACCCCGTCAGGTCGGCATCCGCCAACGTCAGCCCGCGCAGCGCCTGCTTGCGCAGATCCTGCCGGCGCAGCCCCGCCCACGACCAGTCGCCGCCGTCGATGGTGATCCCCGTCAATTCCGCTCCGCTGAGATCGCTCCCCAGCAACTGGCAGGTGTGGAATTCGGCGGCGAAGAGCCCGGCACCGGTGAAACGACTGTTGGCGAAGGAGGTGTCGACGTGACGCGAGCCGTTCATCCGCGCGCCGTTGAAGTCGCACGCCTCGAAGCGGCAGGACTCGGTGAGCAGGTCGGAGAGATCGGCAAAGCGGAAGCGGCAGCGCACGAAGCGCCCGCGGCGCCACGTCTGCCCCGCGAAGCTCTGCCCGGAAAAGTCGGCGTCTTCGGCATCGTCCGGTTGTCCCGCCGGTTGTTCGAGGTCATCCATGCGGGAGTGCCTCGACCGGACCTTCCACCACCTCGCGGATGATCGCGCTCAGTTCGTGGAGCGTATACGGCTTCTGGATGAACCCCGCCAACCCCTTACCGGCGAAGTGCGTGGTGGCGTCCGTCTCGTTGTAGCCGCTGGAAAGCACCACGCGGGCGTCGGGACGCAGCGTGCGCAACGCACGGAAGGTCTCCTCGCCGTTCATATGCGGCATCGTCATATCGAGCAGCACCAGCCGAATCTCGTCGGCGTGCTCGCGGAAGATCTGCACCCCCTGCACGCCGTCCTCCGCCAGGTATACGGTGAAGCCGAGGGTCTTCAGCATCGCCTGCGAGACCATGCGCACCGTCTCGTCGTCGTCGATGAGGAGAATCGTGCCCTCACCGCGCCACAACGTCTCCCGCGTCTGCGCCGCCGCCATGGCGCGTGCCGCCTGCTCGGAGTACGGGACGAGCACCTTGAACGTGGTTCCGTGCCCAACCTCGCTATACACCTTGATAGCGCCGTGGTGGCCGCGCACGATACCGAGCACCGCCGCCAATCCCAGCCCGCGCCCGGTGAATTTGGTGGTAAAGAAGGGGTCGAAGATGCGTGCCTTCGTCTCCGCGCTCATGCCGCACCCGGTGTCGGAGACTTCCAGATAGACGTAGGGCCCCTCCGGCAACTCGTCGTTCAGGTAGGTGTCGGACAGGTATCCCCGGCTGCAGTGCATGGCGCCGGTGGTGATGCTGATCACCCCGCTGCGCTCGCCGATGGCGTCGGAGGCGTTGGTGAGCAGGTTCATCACCACCTGGCGTACCTGGGTGGCGTCGGCGTCAATGGCGGGGATATGTTCGGCCAGCTTGAATTTGAGCACCACGTTCTTCGCCACCGCCACTTCGAGCAGGTGGGCCATCTCCTCGACCAGGTTGGACAGGTTCAGCGGTTGCACCACGAACTGGCCCTTGCCCGAATACGCCAGCATCTGCTTGGCCAGATCGGCGGCGCGCATGCCCGCCATCTCCATCTTCTCCAGGTACGTGCGCACCGGGGATTCGGGGGAGAGGCGCATCAGCGCGATGCTGGCGTTGCCGATGATGCCCATGAGCAGGTTGTTGAAGTCGTGGGCGATACCCCCCGCCAGCACGCCCAGGCTCTCCAGCTTCTGCGCGTGCAAGATCTGCGCCTCCAGATGCCGCCGCTCCTCTTCCGTGTTCTTCAGCGTATACAGGTGGCCGATCGTCACCGCGAACAGTTGCAGCAGCTCCCCTTCCGTCTCGCCCAGCGGCGTCTGCGGGGTGAACAGGTTATCCGCACAGATGAGGCCGATAATCTGCTCGCCGTTCCACAGGCCGGTGAGGATGGTGGAGCCGACGCCCACCGGGGCGGACTTGTCGTCGAGTAACGGCACGTCGTGCAACAGCACCACCGCGCGGGTGCCGCGCAGAATGTCGTGCAGGTTGCCGGGACCCACCGGATGCCGCTCCCGGCGTTCGTCGCGCAAGTGGCCCTTTTCATTGATGCCGTAGGTGCCGCAGATCGTCTCCCCGTGGTCGGGGGTGAGCCAGATGCCGACGCGGCTGAAGCCCAGGCGCGCGGCCCCCTGCTCCACCGCCAGCCGGCACAACTCGTCGGCGGTGGGTGCCAGCGCGAGCAGGTTGGAGACGTCGTGCAGCGCACGCAGGCGTTCCAGGTGGGCGCGGGCGGCAGAGGCGCTGTCGCGCAGCGCTTCCTCCGTCTCCACGCGCTCGGTGAGGTTACTGAACGTCGCCACCGTGCCGGCGTGCAAACCGGTCACTGTCACCATATGCTTCAGACGCACCTGGTAAACGCGCGGGCCGGTGGGGGTATCGAGCAGGAGGTCGGCGCGCGACTCCGGCTCCGTCCTCCGCAGCGCCTCCTGCAACCGTGTGGTGATCTCCGCTAGCGCAGTGGCGAGGATGGGATTCCCGTCGTAATAGACTTCGGCAGCGCCCAGCGTGGTGAACTGCTGCACGGCGGCGTAGTTCGCATTGAGCACGGCGTGGTCACCGTCGAAAAGGATCACCGGGTTGGGAAGACTTTCGAAGATAGTGATGTAGCGCACCTTTTCGTCGGTCAGCCGTTTATTGGCGGTGCGCAGTTCCGCCACCTGGGCATCAGTGTCCTGCCCCGCCCACTCCTGGCAGAAGCCCAACTCCACGCGGTCGAAAAAACGGTTGATCAGGTTGAAGGCTTCGGGGTCGTGACATGCGGAGGTGACCAGAAGGTCGGTATACGTCTGCCGATAGTACTTCATCAGGGCGAGGAATTGGTACAGCGGCACGCCGCGCTGGCGGTGCAATCGCGCTTCGCGCACGCCGAAGGCGGCCACCGGCTCGGTGATGTAGTCATCGTCCGGCCGCAGGGGCGCGATACCACCGCCGCGCTGGGCGGTGCGGAAGGCATCGTTCAGTCCGACGATCGAGGCGCGCCAGGTTTCGGTGAGCGAAGAAGTATACCGGGTAAAATCGTGTGCGCGTGCATAGCCCACCACCCGGTCGAGCAACCACTCTTCCTGAGACGTAAACAGGTCGGCCAGCCATTGCATGCGCAGCTCCTTCTAGTTAGTGCCCCTGTCTTTCCCTTATTCGAATAGTTCCACAGCTTCCCTTCTTATTTGACACTTGGAACAGAAAAAAAGACCGCCCTCGCCGGAAGTGGCGAGGGCGGCGGTGCGTGTTACTCGCAGCCGGGCGGCGGGGGCACGCTGACCCCTTTGCCGGAACTCTCCATCGCGGCTTCGATGACGCCGATGACCCGGCGTGCCTGCTCGGGCTTCACGCTCAACTCCTCGCCCAGCAGCAGGTGGTCGGCCACGTTGCGGTAGTACTCGGTGGCGCCGTACCCGGGCAGCGTCACCTTCACCGTGCTCTCCTGCTTGATGCCGTTGGCGAACGTGGTGAGGGTAATGTCGCCCCAGTTCTGCTCGATGGCGCCCAGTGTGCCGTTGATGCGCCACTTGGGCCGCGAGCTGGCGCTGATGCTGGAGGTGATATAGTCGGCGGTGGTGCCGTTGGCGAAGCGGATGTACGCCTGCCCGAAGTCCTCGTTGGACACCGCGTGCCATACGCGCTTCTGGAAGTTGCCCATCACCTGGGTGACCGGGCTGGGCACCATGTTGAGAATCCAGTCGAGGAAGTGCGCGCCCCAGTCGTACATCACGCCGCCGGACACCGTTTTATCCGAGCGCCACCAGAAACCCGGATGGTTGTAGCCGGCCTGCCCGCACTCGATGTGGAACACGTCGCCGATAAGCCCGCGGTCGATGATATCGCGGATGGTGATGTAGTCGCCGTCCCAACGGCGGTTGTGGAAGAGGCTGAGCATCTGCCCCTGCGTGTGCGCCAGGTCGATCATGGTGTTCGCCTGCTCCACGGTGATGCAGAAGGGCTTCTCCAGCACGACGTGCTTGCCCGCTTGCAGGCATTGCATGGCGGTCGGGTAGTGCAGGTTGTGCGGCAGGATATCCACCACCAGGTCGAGTGCGTCCATCTTCAGCATTTCGGCCAGGTCGGTGAAGTACCCCTGCAGCCCGGGCAGCTCGCCCTTCGCGGCTTCCACGCGCGCCGAGCTGGCGTCGCACATGGCGACCGTCTGCATGCCGGGGGTGGCGTCGATCCACGAGGCATGTCCCTTGCCCATGTTGAAGGCGGGGCCGTAACCGAGCAGGCCGCAGCGCACGGTGGTGGCGGGCAGCGTCGCGCCCGCGGCCCAGGCCACGCCGCGCAAAACCAGCTTGCGGAAGTCGGGGTGCTTCCACGCCTGCTGCGTATGCCCGTTGGCGAGGTAGACCACGCGGCCGTCGCCGTACGGCTTTGTGTAGGCCATCGGCATCTTCTCGTTCTGCCAGACCGTGGTGGCGAGCACGGTCACCGCGGAGGCGTCGAAGCTCTGCAGGTGATACATCTCGTCGAAGAGGGTGAAGTCGGGGACGCGCTGGGTGAGGTAGTGCCCCTTCTCGATGATGGCCACGTTGAACTCGTGGTGGTGCGGATGGGTGAGGAATTCACTTCCGAGCATGTCGACGTAGGCCCGGTTGCCGCGGAAGCTGTCCGCCGCGGAGTGCAGGCCCAGGAAGCCGCCGCCGTTTTTCACGAAGGTGAGCAGACCCTTTTCGCGCGCGGGCGTCAGGTCGTTTGCGAAGCCGGTGGTGTAGAGCACCACCGCCGCGTAGTCGCTGCCCGGCAGCTTGGCGAGGGTATCGAGGTCGGCGGTTGTCTCGAGGACAAAGCGCCCGTCCGCCGCCAGCAGCCCCGCCAGCTCCTGCCCGACCCACTCGGTGGGATGGAACTCCGGCCCACCATAGACATAGAGAATCTTCTGCATATTGACTCCTTACGCCGCTCCCCAGCTTGAGGTATAATCGGTGAGGAGTATAACCCGTCGGCGAGGGAGATGCAACCGGTTTTTCCGGCGTCGCCGCAGATATTTTCTTCCCCGGAAGGAGACGTATCTCATGAGTGTGCAACAGAGCGCGGAACGCGTGTGGCTCGACGTGCCGGGCTTTCACGCCGCTGAGTATGCTAGCAGCGTACATGGCGCGCAGGCGCGGATTCTGGAAACGCTGGGGATTCCGCCCACCTATGACGACTTGATCTGCTACGGCGCCTTTGCTTTTCGGGTGCAGGCGCATGAGGAGATGTGCCCCAGCGCCGGGCATCCGGCCCCGGGTTTTATGTGTATCGAGAACAGCAATCGTGCGTTGCCCTGGCGCGAGCAGTCCTATTTCGCGTTTCCGTGGGACGCCCCGCGAGAGGATCAGGTGGCATTCGAAGCCGACGCGTGCGCGGCCATCAAGGACAGCATCGACCGGGGTGTGCCGGTGCATTACGGCAGCGAAGAGGACGGCTTGATCATCGGCTACGGCGGCGCGGGCCGCCGCTGGTGGTGCGTGCATCCGTATCACCAGAATGGCCGGGAGGCCTTCTGGTTCGACGAAGCCAGCGGTTTTGCCGGTGGCAAGTGGCCGTGGGGCATCAATGTGTGGACGGCCCCCAAGACCGCGGAAGAACTCGTGCCGGCGCGGGAGCTGTTCACCGCCGCGCTGCGGCAAGCAGTGGCGATGTGGCACACGGAGAAGTGCGGGGCGTATGCCGTCGGCGAGGCCGCGTATGCGCACTGGCTGACGTGGCTGCGGGGCACGGAAACCCCCTGCCAGGGCAACGGCTGGTATTTCGACGTGCTGATCCACAGCCGCCGCATCGCCGGACGCTGGCTGGCCCAGCGGGCGGACGACTACCCGGAGATAGCCGCCCCCCTGCGCGAAGCCGCGGCGCACTACACCGATATCGCCGAGGAGTGCATGGATGAAATCGGCTGCGCGTGGGATCTCACCTCTGCCGCAAAAGGCACCAACGAATGGCCCACCCGCCTGCGCCTGGAAGAAATCGCCCGCCTGGAATCCGCCGTCGTACACGACCGCGCGGCCATTGCGGCGCTGGAGCGGGCGCTGGCGGAGTTGGGGACGGATTCACGGGGATGAAAGGGATAGAATAGGATGAGGGGGATGAGTATTGCTTTGCCGCGCAGCAAAAGAAAACCCATCCCCCAGCATCCCTTTTCATCCCATTTATCCCTGTGAATCGTTACCCAAGCACGCGGCTAAACCGGCGGGGGCGGCATCGTCGGTCGGCCAACCTTTCCGGCGTTGATGGTACCCACGCGACGCTCGATCAACGCACGCAGGTGTAGCAGTTCAGTTTCGTCGGAGAGGCATCGTTTCGGGAGAACAAAGTAGCTGCCCCCGAAACGGAATGCCAGCACGGCCTGGTTCTCGCGAGGGAACGACAATAAGCGCCAATCCGTCCGTGTGTCGCGTTTCGCGGAACGAAATGTGATGCTGTCTTCCGTGCAAATCACCGTCCTCTCGTCACGCAACCCGGGTGTCTGCGCCAACATCTTTGTCATGCGTGTTTCGAAGGTCCAGGTGCAATAGAGGATGTAGCCGAAATAGAAAATCCCGGCATCGAGCAGCAGGAACAACAGCCATTTCACGAAGAGGCTCATCATCTCCGCTTGAAAGACCAGACACGTGCCGAAGATCGCCACTACGCCGAGGATGAGCGGCCGATAGGAGCGAGAGTCGTTCATCAAGCGGTACCCTTGCAGAAAATCGTCGTCGGTGTAGGTGAAGGTTAACGTGATCGGTAGCGCGTCAATCATTGCGTCCCCCGGTGGTCGGGTGCGGCGGCGGGGGTGGCACGATGGGTTTCGCCTTCCCGGCGCTGGACGGACCGATCTTTTGTTCGAGAATGAGACGCAGATGCATCTGCACGGCGAGATCAGGAATGGCGCGTTTCGGGACAAAATACAGCACATTAGCAAAACCGAAGACGAAGTAGGCGGCATCTTCCTTCAGGTCACTGAATAAAGACCATTCCATGTGCGTGGAATGTTTTTCGGAAATGACGTCGAGTGCATCTTCTGAGAAGACAAACCTCCGTGGGTCTACTAGATAAGGATGGGTCTTATACAATTTTTCTAAACGCGCTTTTCTGACAATTACCAACAGCAGCAAACAGCCACAACACCCGCCGAGTGCACAGACACTACCCACGATAAAGAGCAGCAGCACCTGATCCTTTTCACTCAACGTGATAAGGACCAGCACTACTAACCCCAGCAATCCCACCATGTGGCGCCAGGTCAACTTCAACTGTGGCCGCAGTAACCGCGCTGCGCGGATATTGTCTTCCGCGGTGTAGCTGAGGGTGATCGTCAAAGGTTGCTGCTCACTCATGTCGTCACCTCCTGGTATTACTGTTCTCTACGACACAAGCGCCGAATCACCTTGTCCAACACGGGGTGTTGGGGACGGATTCACGGGAATGAAAGGGATACGAATAGGGATGAAGGGGGATGAGTTTCCTTTCGCTGCGTAGCAAAAAGAAATCCCATCCCCCTTCATCCTATTCAATCCCATTCATCCCTGTGAATCGTATCCCGAGCCCCGTTAGATGAGGCTCGCGACCAGGTCGCCGCAGGCGTCCGTGGGGATGGCGCCGGCGCCGAGGTGGGGGATTTTGCCGGTTTCCAGCGCCTTGATGATGGCGTTCTCCACGTCCTGCCCGGCGGCCTTTTCGCCCAGCACGTCGAGCATCATGCCGCCCGCGTTGATGGTGGCCAGCGGGTTGATGACGTTCTTGCCGGTGTATTTCGGCGCGCTGCCGTGGATCGGCTCGAACATGCTGACGCCCTTCGGGTTGATGTTGCCGGAGGCCGCGATGCCCATGCCACCCTGGGTCATGGCGCCGAGGTCGGTGATGATGTCGCCGAACATGTTGGTGGTCACGATCACGTCGAACCACTCGGGGTTCTTCACCATCCACATGCAGCAGGCATCCACGTAGGCGTGCGCCTGCTTGACCTGCGGATACTCCTCGCCCACTTCCTTGAAGACGCGCTGCCACAGGTCGTGCCCGTAGGTGAGCACGTTGGACTTGTCGACCAGGGTGAGCTGCTTGCGGGGGCGGGTCATCGCCAGGTCGTAGGCGTAGCGCACGCAGCGCTCGACGCCGAAGCGGGTGTAGATGGCAACCTGGGTGGCCACTTCGTTCGCCTGCCCCTTATGGGTGAAGCCGCCGGTGCCGACGTACATGTCCTCGGTGTTTTCGCGCACTACGATGTAGTCGATGTCCGCCGGGCCCTTGTCCTTCAGCGGGGTGTCGACGTTCGGGTAGAGCTTCACCGGACGCAGGTTGATGTACTGATCCAGCCCGAAGCGCAGGCCGAGGAGCAACTGGTGCTCGATGATGCCCGGCTTCACGTCCGGATGCCCTACCGCGCCCAGGTAGATGGCGTCGAAGCCGCTCAGGATCTCGATGGCGTTCTTCGGCATCACCTCGCCGGTCGCCAGGAAGCGGTCGCCGCCCCAGTCGAAATACTCGTAATCGAGCCCGATGTTGTGCTTCTGCGCCACGACACCGAGCACCTTGATGCCTTCACGGATGACCTCGGGCCCGATACCGTCGCCCGCGATAACAGCGATCTTATACGCCATGCACATTCCTCCAGAGGTAGTGTCAAGGGCACATTGTACCGTCTTTTCACCAACTCGGCAACCCGGCCTTATTATGCGTTCAGTCAGGGAAGGGCGGGGTTGTCTGAACCTTGATTTACCGGATGCGCGGATTACCTAGATTCACGGCTGTGTTGTCGGGCCCAGCTACGCATAATCCTGGTAATCCGTGAATCCGACGCATCAGGGCTCAGACAAATCGAAAGGATTCTCCCCTGCCGGTCGCGAATAGGGGGAATACAACCGCCCGCGTTTGTCGGGTGACGAAGGAGAGACCACTATGCGGTATATCATCGTCGCGCTGGCCGTGAGCCTGTGTGCGCTCGCCGGCCTGGCCATTCCCTCAGGGCTGAACACCATGCCCACCGCGGACACCATGAATCTGGGGCAGCTCCGCGGCGAAGTGCGCTATAACAGCGGCCTGCTCTATGCGAACGGCGAGTCCTGGGTCGGCGGCCTGGAGACGGGCGCCATCCTGGGCACCGAGGCGGGCATCGACCGCGTCGGCAACAAAGAAGTCTTCAACGCCAAGTGGCGCTTCTTCGGCGGCGGCATCATCCCGGGCGTGGCCGTGGGTGCGCAGAACCTGGCCAACGACGAAACCCCGCAGGTCTACCTGGTCGCCACCGAGCACCTGCCCATCCCCGTGGCGCGCGCCGCCGCCAGCCTGGGTGTGCTGCGCGACACCGACGACAAATACGTCACCATGCTCGGTGCGAGCGTGGGCTACAGCGCCTTCGACCTGAAGGTCGACCACGTGTGGAAGTCCGCAAAAGACGGCGACCTGAACAGCACCAGCATCGGCGTGGACTGGAAGGTCTTCAAGGTGGTCACCCTCGGCGGGGCCATCTACAACCTGGAAGACAAGAAGCCGACCCTCGGCGCTAACGTCGGCGTGCAGTTCGACCTGCTGCCACTGCTGTAAATCTCCCCTGCCCCCGCCTTTTCGGGAGGGGGCGTAACGGATGACTGCAACCGCGTCCCCCTCCCACACGGGCGGGGGATGCGGGGATAGGACACATGGCCTTCCTCTTCACGAGCTTGCTCCCGGACGATCTGCACCTGTCCCGGCCGAAATGCACGGGCCGGGAGAGCACCCTCGCCGGGACGCGCTCGCTGGTGCTCGACAACGGCCTCTTCAGCCTCTCCATCCTGCCCGAATACGGCGGGCGGTTGTGCAGCCTGTACTACCGCCCGTTGAGCCTGGAACTCCTCGCCACCGAATTCATCACCGGCCCGCGCAACGAACTCAGCGTGCGCGGCGGGTGGTGCGCCGCCTTCCCATCCCTCCTCGCCGACGGCGAGCTGCTCTCCCACCTGGCGTGGGAAGGCGAGATCGCCGAGGTGGATGCCGACCACGTCACCGCGCGCCTGTGGGTGGCGGTGGACCGCGTGTCGCATAAGATCGAGGGCCGCGTGCGCGTGACGCCGGGCACCATCGTGGTGGAGCGCTTCGTGCGCCTGGTGGCGGGCGAAGCGGCGGTGACGGTGGAGGACGTGCTCACCAATCGCAACATCTGGCCGATGCCCACCACCTGGGCCGGGGTGATCTCCCTGCGCGCCAAGGCGGGTGACGTGGCCATCTTCCCGGTCGGCGCGGTCGAGGTGCAGCAGGGCGTGGGACCCTTCGGCAACGAGCTGGACTTCGGCCTGCTCGTCTCCACCCCGTATCAGGCGATGGCGCGCGATCTGCGCGAGGGCTGGGTGGGCTTCCGTCCCGGCGGCGCGCCCATCGACGTGCGCCTCACCTTCCCGAAAACGTATTTACCGCACACCGTGGTGATGGCGCAGCGCGACGACGCGCACCCGGCGGAGGATGCCTTCCGCTTCATGCCCATCGCCACCGCGGCGCCGGTGGCCGACGACACGCGTGGCGGCGCCCTTGTCCTGCCCCCGCGCAAGCCGCTGAGCCTGCCCATCCGCCTGGAAGTGGGCACGGGGATGATCACCTCCGGCGAGTGGAGCCGCCCGGGCCTGCAACTGGCAGAGCTGATCGTGAACCAGCGCGTGCCGGTAGGCCGCGTGGCGCTGTGGCGCGTAGGCGAGATCGCCATCGCGCTGAAGACGCACCGCCACCTGGCGCTGCTGCTGCCGGAATGGTCGGACACCAGCCTGCTCACCCCGGAAGACCTGCCCGCCGCCGACCTCATCCTCTGCGCCGACGTGCCCACGCGCGCCCTGCTGCGGCAACTCGCCCAGCGCACCGCCGCGCGCTTCGTGGGCACGCCCGCGCTGCGCCAGCGGCTGCTGGAGGAGGGTTTTGCCGAGGAACGCTCCGTGGCACTCTCCCCCGGCGCGCGCTTCGACCTGCCGGGCCTGGGCATTCTGGCGACGCCGGCGCGCAGCGAAAAGCCGGGCGAGCGGCTGGGCTTCCTCATCGCCGCCGACCACATCGCCCTCTACCACGCCGGGCCGACGGAATTCCTGGGCGAATTCGGCCCCATCGGACAGCAGTTCCACCCGCCGCTGGTCTTCCTGCCCCTGCACGACATGACCATCACCGACGCCCTGCACGCCGCGCGCCAACTGCAGCCCCGCGTCGTCGTCCCCCTCGGCCCCCTCGGCGCCGAGCAGGAGTTCGACGCCCGCGCCCGCGACCAGCACGTCTCCTTCGCCATCCGCCCCCTGCACGAAGCCGAAGGGGTGATGTTCGACGGCTACAAACTGGCGCCGTTGGACCGGGAGGAGTGAGCAACCTGGGGACAGCCACGACTTTCCCGGCACTATCTGGATAACTGACAAACAGACGGGCACTCCCCATACAAAAAGGTGTTCAGGTAGGTAGCGCAATATGCAGGATTGTGCGGCGAGTACCAACTGCGGAGGAAACATTGTTCGATATTGACATTACAAGTCCGAATATCCAGGCATTCATACAAGCAGGACCGACTGATGCCGCGTTCAAAAAGATTTTTAGGTATAGTATCATAATAGTACTACTCTGCTGTGTTCTTCCTGCTCTGTTCGGTGCCAATGCTTATTATACGAGTATTGCAATTTTGCCGCTAGTGCTAATCTGGTTTATTGGGTATGCAGTATTGTTAATATGGAAGCATGGAAGTTCGAATAAGTACATTTTCTTCAACGCATGTACATTCTTTTTCGCCTCTCTTTGCTTGTTAGTAGTCATATATAAAGGCTTGTATTGTCTCGATAACATCACGCCGCATATGATCAATTCAATATTGATTTGTGTATTGATACTGTATTCTATCTGGATATTTGCCGCAGCGCATATGGTTTGCCATTCTATACAAAGGTTTCAAGGTTCAAAATCAGTAACCGGAAATGCCGCTGCTTCCGCTGCATTGGCGGCTTTAGCGACATCTCTTTTTGTGAAAAATATCGCGAAGAGTATCCCAACTTTTGTTGCTATTATAGTTGTTGGGGTAATGATGTTCTTATTCTCTGCCTTCTTCTCTGTGGACTTTCGCACTTTCCGATCTGACTTCCTGCTGACCGGGGGCTTGTGTCCCGCTCCGGCGTTCACGCAGCGCGGGCCGCGTGGTCGATGAGCAGATCCACGTCGGTCGGATTAATGGCACGAGCGGGGTCCGCGCC
>CAIYQO010000163.1 GCA_903928345.1 uncultured bacterium | reverse complement strand
TGCATCGCCAGCATCTGGCCTCTCCAGTCAGCTATCGGTGGTAACCAGAGAGAAGATTATGGCAAGTTATCAGGAGGAATCAGGGGAGAATCACGTGTAATCCCGCAGGATACTTCGCATAAGTACTTACTTCACATAAGATTAGCCGGTATTATCCTGGGCCAAAAGCAGCGAAGCCGAAGGGAGTTGGATCGGATTGGCGAAACCTTCACCCGGCTATTGCTATTGTCGGAACACCGTGGTCCCCATGCCACCGGGGCGGCATGCGTCAAGGCAGACGGCACCTGCCAGGTGGTGAAGCACCCACTCCCGGCCCGGCAATTTGTGCAGACGGCGGAGTATGACACGCTGCTTAACGCGGTCGATGCACAGGTGACGCTGCTTATGGGACACACCCGCTGGCCGACGCGCGGGTCGGAATATAATCCGCGTAACAACCATCCGCTGGTCGCCGGGCAGACCTTGACGACACATAACGGACATTTAAAAGGTGTTGACGCCTGGTTCCGCCACTGGGGATTGCCGCGGCAAGCCGAAGTCGATTCCGAACTCCTGGCTCAGCTTGCGGATCGCCATACGGGTGATGGTGGGATGAATCTGGCCGCACTGTGCGATAACCTGCGCCACCTGGAAGGCCGAATGAGCGCGGTGCTGGTGGCACGCACCGCTCCGCAGACGATCATCCTGCTGAAAGGGAACATGCCGCTGGAAGTGCGTTGGCATCGGCTCCGGCACGTCTGGGCGTATGCTTCGGAATCCACCATCCTGACGCGAGCGCTAGCAGGTAAAGAGGGATGGGAGAGCGTGCCGATACCGGTAAATCACGCACTGGTCATAAGCACCTTGTCAGATATCCCGTTGGCGATGACCTCTTTCACCTTTGGTGGCTGATGACACCTCCCCATACCGGTACTTCGTGCTTTCTACAATAGCCAGATTTGACTCAGCGGCCATCTGGGGCGGTGACATACCAGGGGTCGTAGGGGGCGCCACCGAGATAGCGAAGCGTACCGCCGACGACCGACTGGACCGCCCGGGCCACCGGTTCGCGGGAGTGGCCCCCGCATTCCAGTTCGACGCCATAGCGTAAGGATTGCAGCGTAATCATGGACTCTCCTCGAGGAAGGCATACATGCGTGTGCCGTACCATGAACGCTCTTTCCCCCGAAGTTGTCAAGCGCGATGAAGCGAAAAGGCGGCACATACCCGACAGCCAGCAGACTGGAAAGATGGGGCTCCCTGGCCTGCTGGCTGCCGGTTCCCCCACAACAATTAACTCGGCCGCACGGTAGAGACACTGCCGCATTCCCACTCCTCGTCCTCTGGCGCGGGGACGCCCAACAGCACACGTTGGGTGCGCCAGTCTAATGGGAGGGTGCGCGGCATGGTCTGGATCGTCAGGTGGGGCAGGCGTCCCGTGAGAATCGCCTCCGTGATATCCGGCGCGAGCAGCGCATAGTTCATGACGTGGGAGACGTAGGAGAGTTTGCAGCCCAGGCTGGTCGCCAGGTGTTGCATGCTCGTATATGCCCCGCTCAGCAGCATCTGCTGCCAGGCATACGCGCGTGCCAGGGTCACCACTAACGAAGCGGACGTCTCCGCGGGCGTTGGCCGAAACCGTTGGTGCCCATGGCGCAGGCGGGTGACCTGAATCGGGATGGAGATCGTCAGCGTCTCAGCCATGGAGGCCCTCCTGGAACACCGTTTCCTGCCCGAGGGTCTTCAGACCATCCAGACTGATACGGACATCAACCCGATCCGCGCACAGGACCACGCGGTCGAGCAACACGCGGATGATGCGCTGCTGGGCCGCCGGATACAGGCTCTCCCAACTCCGTTCCAGGCGCTGCAGAGTAAAGACCGCGGTATACAGGGTGCGTATGCCGTCTTCATCGTCAGGGTGCGCCTCGCGATGTCGGGTAATCAGCCGTTCCGGGGCGCGAAACAGCGCACGCAACTCGGCAATCACCACCGCTTCGACTTCCCCAGCCGGCACCGAGCGCACCACGCACGTCTGGGACGCATGGCGCTGCGAGGTGGAGCAGACGTAGTACCGGTAGGCCTTGTTAGGTTTCCGGCAACTGGACGGGGACATGGCACATCCGCAGTGCCCACACTGCAACACCCCGCGCAGGAGGGCGACTTGCCGGGTGGTCGTTGGGGGTGTCGTTTTGCTGCCCGTGAGCAGACGCTGGACGGCGTCCCAGCGGTCCTGAGCAATGATCGACTCGTGTTGTCCCGGATAGAGTTCGCCGTGATAGCACACCTTGCCGATGTAGAGCGGATTTGTCAGCACCCGGCGAACGTAAAAGCGACACCAGGGATGACCGGTGTAGACGCGTCCACGTCGAGACGTGAAGGTCTTCGTCCGATAGCCTTTGGCATTCAGCGCGTGCATGACCGCGGTCACGGATTTCACCTGCGAATATGTGGTGTAGATCTCCCGAACGATCTCCGCTTCGGCGGGATTGACGGTGAGTTTGTGCGTGGCGGGATCGATATCATACCCGTAGGGGGGAAAGCCGCCGACGTACATGCCCTTTTTGCGGGACGCCGCCATCTTATCGCGCGTGCGTTCACTGATGATCTCGCGCTCGAATTGACTGAAAGAACTGAGGATGTTGAGGGTCAAGCGGCCAACCGGCGTCGAGCTATCAAACTCCTGAGTGACCGAGACAAACGCGACGTGGTGCTGTTCAAAGAGCGTCATGAGCCGGGCAAAGTCGATCAACGAGCGGGTGATGCGGTCGAGCTTATAGGTGATCACGCAGTCGATGCGTCCGAGCTGCATGTCCCGCAGCAGACGCTGCAGCGCCGGACGCTCCATGTTGCCACCGGTGTAGCCGCCGTCATCGTATGTCTCCGCCATCGCCTGCCAGCCCAGATGCCGGCGGTTACCAATATAGGTCAGCGCGGCTTCCCGTTGGGCATCCAGGCTGTTGAACTCCTGTTCTAGCCCGTCTTCCGTACTTTTGCGGGTGTAAATCGCCACCCGCACCAGGGGCACTGTTGCGGTCGTCATGCCTGCCCCACCTTCATCCGGAAGAAGGCCGGCCCGCTGCATTTCGCGCCGGTGATCTCGCGCGCAATGGCCGTCAGTGAGGCATACAGGCGTCCGTCATACTCGAAACCCTGGTGGCAAACGGTGACGCGATACATGGTGCCGTGCCAGGCGCGCAGCAAACACGTGCCGGGAAGGGTGGCGTGCTCGCGCGGCGCACCGCCACTGCGGGCGGGATGTCCCTGCCGCTGATAGGTGTCGGCCAGGCGGGTGCGGGCCTCCGGCGACAGTCCGCCGTAGACGAGTTCCTGCAGGCGATAGGCCAACCGCTTGACCAGGTATTGTCGATTGCGGCGTGGCGCGGGCGCCCCGTCCATGAGCATCTGCCAGCGCTGGGTCAGTTGTTCGATGGTTAGGGTGTCGAGTTCCGCCAACTGCTGCATGACCTGAAGGTCCGTGCCCGTTGGCGAGGGGGGTCTGCGTGTCATCTCCCATTCCTCCTCGTGCAAGTGGTGTGGGACATGAACGCTCTTTCAGGCGAACCAGTCAAGTCAATAACTACCAGTCCGACCGGTCAATCGGCACGATGCGCACGCGGGGCACCTGGATGATGTCCGTGCCGCTGGGCGGCGTCAACGGCTCGGTACCGAAGATGCGCTCCTGCCGTGCCTGCTCGGCTTCCCGTTGTCGCCGCTCCAGTTGCGCGCGGGAGGGCTTGCGCGGTTTGGGGGGTTCGGCTGGCGGGAAGACCGCCTGGGTTGGGGCTGGCTTGGGGGCCAGACGCTCCGGGTGCTCACGACTGTCGCGCCGTAAGCGCTGCACGTGACGTGCGGTAATATTGAGCCGTGTTGCGATACGAGCGGCCGACCAGCCTTGCGCCGTGAAGTAGGCAACCATGCGAAGATTATACGGGGCCTCATCGTGCGCGGGCGACGCGGGGATGTAGACGAGTATCCCTTTCCCGTTCAACCGCTGCTGGAGCTGGCGGATCAGGTAGTCAGGAAAGACGTCGCGCGCATTGACGACTTTACGTGTGGGCATCAGGGGTGCCTCCGAACTGCTGATGGAACTGGGCGGCGCGTTGGCGATCCTGGGCGAGTACCCACCGGACATACCGTGGGGTACAGCCGACCAGGCGAGCGATCTCGGATGTGGTCCACCCATCGCCATGGTAGGCTAGGATGCGATACTTCCGTCCCATGCGGGCATGCTTCCGTTGCTTTGGGATGTAAAGCCAGCAGCCGCTGCAATACTGCTGGATCTCTTTGACAAGTCTCTCGGGCAATATTTTGCCGGCACTCTGCGATGGTCGTGTGGGCATGGAATCCTCCTCTGACAGTATAGCATACCCCTAATGTCGGTACCAAAATGCGCAATTGGGGGAAATAGGCGGATATTGGCTCGCAGCAATTTTCCGTCTCCATGCCAGAGGAACCTCGGCATGGGACCTTGTTCTCCCGACCACGGAATTCGGAGATAAAACGGCTACGGAGAGAGATTTCGAGTTCAAATCGTGGGGCGCGAAGTTAAGAGATCCACCCTCTCCCCGGCCATTTCACGCGTGAAAAATCGGGAAATCCGGCCGGGGAGAGAAGGTTCGTTTTGTAAATGGTGGGCCGGGCAGGATTCGAACCTGCGACCAAGGGATTATGAGTCCCCTGCGCTAACCGCTGCGCCACCGGCCCGTGGTGGGACCATTGTAGCAGCGGGCGCGGCGGCGGTCAACGGTCTTCGCTTTCCCAGTGTACGTGGGGGATGGGCGGCGCCGCGCGAGGGGTGGCAGCGACGGGATAGGCGGCAAGGGCGAGCGCCGTGGCGCGCTCCGGGCTGACGGCGCGCAGGCGCTCGGTAATCAGGCGCAGCAGCGCCGGCGCTTCCAGCCCGGGCCGCGCCAGCTCCTGCAGGCGGCTGTAGACCTGCTCCGCCAGCGTACCGGGGAAGCGCCAGCCGGGGTGCGCCTCCACCGGCGCCTGTGCAAGCAGATCCACCAGTTGCCACAGACTTTCCGTGCGCCCCACCGCGTCCGCGAGCGTTGTCAACACACGCTCGCGCACGACGGCGAGCAGGCGGTGTACCGCCGGTGCGGCGGCCGCCTCCGCATACGCGTACAACCGCGGCGCCTCCGGGTCGGCGCGCAACAGCAGGTAGGCGGGACGTCCGTCGGGGTCCGCCAGGTGGAACTCCGTCAGCACGTCGCGGATGCCCCCCACCCCACGCACCGCGCAGCCGGCCAGCGGGCGCGTGGAGAGCCCGGCGTCGCCAAAACGCTCGTAATCGTCCTGCCAGCCGTTCACCACGGTGGTCACCACGCGCGCGGGCGCCATCAGGTGTAATTGTTCCCCACCCCCCGGCCCGATGCGCTGCAGCAGGCGCCGCCACAGCCGCCCCGCCGGCGCGCGGCGCACCGCGCAGAGGGTCAGCAGCAGCAGCGCGGCGCGCAGACCGTCCGGCGTGCGCGCGGGGCCGAAGGCCAGCCCGTTGCCCGCGTCGGCAGCGAGCAGCAGTGTCTCCGCGGGCAAGGCCGCCAACGCGTCGGTTAGCGCGGCGCCGTCCACCAAGGCGTCGAGCGCGGGTAGTTCACCGGCGAAGCGTCGGTAGTCTTCCGCGAGGGGGGCCGTCCACGCCAGCAGGCGCTCGGGATGCGTCGCCGCCACCCGTGCCACGGCGTGTCCGGTGTCCCGTGTGCGCAGCAGCACTCCCGGCGCGCCGCGGTAGCCCTCCGCCAGCAGGAAATCGGCACAGAGCGCCGCCACCGTGTCGGGGGGCAGGAAGGCACCGTGTTCGTCCACCACGCCGAAGCGGTCGCCATCGGCGTCGAAGGCCAACCCGATGCGCGGCCCGGCGCCGTCGCGCGCTTTCTTCACCGCGGTCATCAACGCGTCGAGTTGCGCGGGCACGGGGTCGGCGGCCGTCAGCGTGCCGAAAAGCGGGTCGGGCGAGGCGTGCAACCCCTCCACGGGGAGCGCCAGCTCGTGGCACAACGTCTCCAGGCACCCGCGTACCGCACCGAAGAGGCCGTCGACGACGATCCGCGCGCCGGGCCGCGTCCAATACGCGCGCAGAGCGTCGCGCATCGACATTTCGTCGTCGCGCGTGCGCACCGGCTGCCCCAACTCCGCCAGCAGGTGCTGCTGATACGCGTCGAGCGGGTCGATCATCGTCACGTCGGCACCCGCCGCCGGGGATTCGCAGGGTTCCAGCAGCAGCGTCATAGCGCGCCGGCTCACCGCCGCGCTCGCGATCGACGTCAGCGGTAGCCCATCCGATCCGAACGCACGCACCCCCTGCCACGGATGCCCGGTGAAGCGCCCGGTGTCCGGCTCGCGTACGGGGCGGCGCGACGCGGTGCACACCAGCACTCCCGCCGCCTGCCCGCCCAACGCCTCGCGCAAGTAGTGCAGCAACGCCGGGGTGGGCAGCGGCGCCGCGTCCAGATGCACGGGCACCCCCAGGCGCAGCGCCGTCTCTGTCACCTGCACCGCCAGGCGGTCGGCATGCAGGCGGCTGTCATACCCGACCACCAGCGGGCGCTCGGGGCCGGCGCGCAGCGTCTCCAGCAGCGCGTGCGCGACGGCGGTGACCCGCGCACCGGTCACTTCCACCCCTTCCCGTCCCAGCCAACTGCCACTGACCAGCGCAGGGTACGCGCATCCCGTCAATCCCGCCAGCCGCCAGAGATGCGGCGCGCCGCCGTGGTGGTGCGCCAGCGCCTCCAGCCGCGCCGTCACCTCGCGCAGGCGCCGCACGCGCCCGGCGCGCGCGCGCCCTGCGGCATTCGCCAGCAGGGGGAAGACCTCCTCGGCGAACTCGGCATGCAGCGACGCCCACTCCGGCCGGCCCAGCAGCGCCTGCATCCCCAAGGCGGTCGTGCGACGCACACGGCCCCACCCCGCGGCGTCGTCGCCCTCCGTGCCGGCGTCCACCAGCAGCGCCAGCAAGTTGCCCCAGGCCATTGCCAGGCGCTCCGCCGTTTGTCCGGCGGGGAGCAGGGCAAAGTCCTCTGCCCAGCGATCGAGGGATGGCGTGGCGTGGCGCGGGGGCGCCTCGCCGCGCGCGGCGCCGTCCAGCAGCTCGCGCCGCAGCCCCGCCAGCTCCTCCCCCAGCGGATCCTCTACCGGCGCGGGCACGTCGAAGGCCGCGGTATCGTCGAATTCGTAGTCGTCCATGCCATTCCCCCACCCTTGACGATACACGACGCCAAGCGAATAACGGCGAAAGAAGGAAGCACAAGCTCACAGATTGAATAATGGACGTATGGGGATTGCGTCATACGACACGGTCGAGAGGTGGCAGCGATGGCACGCTTGATCCTAACGCTGTTCGGAGCGGCCCTGCTGGCGACCGGCCTGTGGTTGTCGGTGCTCTGGTGGGATACCGTGCGCCTGCTACTGGCGGGCGCGCTCGCGCTCGGGTTGGTGCTGCTCGGTTTGCTGGTGCTGGTCTTCGGCATCAGCGAACTCACCGGCGCGCGCGCCCCCAAGGCATCATCCGTACCGGGACGGGACGAGTAACGGGTGAATGGAAAATGACTATTTGAAAATTGAAAATGCAAATTGCCGGAGATGCCCCGACTGCCGATCTGTACGCGCGGGGCAAGGCCATTTTGCCCTTTTCATTTTTCACTTGCTATTTTTCATTGACATCACGCTGACGGAGGATGGTCTCGCGTGCATTGGTTAGCTCCCTGGTGGTGGTTGCTCGGTCTCCCGCTGATGGCGGGCATCATTCTGCTGTATCTGCTGAAGCTGCGGCGGCATGATTTTGTGGTGCCGTCCGTGTGGCTGTGGGAGCAGGCGCTGCAGGATCTGCAGGCCAACGCCCCGCTGCAAAAGCTGCGCCGCAACCTGCTCCTGTTCGTGCAACTCCTCATCGTGCTCCTCCTTATCGCCGCCCTGGCCCGCCCGGCGCTGCAGTGGGCGGTGCGCGGCGGCCAGCGCATGGTGCTGATCCTCGACGCCTCCGCCAGCATGCAGAGCACCGACGTGTCGCCCAACCGTTTCGCCGTCGCGCGCGCCGCGGCGCACAAGGCGGTGGAGGCGCTGGGCCCACGCGACGAGATGCTGATTATCGCCGCCGGCTGCTCCACGCGCACCATCAGCCTCTTCACCGCCGACAAGCGCGCGCTGCACGCCGCCCTCGACCGCGTACAGGTGACGGACGGCCCGGCGGACATGGCGGCGGCGCTGGAGCTGGTTTCCGGGCTGGTGCACGGGGAGAAGAACAGCAGCGACCGGCAACTGGAGATCATTAGCGACGGCGCGCTGCCCGCACTAAGCCTGCCCGAGGGGCTTAGCGCCATGCCGGTACACTTTGTCAGCGTGGGCAAGCGCGGCGACAACGTGGGCATCACGGTGATGAGCGTGCGACGGCGCGTCGGCCATACCGGCGGTTTCGAGGGCCTCATCGGCATGAAGAACTTCGGCCCCAAGGCGCGCACCTTCACGCTGGAACTCTCCGTCAACGGCAGCCTGCGTGACGCGCGGGAGATCACCCTCGAGGCGGGCAAGCAGCGCACCGACGTGCTGGGCGACCTGCCCGACGGCGGCGGCCTGCTCACCGCCCACCTCGACGTGCAGGACGACCTGGCGGTGGACAACACGGCGGACCTGATCATCCCCAAGGTGGAGCCGGTGCCGGTGGTGCTGGTGACGCCGGGCAACCTCTTTCTCGAGACGGTGCTCGCCCTCGACCCGACGCTGAAGGTCGTCACGCGCGGCAGCGCGCCGGCCCTCGTGGATCCGGGCACGGTGCTCATCATCGACAACGTGCCCACCCCCACGCTGCCCGCGGGCGCCTCGGCGCTGCTACTCGGCGCGGTGGGCGCCTGCGCGCCGGACTCCGTGGTGAGCACCAGCACCGACCCCGCCATCACCGACTGGAACCACCGCCACCCATCGCTACTCGGTGTGTCGCTGCAGGACGTGGCCATCAGCAAGTGCGACGTGCTGCGCCCCGCCGAGGGAGCGGAGACGCTCATCGAAGGCAACGCGGGGGCGCTGGCAGTGGCGCGCGACCTGCACACCCGCCGCCTGCTGCACCTGGGCTGGGACCTGCGCCACTCCGACTTTCCGCTGCGCGTGGGCTTCCCCGTCTTCATGGGCAACGCGCTGGACTGGCTCTCCGGTCAGCGCGAGCGCGCGGCGGTGCTCAACGCGCGCACCGGGCAAACGCTGGTGCTGCCCGCCCCGGCCAACACGGCGAGCATCATCCTGCAACTGCCCGACAAATCGGAACTGCGCGTGCCCGTCACCGGCGCCACCGTGGCGCTGGACCGCCTCACCCGCGCCGGCGTGTATCACCTGACCACGCCGGGGATGCCGCCGCAGGTGGCGGTGAACCTGCTCGACGGGCATGAATCCGACACCGCCCCCCGTCCGCAGCTCGAGTTAGACGGCACCCACGGGCACGTGGCGGTGCAGGCGGGGGCCGTGCAGACGGAGCAGGAGTTCTGGCGCCCCCTGCTGCTGCTGGCGCTGGCGCTACTTTGTATCGAATGGTGGATATTTCACCGCAGAATTGGTTAAACTACAGACAACATTGCCATGAGTCGCCCCACTGAGGGGCGGTCACCGGTCTCGGCGGGCGAAGCGACGCCTTTACGTTTAACAGGGTATCGCCTATAATAAACAGAGACCCGCCGGGCCGTTTCCCGGTCCGCCGCGGGGGGAACGATAGCATAGGACCCCCTGGATATGCACAGGGAGGAGTTAACGATATGGGTTTACGGGTTGGTGGGATCTTTTTCAGCGGGTTGTTTGCCTTTGGCAGCGCTCTCCTTGGGTACGATTTAAGCAGTGTCTTTCTCGCCTGGCTGCGCCTCAAAGACATTAACCCATTTCCAAACACCTTCGTCCCCGCACTGGCCATCGCCATCATCGGCGCGTTGGTCGGTTTTCTCATCGGCGCGATGCTCTACCGCCGCATGGTCGAGCTGGGCCAGGGGTTGAAGCGCATCCCGGCGGAAGATAAGATCGCCTCGATCTTCGGCACCATGTTTTCGCTGGTGATCGCCTTCTTCATCACCTCCTTCATCGTGCAGCAGCAGTGGAAAGAGCCGGTGGTCACCTTCGCCGTCTCCCTGCTCACCACGGTCATCATCGTCTGGCTCGGTAACGTGATCGCCCTGAGCATGAAGGACGAATGGAAGTACCTGATGCCCGGCATGGCCGCGCGGCAGGCGCTACCCGCGGCCGCGCCCGTCGCCCCGGTCATCGCCGTCAAACTGCTGGACACCAACGTCATCATCGACGGCCGCATCTACGACATCTGCCGCAGCGGCTTCCTCGACGGCCAGATGGTCCTGCCTGGCTTCGTGCTCGAAGAGCTGCACCACATCGCCGATTCCGCCGACGCGCTGCGCCGCAACCGGGGCCGCCGCGGGCTGGATATCCTCAATCAGATGCAGACCGAGCTGGACAACTCGCTACGCATTGTGGATAAATACAAAGTCACCTTCGGACCGGGCGATCCGGTGGATATGAAGCTGGTGAAGCTGGCGAAGGCGATGAACGCCGACGTGGTGACCAATGACTTCAACCTGAACAAGGTCGCCAAGCTGCACGGCGTGCGCGTGCTGAACGTAAACGAGCTGGCCAACGCGGTCAAACCGGTGGTGCTGCCCGGCGAAGAACTGGTGGTCAACATCGTCCGCGAAGGCAAAGAGTATAACCAGGGCGTCGGCTATCTGGACGACGGCACCATGGTGGTGGTGGAGAACGGCAAGCGCATGCTCAGCGAAACCGTGGCGGTCTCCGTCTCCAGCGTGCTGCAGACGGTCGCCGGCAAGATGATCTTCGCCGAGTTGAAGGCGGAACATCACGGGGAGGACACCGACGAAAACAGCGGTTATTATGCCGGCCGCGGGAACCGGCGTAAGACTATGTAATACCGAGCGCAAGGCGTGGGTGCCCCTGGCGGGCCGCCCCCTGCTCACCTATGCGCTGGAGACCTTTCGCGCCCATCCGGCCATCGACGAGATCATCCTGGTGACGGCGGCGGACGATATGGAACGGACCCGCGCGCTCCTCGCCGCGGGCCCCGCGCGGGTGACGGAAAAGGCCCTCATCGGCGGCGCCGAGCGTCGCGATTCGGTGTGGGCGGGGCTGCAAGAAGTTTCGGCCGGTACGGAGATCGTGCTCATTCACGATGCCGCCCGGCCTTTCCTCTCTCTGGCCCTCATCGACGCCTGCCTGGATGCCATCCAACGCCACGGCGCCGCGGTGGTCGCCCGTCCGGTGGCGGACACCCTGAAGCGCGCCACCCCGGCGGACGACGTAGCCGCCACGGTGCCGCGCGCGGCGCTGTGGGGCGCGCAAACCCCCCAGGGCGCGCGCACCCGGCTGCTGATGGACGCCTACCGGCGCGCGGTGGCGGAAGGCTGGCCGGTCACCGACGACGCGGAGGTGCTGGAACGCGCCGGCCACCGCGTGCATCTGGTCGAAGGGGAAGCGATGAACTTCAAGATCACGCGGCCCGAGGACCTGGCGCTGGCCGAGCGCCTGCTCGCCGCGCCCCCGCGCACCGGCTTCGGCTACGACGTGCACCGCCTGGTGCCCGACCGCCCGCTGGTGCTGGGCGGGGTGACGGTGCCCTATGCCCACGGGCTGCTCGGGCACTCCGACGCCGACGTACTCACCCACGCCATCATGGACGCGCTGCTCGGTGCCGCGGCGCTCGGGGATATCGGCGTGCACTTTCCGGATACAGATGGGCAATATCGGGGTATAAACAGCTTGGTATTATTAGCGACGGTGCGGCAGCGGCTACAGGAGGCAGGATACCTGCCGTGGAATATCGATGCCACCATCGCCGCGCAGGCGCCGAAGCTGGCGTCACATCTGCCTGCCATGCGCGCGGCGCTGGCAGCGACGCTGGGGTTGGACCCCGGCGCGGTGTCGGTGAAGGCCACCACCACCGAGGGATTGGGCTTCGTCGGTACCGGGGAAGGTATGGCGGCTTACGCCACGGCGAGTATCGTCCCCGCCGCTCGCGCGCCGCGCGTCCGGTAAATCGGTCCGCGCCCGGACCGAGCTGAAAGGAGCACGAATATGCAAGTGATTTTCTCCGGGAAACATCTCGAAGTGACCCCGTCGCTGCGTGAGTACGCCGAGAATAAGCTCGTGAAATTGACGCGCTTCTTCGATCACGTGCAGGAAGTGCGTGTGATGGAGAGCATTATGCGCAACCAGCAAATTGTCGAGGTGACGCTCATCGCCGACGGCACCACCATCCGTGCCGAAGAGCGCGCGACGGATATGTACGCCTCCATCGATCTGGTGATTGACAAGCTCGAACGGCAACTGGAGCGCTACAAGGGCCGCTTTATCACCCGCACCCGCGAATCGCTGGAAGGGCGCAAACCGTCTCAAGCCAACGCCGGCGCCCCCGCCCCGGTCGAGAGCGAAGACGAAGAGTCGCTGCCCATGATCGTGCGGACGAAACGCTTCGCCATCAAACCGATGGACCCCGAAGAGGCCGCCATGGAGATGGAACTCATCGGCCATGACTTCTACGTCTTCCGCAATGCGGAGAGCGACGAGGTGAACGTCATCTACAAACGGCGCGACGGGAACTTCGGCCTTATCGAGCCGACCGTCAACTGAACCCACCGCGGGGGGCCGTTACCGGCCCCCCGCGTCATTTGGGATTGATGAAATGAGGCTGCCATGACGCTGGCGGAGTTTCGGGCGGCGGTGCTGGCGGAGTTCGGGCCGGAAATGGCCCGCGCCACGCCGGAGCACGTGCAGGTGTTCCTCGCCCGAATGTATGCCGCACTCGGTACGGGCACGCCGGGGATGCCGTTCACGCTGCCCACAGACACCGCGAGCGATTACCGCCAGGTCGTCGCCGGTTTCTTCACCCGCGCCCTCACCCTCCCGCGCGACACCGCCGTCATCCTCCTGTGGCTCTTCGCCGCCGAGATGTACTACGCCGACCTCGCCGACACCAACCGCGACCTTCTCCCCGACCTGCTGCGCCCGGAGGCGGAGAACTGACGGCCTTACGAAGACGGCGTCTGCGCCACCTGCACCGGCAGGTCGGGGATGCCCATCACGATCTTCGCGCCGGCGGCCTGGCTGTAGGTGACGTGGCCGCGAGCGTGGCGGACGCCGGCGAAAAGGCTTAGCGGAAAGCTCAGCCGTTTGCCGTCCACCTCAAAACGCCCGTAGACCTGCGGGTTGTGCAGCGTGCCGGTGACCACGCCCCAGGTGCCGGCCAATTCACCCTGCACGCCGGGGTTGAGCATATTCGCCGTGTAGGCCGGCGCCACGTCGGCGTGGACGGTGGGCCAGGGTAGCGGCGTGGGAGTGAGCGGCACGGTGAACATGCCCTGCGCGATGCGTACCCCCTGCCCCGCCTGTAGCACCAGCGACAGGTGCGGGTCGAAGGCGGGCGTCGTGCCCGTGCCGCCGCTCGCCGTCGGAGGCGTGGTCGCCTTCGGCTTATGCAGCTTCACGTTCTCGGCAAACAGCACTCCGGTAATCGTCGGCGTGCCGTCGCCGCTGATCTTCGCGTAGCCGGAGATCGTCGGCGCCAGGCAGAGCGCCTGGTCGAGTGGCGCGTTGTCGACATGCGCCGTCACGTCCCACGTCCAGCGGTTCGGCGCGGTCAGCGTGCCGTCGGGAATCGTCACGTCCCCGCTCGCCTGCACCTGGCCGGGCTGGAAATCGTCCGGACGCCCCTGCCCCACGCGGTCGAGGGTGGCGGACAGCGCGTCGAGGGTCACCCGACTGGCCGTGCCGGTGTTCGCCAGGCGGACGCGCAGGTCGAGGTCGTTCAGCCGGTTGGGGAAATGCGTATCCGCCACGGGCAGCGTGACGCCTCCCGCCAGCGTCAGGTCGCCGGCGGTGACACGCGGCGTCGCCACCGTGCCCGAAACCTGCAGGCCCCCCGCCACGGTGCCTTGCGCGTCGCGCAGCCCCGGCCACACACCCTGCCAGGCGGCCAGCGACTCCCGCGGCACGGTGAGCGCCAGCGACAGCGGCATGTGCGCCGGGGTGAAGTCGTCGTTCAACCCCACCGTACCCGCCACGATCACCGGCGCGGTATCGAGGGTCGGCCACAGTTGCGCGTCGCGCAGCGCGATCCCTTGCCGCGTGCCGTGCAACTGCGCGGTGACGCGTGCCAGGGTGACGCCGTCCAGCGACGGGTACTCGACGCCGATGTGCGCGTCCAGCACCGGGTGCTCCCACGCGCCGGTGAGAGTGCCGTCGGCACCGACGTCGCCCGCCACGCGCATCCGCGGCAGCCAGGCGGTGAGCATCTTCGCCGGGAAGTGTTGCGCGTCAAACTGCAGCGCCACCGCCTGCGCACCGGGATCGATGTCCCCGCGCAGCGACGCCAGCGTGGTCCCCGACGACGCGGTGAGGTTGTCGACGTGCAGCCGATACCGTCCCTGCGTCTCGCGCGAGGAGAGGCGCCCCTGCACCTCCGGCAGTGGCGTCGCGCCTAGCACCAGTTGCGTGGCGCCCAGGTCGAGGGTCATCTGTGGCTTCAGCAGCGAGCCGGCGAAGGTCAGGTGCGCGCGGGCGGCGCCGTGCAAATCGTCCGGCAACGCCGCCAGCAGCATCGTCACGGTCGAAAAATGTTCGCTGTCCGCCTGCGCGGCCATGGCGTGCAATGCCGGCAGGTCGATGCCCGCCAGATCGACCCACGCGCCGTCCAGCGTGTGCGCGCTGAAGTCATAGCGCCCGGCGGAGGTGGCCGTGAAGGCGTCGCCGGCGACACGCCCGTGGTCGATGGTCAGCACGCGGGCGTCGGGACGACAGGCGTAGCTCAGCGCAACTTCGCCACTCCCGGCGAAGGCCTGTTCCAGCGTGAGCGCGGGCGACTGTGCCGCCACCGTCACGGTCAGGGGCGTGGGGCCACTGCCGTTGACAACGCCGTGCAGCGTGCCCTGCACCTGTACCGGACCACCCAGCGCCACCGGGATGCCGAACAGGTCCAGCGGCAGGTCCTGCAGCCGCGTTTTCTCATCGCCGCGGTACGCTAAGTCTACGCGCGTGGGGCTGCCGACCGCGCTCTCCGCGGTGCCGGTCACGTAAATCGTGCTCGGGCCGCGCGAGGCGTGCAGGTCGGTGATAGTCATCGTGCGCCCCTGGAGGGTGAAGGTCATCCCCACCGCGGACAGGTCCAGCGGGTAGGTGCCTTTGGAGAACGGAATGTGCACCACGGCCGACGCCGCCTGCGCCTGCCCGCGCGCCACCAGCCCGTCCGGGGTGACGCGGAAGGTCATGTCGCCGGTGATCGGCCCGGTGGTCGGGCACGGATTGTTGACGCCGAAGAGTGTCAGCACGTCGTCGAGCTGCGCCCCCCGCGCCTGTAGTTGCACGTCCACGTTGCGGAATCCCGCGCGCGGATCGAACCCGTTCGGCCCGCCGGGGATATCCAGGGTCAGCCCGGGTCGCGTGAAGTGGAGGTTCTTCAACCGCAGTGCCTGCGAGGAATAGCTGATCTCACCCTGTCCGGCGGCAAAGGCGCGCCCGTCGAAGGCGCCGTCCACGGCGGTCACCCGCGCGGTGAGGTGCGGGGCGGTGATAGCGCCGGTAAGGGTGCCGTCCAGCGTCGCGACGCCGCGCAGACCCGCGTAGAATTTCGTCAGCGGCATCCCTGTCCCGTGCAGCGACACCGCGAGGCCGTCGGCGGAGGTGTAGTGCCCATCCTTTACGGTGAAGAGGCCGTGGTCGGTCGCCGCCTGCGCGGTGGGAATGCTCGCCGTGAAGCCCGCCCCCGGGGTATACGTCGCCGTGAAGGCGCCGTCGGCCTTGCCTGCCCACGAGCGCAGGTGCAGTTGCGTGGCGAGCTGCGCCAGATCGAGCCCCGTCGCGGAGCCGGAGACACGCGTCGTGCCGCGGAAGGGATAATATACGTTACCCTGCACCACGCCGCCGAAGACGTTGCTGCGCAGGCGGGTGAAGCGCACTCCCTGGCGCGAGCCGGCCAGGTCGGCAGAGACCGGCCCAACGCTCGCGAACGCGGTGCGTACCTGCGCCGCCGAAATGGCCCCGAGCACGTGCGGATCGTTATCCAGCCGCGTCCACGGCGTGGCGCTCCCGGCGGTGAAGGCCAGGTCGTGCAGCGTCAACGCGCCGTACTGCGCCTGCGCCAGGCGCGTGTCCAGTTGCACCGAGGCCGCCGCCGCCGGATGCGCGCCCGGACGCAGGTGAAAGCCCATGTGCAGCTCCTGCCCGGTCATTCCCGCCACGGCGAGGTGGTCGCCGGTGAGGGTGCCGTCGATGTGCAGGTCATGCGTGCGCCCGGTGAACTGCGCGTCCAGCGCGGCCGGGCCGGTCACCGTCACGCCCGCCGGCCACTCGTGCGGCGCGAAAAGGGCGCGCACGTCGGCGGCGTCATGCGGCACGACCTTCAGCGTCAGGTCCATCTGCGGGTCGAGGTGGTTCAGGTCGAACAGGTTGATGTCGCGGATAGAGCCGTCCAGCGTCATCGGCACGTTTCCGGCCTTGGCGCGCACGTTGAGCAACTCCAGCCGGCTACCCTGCGGATAGCGCACGCGGTCGTGCACCAGCCGCAGCAGGCCGCTCTGCGCCACCACGGAGGTATTCATCTCCTGCAGGCGCAACCCCACGCCGGTGATGTCCACCGTGGCGGTGAGGGCGTCCGCCGACAGCGGGCGCGGGCCCTCGGGGCTAGGCAGGCTGGTGAAGAGCGCGGAGAGGCGCAGCGCCGCGGTGCCGTTCTCGAAGGTGATGGGGATACGTTTGGGCAGGAAGCGCGTCAGCTCCTTCACCACGATGCGGTCGGCGCGCACGTTGACGCGCATCGCCTCGCCGCCGCGGATGCTCACGTACCGTCCGGACACATCCACGCGCCCCATGTGGTTCAACGCGTCGCGTCCGGACACGTTGAAGGCAAAGGAGGCGGGCTGCCACCCCGGATTCAGCGTGGCGTTCACGTCCACTACCTCGCGCACCAGCGCGCCAACGCGCGCGTCCTGATAATGCACGCGCCCGTCGCGCACCACGAGGCGCGGATGCGGCGGCACCCCACCGGCCGGGCCGGGGGCATTCAGGCGATCCAGCACATCCTGGAAATCCCAGCGTCCCTGCGCGTTGCGCGCTACGGCCAGCGCGGGACGGGTCAAAACCACGTCGGAGATCGCCCCCACGGGGTCGTGATGGAGCAGAAAGCTGAACAGATTCACGTACGCGGTGGTGTCGGGTAGCGTGAGGGTGGCACCGTGGGCAAAGGTGTTGCCGCGCGCCACGCTGAGGCCGCGAATCTCCACCCCGTCCAACCCGCGCAGCGACACGTCGCCCACGCGCACGGCGCGCCCCAGCATGTGGGTGAGCGTCTGTGCCAGCAGCGGCGCCAGCCGCCCGCGATAGCGCGCGAACTCCACGCGCGCCACGGCGAGCAGCACCGCCAGGGTGAGCAGAGTCACCACGGTGAGCACGAGGAGGGCGCGCCGCAGACGTGTGCGACAATGCGCGGAGATGTTGGGAAGGATCATAAAACGCAACCAGTGGTCTATGGTCGTGTTGGAAGCGCCAGGGGGTGGAAAACCAACGCGGGCGCGGCAATAAGTCACCGCGCTCGTCTAAATACTACCCGATAGTGGCTCACTCAATCAAGGGGGAAGTGGGGAACGCGGCGTGGGAGGGGAGATCGCGCGTATGTCGCACGAAAATTATCGAACCAAAACGGGTTTGCGCTCCGGCACCCCGACAAGCACATCTCTCCCAACTATTGACGATGCCACGCGTATCTGTCAAACTATTGCCGGGAAGCGTGGCCCGCCCTCGCCCACCCTCCCCACGCGCTCCGGAGACGCCGCGGTCACCCCGACCGCCCGCCCGAGCCTCCTTAGCTCAGCTGGCCAGAGCAGCGCACTTGTAATGCGCAGGTCGTCGGTTCGAATCCGACAGGAGGCTCCAGATTTCCCCTCACAACCGCTTCGTGGCGCCACACCGCGCGTATCCGGGCTACGGCTGCAATACCCAGCGCACCCCGCAGGAGGGTTTGTCTTCCCAGTACGGGTGCAAGGTCAGGGTGTTCGTCTTCGTTGCCGCCAGTTCGCTGCCGAAGGTGACGGGGCCGCCTTTGCTGTCGTTGAAGCGGAAGGTGAAGCCCATATCCAGGCCGGGCGCCGGCTTCGCGACGGCCAGCTCCGCCCAGGGGAGGGCCAGGCGATAAGTAGTCTTCCCGTTCTCGTGCGTCACGCTCACCTTGGCCGTTTTCACCGCGTGCTGATCGGTGACGGCGTACAGCTTGCGCGGGTAGAAATGCGAGCGCGGGATGCCCGGCGCCAGCAGGCACCAGAGTTCCGGCTGGCCGTCGGTGCAGAGGGAGAGGCCGAACTCGTAGTCGGTGTCGGGGATGGCCTGGTAGTTCTCGGGGATTTTGTCCCACGGATAGACCAGGTCGTGGGTGCACTGCGCGCGGCGGTCGGCGGGGTCCATATCGAAGGCGAACTGGAAGCTGTCGCCGGAGCAGGGCTCATCCTCAAAGAAGCCACGCTTATACGTATGGCTCTGGCGGGCAAAGCTCTGGTCCAGCCCGCGCTGCTTGGCCGTGAAGTAGTTCCGTACGGAGCCGAATTCTGCCCCCAACAGGGTTTTGGCCTCCGGGTGGTCCTGCAGATACTGCTGGTAGACCGGCCACTGCGGGTCGGCTTTCAGCTTCTCGAAGGCTTCCGTCTCCGCCTTGTTCCCCGCGCGCGGCGCGGGCACCACGAAGCGCGCGAACTTCTGCAGCCCGTCGCAGATGGCGTCATCGGCGGCCGAGAAGAAGTACTGATTGTCGTCGCGCGTTTCCATCCGTACTTTCGGCAGCAACTCCTCGGCATCCACCGTTGCCTGGATGTACAGGTTTTTCGCGTCCCAGGCCAACCGCACATCGCCGCGCTTGGCGGGCAGCACCTCGTTCGACCCCTTGATGAAGGGCAGCCAGGCCTTTTCGATGCTGTTGGCCACCGCCGCGCCTTCGGGGCGGAGCACCGTCACCGGCGGCACGCGGTTCCACGCCGCCGCGTCGCCGTCCACGGCCAGCGTCAACTTCGGCACGGCGGTGCATTGCACCACTTCACGCCAGCTTTCCTGAACCGCGCCCAGCGCGACGGTGAACTGCAACGGCAACCCGCCGGCGGGCATCTCCGCCACCGGCACGGTGACGCGGGTGCTCGCCCCTGCCGCCAGCGTGACGGGCACCGCCGTGCCCAGCGTGGTGTTGTCCAGGAGCGAGGTGACGATCAGCTTGCCGCTGAGCGGCGCGTTGTACAGGTTGTGCAGCGTCACCGGCAGCAGCGCCGGCGTGCCAGGCTGGGGGCGCGCCGTCAGCGTGCCGGGGAGGATTTCGACGTGGCGCACGCCGTCCAACCGGCTCTGCCCCACGCAGTCGATAACGTAAGCAGCACCCAGCGGCGAGGAGAGATAGTACGCCGAACGGGACATCGGCACCAGGAAGGTGCTCTTCGTCTTCCGCGCCACCGGATTCCCCGCGGCGTCCAGCAGCACCAACGCGGCTTTCGGATCGACCAGCGTCAGCGTGCCGTCGGGGCCGGCGGTGGCCTGCGACCACACCACGTCGCGCGGGTCGCCGCTGGCATTGGCCTGCAGTTTGCCGTAGAGCACGAAGGCCGCGTCATCATCCGGCCCGAACTGATAGAGCCACGGCAGATGCTGTGTGAAGGCGATCCGGTTGAACGGGCGGTCGGCGATGAGGGCATTCCAGGCGCTGATGGCCACCGCGGGTGGCTTGGGCATTGCAGTGAGGCCGCCCGGGGTATCCTGCACGTCCAGCACCATGTCGCCGATGGTGGGATTGATGAAGCGGTTGCCGCAAGCGAGGAACTGGGACATGAACTGCGGGATAAGCACCTCGGTGCTGCAGCCCCAGGTTTCCGTCTCCCCGCTCAGTTTGCCGTATTTCGCCGCTACGCGCGCCCCATAGGCGGCGCGCGGGGTGACGTAGTGATCGGTGAAGATGTCGAGCAGGTTGGCGTACGTTCCCAGCCCGTCGCCGATGAGTTTGTCTTCGGTGTTCATGATCGAGGAGGTGCCGAGGATTTTGATGTCCGGCGCCACGGCTTTGGCGTTATCGTGGATCACCTGCAACAGCTTGCGGTAGCGCACGGAATCCTGACGCCAACCGCTGATACCGCGCGGCTCCCACGGTTCGTTGTAAAAGTCGATGCCCCACAGCCCCGCCTTGCCGCCCTTCCAATAGCGCAGCGTGAAGGCCTGGATCCATTTCGCGAAGTCCGGGTCGTACTGCTCCTCGCATACGCCGTAGACGTCCAGCGAGCGGGTCCACGGCGGGTGGATGCCCGTGGTATCCATCACTTTGATGCCGTGGGCTGCCATGGCGGCCATGAAGGGGTCGATGCGCGAGAAGTCGTAGGGGCCGTTCTGGGTCGGCTGCGACCAGTGGATTTCTGTGCGCATCAGGGTGTAGCCGAGGCGTTCACCGACGGCACCGACCTCATCGGCTTGCTCGGGAGAACTCCATGGCGAGTAGCGCCCATCGAAATTGAATTCGCCCTGGATCTGCGGGATGGCATCCTTGCGCGGGGTGGGCCGATGCACGCGGGCGAGGCTGCCCACCGCCGTGCGCGTGCCGTCCTTGCGCTCCAGCACCACGGCGTAGACCCCATATTCGGTGGGCACGGACAGCGTCACCGTCAGCTTGCCCCCCGTCGGGGTGCCGCCGTCCAGCGGCGTGCGCACCTCGGCCTGCGCGGTGCGGGCGACGTGGGGCGCCTCGGTGACGATCACATAGCCGGTCTCGTCTGCCGCCGCCACGCGGTTGTGGATGCCGATGACGGACAGGCAACCGCCGGCAATCGGCGCGGCGGGTTTCTCCGGCGCCAGCAGGGTCAGCGTCACCGGCTCATCGGGGTAGAACAGGCCCGCCGGCCGGCCGAAGCCGCACAGGCGGTATTCCTTCTCGATGCCATCCTTCGCCCCGACCACCGCAATATTCGCGGGCGAACGCCAGTCGATGGCTCGACCGGGCATCGCGAGAAAGAGCAGCAACAAGGCCGCAAGCACGGGGCAGAGAGACGCGCGCATCGGAGACTCCTTCGGTGGTGCGGTGACCACACGCAGCATACCACGCCTTGCCCATCCTGCCAATCAGCGGCGACATGGTAAGGTTCCTATGCAGGCGCCCCTACGGTTGTTTCTTAAAGACCACTTGCTTACTGTGGACTTTCGCACTTTCCGATCTGACTTCCTGCTGACCGGGGGCTTGTGTCCCGCTCCGGCGTTCACGCAGCGCGGGCCGCGTGGTCGATGAGCAGATCCACGTCGGTCGGATTAATGGCACGAGCGGGGTCCGCGCC
>CAIYQO010000162.1 GCA_903928345.1 uncultured bacterium | reverse complement strand
GGCGCGGACCCCGCTCGTGCCATTAATCCGACCGACGTGGATCTGCTCATCGACCACGCGGCCCGCGCTGCGTGAACGCCGGAGCGGGACACAAGCCCCCGGTCAGCAGGAAGTCAGATCGGAAAGTGCGAAAGTCCACCCACCAACAACGCCACATACGCCCAACCTCCCCTGCGGTTTACCGTTACATTATAGCGGAGAACGCTAGGGGAGGGAAGGCGACGGAGAAACGGGGGAACGTGGCACGGGCGTCTCGCCCGTGATTCATGGCCGAGACGGCCATGCCACCTTACTCTGTCACCGGCAGTTGCAGGATCGCCGCGGTGGGCAGCACATCGGCAAAGCGGTCCGCGAGGGCGGTGAGGGCGTTGCGGTGGACTTCCCGGTGGGAGACGATCCCTTGCCCATCGTACGCGGGCAGGTCGCGGCCGGCGGTGGCGTCGGCGGCGACGAGGACCGCGTAGCCCAGCGGCACCGCCGCCCGCGCGGTGGTCTCCACGCACATATGCGCCATCAGCCCGGCGAGGACGAGGGTCTTCACCCCGCGCGCCTGCAAAAACGCGTGCAGATCGGTATTATCGAAGCTGCTGGGGAAGGTTTTCGGGATGACCGTCTCGCCATCGCGCGGGGCCAGCCGCGGGTGAATGGCCGCGCCGGCGCTGCCCGCGGCAAAGAGCGGACCGACCGGGTTGGACAACTGCTGGATATGCACCACCGCGATACCATGCGCCCCCGCCCAGTCGCGCAGCCGCACAGCGGCGTCAACCACCGCCTCCCCGTCAGGAATCGGCAGCTTGCCCGGCGTGAAGTAGTCCATCTGCAGGTCGATCAAGATCAGCGCCGTGGTGCGCGGATCGAGCGAGGCCGGCGGCGTCAGACCGGCCCATTGACGTAAGGTCTTCGGCATGGGGGTATCCTTTCGCGGTGACCACTGACACTCTCAAGCCGGCTGACGAAAACCTACTCCGCTGGAGCAGTGAGCAACGGCTGACGACATTTTTGGGAGGGCGAGCGTCCCCGCGAGCCGCGTGCGCGTGAGCCGGGATCGGTAATTGAAGACGGGCCGGACGTGTGGACTGGTTTCACGACCAGCCCGTCTGTTCTGTCATCCACGGATGCCGCGCACGCGGCTCGCGGGGACGCTCGCCCTCCCAAAGTTGTCGCAGCATTCATGACTCAAAGAGCTTCAGCCGGTGGTGCCGGCTCACCGGCACGATTTTTCCTGAATCGGAAAAAATTGTCAAGCGAAAGGCCTGCACCGCGCAGGCCTTTCCCCTCTCGGTTTCGCCGCGGTGCTTACCGTGCCATGCCGTCGCACCCCGGAGCCACCATCGCGGGGGCGGGTTGGCAGCGGATCATGGCGCGCACTTTGGCCATAATCTGGCATTCACACCCGGGCACGGAGAGGACGTCGCACTCGGTGCCGAGGATGAAGGGGTGCCCGACTTCCTGCATTTTTGCGATCAGCGCGCGGCTCTGCTGCTCGACTTGCCGCGGGGTGATCAACGCGTCCGAGTAGAACTGCTTGGACGGCAGGTTGCCGTAGAGCACGGTGCGCTTCGGGACCAGGCGGGCATCCTCCCACAGCGTCCGCGAACTGCCCAGGCTCAACAGCGCCGGATCGAGTTCGGTGAATTTTACGAGCATAGCCTCGATCAGCTCCCCGCAACAGTGGAAGAACAGGTCGACCCCACGATCTTCCAGATAGGCTTTGATCTGCCGGTGGTACGCCATCACGTAGCGGTCGAAGATATCCGTCCCCGCCGCCATCTGGTTCGGCGAGAAGTAGACCATATTGGCGGCCGGTTCGGCGATGAAGATGGCGCGGGCACCGGCGTCGATCTGCAGGGCAATGGAGCGCATGATGATGCGGAAGCCGAGTTCGAGCACCTGCTCGACACACGCGATCTCCACATCTTCGTCGGCCGTGACCCCCAGCCCGGCCATCGCGACCGGGGTAATAGGATCGGCCACCAGCTTGGTCATCAGCGAGAAGGGGCCGATGACCATGCCGACCGGCACCAATTCCGTCGCGCGGGCGATGTAGCCGACGGAATCGATATGGGCTTGCAGGCTGACGGGCAGCGCGTCGTGCAGGTGCTGCTGCAGGCGGGTGAAGAGTTCCGGGCTGGGGGGCGCGTCGAAGTGGTATTTCACGAGCTGGTCGGCGGGGATCCCGAGCATCGTCATGAGCGCCCGCTTTTCCAGCTCCAGGTCCATGTGCGGAATCGCCAGGGGCGTGTGCATCCGCCGCGCGGACTCCGCCAACACCATCCCGAGCCGGACGCCGTCGTCCAGAATCTCGGCGGCATCCCGATACTGATGGAGCACCAGGTCGCTCACGATGGGCATGGTGAGCCCGGCCGATGCCAACTCCAGATAATACTCCCGTTCCACGATCCACCTCATCTCCATCGCATAGCGCGACTGAGATAATGGTACCACGCCGGTATCGCTGAGTATTGAACTCTGGTGCGGAGTCCTTGGGAGTCTCATGCCAAAGGCTGGTACTCTCATGCGGTGTGGTAAAATGGTCTGGTAGCGGGGAGGCGGCAAATGATAGCCCCGTGCCTGTAAGGTGGGACGGGGGGGCCTTTCACTATACCGCCGGCGTCTCACCGGCACACGAAATCCGCTACTTCCAGAACTGCCACCATGGGCGTTTAGTGCGCAGAGACGCATTCCGCTCGGTGAGACGCTCTGCGATCTGCGCGGCAATTTCAGGGCGCGGATCACGATCTGTAGGACGGCAAACCATGAACTGGCGTCGCATGCGCATGCCGGATACGCCGGTCCACGCGTGGCCCACCTTGTCGAGCATATATATGCCCGGCGCCCAAGGTTCATTGTTCACCATGCATTCCGCGCGCACTTCTGTGCCGTAGCGTGTGAGAATGGCGCGCACCCAGATGACGCGCGGTTGGCCCAGTTCCCGGCTGAGCACCCCCAGCACGGCCTGCATCAGTCCCTGATCTTCATTGTTGCCTCCGTCGCCATCGTTGATCCCCATGCCTTGCATGGCACCGATGTAGAAATCCCACACTATCGGGCGTTGGGTGTCGACAGGCAGGGTAACCATCTCTTGCTTATCCACCAGCCCGCAGTCGCACTCCTCGTCAGGCTTACAGGCATGGCGGATGGTCAGTAATGCGCCTTCCAGCCATACCCGCGTTGCATCGAAAATGGCCTCCTCCAGGTTATCGCCCATGCCGACAGCGAAATCGTCGATGCCATCCGGGGCGAGTTCGGGGTGCGTGGCGGTGAAGGCGGCGGCCACGACGAAGTGATCCGGATGCTCGGTGCTGTCGCATACGGCGCCAGTCACCCGAATCTCTTCCGGGTGAAAGATCACCGCGTCGCCGTCGAGTGTTACGCCGTCGATACGGGCAAACAGCTCCGCAATAGTCTGTTCATGCGCCATAGGGTTATCCTTTCCCAGGGGTGGTCAGGATAGGTGTTCGTGCCGGCGAGACGCCGGCGGTACTTGTCCAAAATCCAAAATTACAACGTTCCCGCGCGTCGCCGGTGTACTTGCAACACGTCGTTGAGGACGTGGATGCGGGCGAGGATTTCTTGCAGGTTGCGGGCGCCGCTGGTGTCGAGGGTGAGGACGATGTTGGCGATGCGTTTTTTGGTGTCCGACACCATCTTCGCCTCGCGAATGTTCGTCTTCGTCTCGGAAAGGATCGCCCCGATGTCCGCCATCAGGCCCAGGCGGTCGAGAGTGACGATCTCGATCTCCGTCTGATAGATCCCCTCGCCCGTTTCCTCCCACTCGATGGTCATCAGGCGCTGGCGTTCCTCCGGCGAGTCGTAGACGTTGCGCAGGTTGGGGCAGTCCACGCGGTGGATGGTGACCCCTTTGCCGCGGGTGACGTAGCCGACGATGCCGTCGCCGGGGATGGGCATGCAGCACTTGGAGAGCTTGAAGAGCACGCCGTCGATGCCCGAGTTGGGCACCTGGATGGGCAGTTGCCCCTGGATGAGCGCGGTGGAGGTGGTGCGCAGCTCGTCCAGCGATTTTTTCGGCAAGTCTTCGCGGATGCGGTGCAGCACGCCGTCGGCGGAGAGTTCGCCCCAGCCGATGAGCGCGTAGAGTTCCTCGATGGAGGGCAGGTTCATCTTCGTGGCGATGGCCAGCAGCTTGTCGGGCTTCAGCACCTCCGCGGCGTGGATGGCCTGGCGGCGGCACTCCTCTTCCAGCGCCTGCTTGCCGCGCAGGATATTCTCCTCGCGATCCGCCTTGCGGAAGTAGGCCTTGATCTTGGTGCGCGCCTGGTGACTCACGGTGAAGTTCAGCCAGTCCAGGCTGGGCTTCTGGTTGGCGCGCACGATGATTTCCACCACGTCGCCGTTGGTGAACTGGTAGTTGAGCGGCACCAGCCGGCCGTTCACCTTCGCCCCGGCGCAGCGCGCGCCCAGGTCGGTGTGGATGCGGTAGGCGAAGTCCACCGCCGTGGCGCCCGCGGGCAGGTCGATGATGTCGCCGGCGGGGGTGAAGACGAAGACCTGATCCTTATACAGGTCCACCTTCAGCGATTCCAGCCAGTCGACTTCGCTTTTCGCCTCCGCCTGCAGGTCGAGCAGACCGCGAATCCACGCCAGTTTCTTCTCGAACTCGACGTCGCGCGTGCCGCCTTCTTTATAATGCCAGTGCGCGGCGATGCCCACCTCGGCGGTGCGGTGCATGCCGAAGGTGCGAATCTGCACCTCCAGCGGTTGCCCGTGCGGCCCGACCACCTTGGTGTGGATGGACTGATACATGTTCGGCTTGGGCTTGGCGATGTAGTCGGTGAACATGTTGGGCAGCGGCAGCCACAGGTTGTGCACCTCGCCCAGCGCCGCGTAGCACGCCTGCACGGTGGGCACCACCACGCGGATGGCTTCCAGGTCGAGGATCTGGTTGAAGTCCACCCCTTGCGACTTCATCTTGTTGTAGATGGAGTAGAAGTGTTTGGGTCGCCCCACCACCTCGCCGTCGAGGCCGATCCCCGCCAGCCGCTCCTTGAGCTGCGTAATGGCGGTGCTGACCACCTCTTCGCGCTCGGTGCGCGTGCGGTTCACCTTGGTCTGGATCTCGCGGTAGATGTCGGGCAAGAGGACGCGCAGGGAGAGGTCTTCCAGCTCCCACTTGATCTTCCACACGCCGAGGCGGTGCGCGATGGGGGCGAAGATGCGCAGCGTCTCGTCGGCGATGCGCTGCTGATCGTCCGGGTTGAGGAACTTCAGCGTGCGCATGTTATGGAACCGGTCAGCGAGCTTGATGAGGATCACGCGCACGTCGCGCGCGGTGGCCAGCAGCATCTTGCGCAGGTTTTCCGCCTGGCGCACCTCGCGGTTGTGGAAATGGATGGCGCCCAGCTTGGTGACGCCCTCCACCAACGTCGCCACCTCGCCGCCGAAGCGCTGCGCGATGTCGTCGCGGGTGACGGCGGTGATCTCCCCGTGCTCGCGCTGCAGCATGCCGTCCTCGATGGTGTCGTGCATGAGCGCGGCGGCGATGGTGGCCTCGTCCATCTCCAGCTCCGCCAGGATGTAGGCCACCTCCAGCGGGTGAATGATGTACGGATCGCCGGACTTGCGGAATTGCCCGTCGTGGATCTGCGTGGCGAAGGCGTAGGCGCCCTCCAGCAACGCGCGGTTCATCTCCCGCGTGTAGCGCTCCACACGCCCCAGCACGGTCGCAAAGCGCTCGTCCAGCCGCCCTTCGAGTTTTGGAATGCCGATGCTTAGCATGAACCCATTTTCTGCGCCGCGGGTACGGCGACGCCACGTACTTATTATACGTGAAGTGCGCGGAAGGTGCGAGGGGGAGTTAGCGCGCTATTCGGCGCACCAGCGGCTCCAGCACACACCGGCGCAGGAAGCGGGCCAGCCAGCCGACGTGCGCCAGCCGCGCGGCGAGGGGCGGCGAGAGGAAGTAGTAGCAGCGCACGAAGAGGCGACCGGCCGGGGAGGGCAGCAGGCGGGCATCGCGGAAGCGGCGCAACACGCGGACGTCGGGATGGTCGTAATCGCCATAGCAGGCGGTGGCGATGTAGCAGCCGCGCTTTTGCCCGCTCACCTGTGGCCCGCGCTGCAGCGTGGTATTGATGTCCGGGTTTTTCGCGTCGTCCACCGTGCCCACGCGCAGCTCGTGTCCGACGGGTTTCGCCTCGGTCACCGGGGAGGAGATCGCGTCGGACGCGGCGGCCTGCGCGTTGGCGGCAACCTCGTAGGGGTTGTGCGTCTGCCCCTGCGCTTCTTGCAGCACGAACAGCTTGGCGGCTTCCCGGCCCGCGGGGCTGTCCGGGTCCAGCCGCACCGCGTGGCGGAATTCGCGCTGCGCGTCGGCGTGGCGTCCCTGCAGCTTGGCGCGGAACTGCCCCAGCGCTACGCGCGCGGCGGCGGTGTCGAGCGCGGCGGTGGACTCCACCAGAAAGCGCTCCGCCTGCCCCTGCGCGCGTTGCAGGTCGGCCAGCGTGCGCTCGCGCATTTCGTCGATGGCCTCCGGCACGTGCGCCTTGCGCCCCTGTGCCACGCGCGTCCACTCCGCACCGAGGGCGGCCAGGGCGCCGGCGATCCCCCCGCGCACCTCGGCGTCGGGATTCATCTCCAGCGCATCCTCCAGCAGCTCCACCCCGAGCGCGATGTCCGCGACGAGCGTGTTCTCCAGCTTCAACTGGTTGTCGGCGTCGTGCACCAGGCTCTCGGTGTGCCGCAGCGTGCCCAGCGCGGCGGTGATGAGCCGCTCGCCCACGTCCGCCAGCAGCGGCGCCCAGCGCTCGCCGTCCAGCAGCTCCGGGGTTTGCCCGGCGGCATACAGGCGCGCCAGCCGCGTCACCGCGTCAACCACGTCGTCGCCGTCGAGCCCGAGCTGCACCGCGTGGCGGTACTCCTGCGCCGCCTGCGCGGGGTTCTCCACGCACACCTCCTGATACAGCCCGGTGTAGAAGCGCGCGAGGGCGGTTTCGGTAAGGCCGATGGATTCGGTGAGGTTGCTCTCCGTCGCTTTCACCGCGCGCAGGTAGGCATCGCGCAGCTTGTCCGCCTCGTCGCCCTCCGCGGCGTTGAGGAGCAGGCGCTTGTTGCCCATCGCGACCCGGCACCAGGCGGCGCCCAGCCGCGCCAGCGAAGTGGCGATGGCGGCGCGCGCCTGCGCGGGCGGATTATAGGTGATCGCGCGGCGCAGCACGGTAAGGCTGAGGTCGAGTTCCGCCGCCAGCGCGCCTTCCAGCGCGCGCTGATTTTCCGCGTCGGCGGCAAAATTCCCGCTATGACGCAGCGTGGCGAGGGCGGCGGTGAGGCGCGCGTCGCCGTCCTGTAGCATGAGAGGGCCCCAGATGGCGGCATCCGGCGTCGCCACGGTATGCCCGGCGAGCAGCAGGTCGGTGAGCACGTGGGCGGCATCGCGCGCGGCGTCGCTCCGCGGGTCGAGGGTGATGGCGCGGCTGAGCGCCTCGCCCGCGTCGGACCACTTCTCCTGGCCGAGGGCGTGCAGGCGGCCCAGCGCGGCGAGGGCGGCGGCGGTCTCCCCGGCGTCCATCGCTTCCAGGATCAGCCGCTCCGCCGTTTCCTCCGCACGGGTGAACTCCAGCGCCAGACGCGCGTGGCGGGCTTCCGCCTCCAGCGCGGCATCCCGCAGCGCCTTCTTGCCGCACGCCACGCGGCTCCACACGCCGCACAGGGCGCCCAGTGCCTCGGCGACGCGTGCGCGCGTCTCCGGCGGCGGTTCGGTGACCAGCACCGCGCGCAACGCCAGGATGCCGCAAGCGAGGGGACGGGCGAGGGGCCCTTCCAGCGCCTGCTGCGCGGCGTCGGCGTTCTCCCCCGGATCGCCCATGGGCAGCGCGGCCAGCGCGTCGGTGAGGAAGGCGCAGCCGGCGCGCAGCAGCGGTGCCGTCTCGGCGGCGGTGAATGCTTCGGGCACGTGCTGCTCGTATTGCAACCGCACCAGGTGTTCGATGGCGGTGAGCCCGGCGTCGCTCTCCGCGTCGCGCGCCAGCGCGGCACGAAAGGCGCTCACGGCCTCGGGGTACTGCTCGCGGCAGGTCGCGAAGAGGATGCCCAGCTCCACGTGCACGCGCGCGGTCTCACGCAGCGATTTGGATTCGCGCAGGCAGCGTTCCGCCACCACGTCGGCGCGCGTCAAATCGTCGCGGAAGCGCGCGGCCACGGTGGCGTTTTGCGTGGCGGTGGTCTGCACCTTGCGCCCTTGCGCCACGCGCACCCACTCGGTCCCGAGCACCAGCAGGCCGTCCGCCATTTCGGAATACGCGTCGGCGGTGTTGTCCATCGCCAGCCCTTCGCGCATCGTGGCGAGGCCGAGGTCGATCTCTTTGGCCAGCCGGCCTTCCAGCACCGACTGGTGGGTGGCGCCCTGGATGAGGTCGGAGGTGGGGGTGAGCTGGCCCAACGCATCGGTGAGGAAGGCGCGCCCGGCGCGCAACAGCAGCAGGCCCCAGGTCGGCAGATCCAGCGGCTCCAGCATGACGCCTTCCGCCTTCAGGCGCACGAGGCGCTGCGTGGCGGCCAGCCCGTCGGGGCCGTCGGGATCGAGCATAACCGCCTTGCGGAATTCGACCACCGCTTCGTCGGGCCGCCCCTGGCACACGTGGCGGAAGAGGCCGAGGGCATAGCGCGCGTGGGCGTTGTCCTCGGTCGCCTGCGCCTCCGCCAGATAGCGCGTGGCGGCCAGCTCCGCGCGGTTGTACTCCACCTGATAGCGCGTGGCGGCGGTGTCGCTGACGGTGACGGCGAGGAGTTCCTTTTTGCCGCGGGCGATGCGCACCCATTCGCCGCCCAGCGCGGTAAGCGCCTGTCCGAGCAGCGTGCGGGCGTGCGTGTCGCGCTCATAGGCCGGATCGCGCAGCACCGCCAGTCCGAAGTCGATCTCCTTGGCCAGCTTGCCTTCGAGCAGGAGCTGGTTGGCGGAGTCGTGCATGATGTCGTCGGTGTGGTCGAGGCCGGCCAGCGCATCGGTGATGAGGGCCGCGCCGACGGCCAGGTGTTGCTCGGGGGGCAGCGGGGTGGCGTCCTGAGGGATCGCGGGGGTGGCGGGCAGCGTGACGGCGGTGCGATTGACCGGGGCCAGCGCGACGGGCTCCTGGCGCAGCAGTTCCAGCCAGACGTTCTTGAGCGCCTCTTCCGCCAGGGCGTAGTCGGGTTTCAGCGTGATGGCGCTTTCGAACTCACCCTTCGCCGGCTCCCACTGTTCCAGCTTGACGTGCACCAGCCCTTTGTTGTAGTGCACGCGAGGATCCTGCGGGATGAGCGCCACCAACTCCTCGTAGACAAGCAGAGCCAACGGCCATTCCTGCCGTTGGACTGTTTCCGCCGCGCGCCGTGAAAGCAGATTGAGCCGCTCCGCTGTCGCCATGTCCCCCCATCCACCCCGGAGATGTACAGAAGCCTTCGGGCAGCCGTTTTATCATCTTCATCTTTCCACGCACGGTGGGGAATCCCTTTTTATGCGAATTACGCCTTCTGTGCGGAGCTGACACATTTTTGGAGCAAACACCCGCTACGCCGAGGAGTCCAGGCGTACGTCAACGTTGCGTGGCGGCATACGGCCAAGGGACGCAAAACCCGCGATCAGGCGGAGCGCGCGAGGAAACAGTGGCAAGCGAAGGGCCTGTCCTCATTCTTCCGGGGCGCGTTCCGCAACTAGAGATGAACCGATCTCCTTCATAACGGCGTGCAGCTCGGTTCTCTCCTGCGCCGATTCAGTGCGCAGACCGGCCACGACAGGTACCGCAATCACATCGAACTCCAGCAACTGGAACATGTGTTTCGTATAATCGATATACACCTGGAACCTACCGGGGTCAGGATTCCCCTGAGTAAACGCCAGAATCAGCTTTTTCCCGGCATTTTCTTCTTTATAGTGCGGGGAGAAGCGCGGCGAGATTTGTGCAAACAACCGGTCGGTGAAGATCTTTGCCTGGCCACTCATCTGCCCCATGTAAATCGGCGAACCGAGTACGAGGGCATCGGCTTGCGCAAGTGCGGCATAAATATCCTGCATGTCGTCGTTGATCACACAACCCCGGGCGCCCTTGTGGCAGGCCAAACAGCCCCGGCACGGTTTGATCTCCAGATCGCTGCTCGACCAGGACTGCGTTTCGGCCCCCTGTTCGTGTGCGCCTTCGAGTATTTTGTTGACTACCCACGCGGTGTTGCCTTCTTTCCGCGGGCTAGCGCTATAGCCAATGACTTTCATCTTTCCTCCTTGCACGTCTAGTGGGCAACATCCCTATCAGGACTTGCGCTGCTCTTCGTACCACCGGCGTCACGCCGGCAGGTGTATCCCGCAACCAGCGCGCGCCGGGCATCAATTGCATTGTACCTGTTTTCACGAGCCAAGTTAACCGGTTGCCGGGGAGTGCCATGCACGAATTTGTACAGGCCTCCCCGTCTTTGCCCCGGAGGGGCAACGTATTATAGCCCAGGGCGCGAGCCCTGGGTCGCGCGAACGGACGAGAATTATCCGCCCTGGAGGGGCGGCACAAAACCTAGCGGCGCCCCTCCAGGGCGGAGTTTCCGCGTGGCCACCCGTTCCCAGGGCTTGCGCCCTGGGCTAAAATACGCGGCCCTTCCAGGGCCGTTCACCCGCTTCTCAGACAGACGCGCCCCGGGGCCGTTGTGTGCGCAACGGTCTCGGGGCGCGCCCTGGAGTTCCGGCGGCCATGACGGCAACGCTGGAACAGGCTATTATCGTTGTCAGGCCGGGGTTACTCGTGCTTGTGCATCACCTGGCGCAGGCGGGCTTCCAGCCGTTCGCCGGTGATGGGGCGCTCGATGTAGGCGTCGGCCTTGATCCACTGACGTGCCTCGGGGCTGCTGAGGTCGAAGACGTACCCGGTTTTGGTGAAGACGCTGCTGAGCAGCACCACCGGGATCGCCGCCAACTCGGGATCGTGCTTGATGCGGTACCCGAGCACGAAGCCCGCGTCCGGCTTCTCCAGCATCACCTCGGAGAGCACCAGGTCGGGGCGCTTCTCCCGCGTGATGGCCAACCCCTGCTCGGCCGAATCGGCGGTGAGCACAGTAAAGCCGACGCCTTGCAGCATCGCGCGCTCAGCGGCCAGTTGATCCCCCTGGTCTACGACCAGGATCGTGCCATGAATCTGTTCGGGGGTATGCATAGGTTGTCTCCTTCCCCTTCGTTCTCCTGAACCCGTCGTGAAAAGTGGGGACAGGCACGCATTTCCGTACCGGAACTGTTTTCTAGCAACAGTGACTGGGAAATGCGAGCCAGTCCCCATTTTTCACTTACACGCTCCGCTTGGTGTAGCTGGTGTGCAGCAGGTGGTGCGACTTCTCGCCCAGCGGTTTGCCGAAGTATTCGGCATAGAGCTGTTTGATGATCGGGTTGTCGTGCGACGCGCGCAGCATGAGCGCCTCGTCTTCGTTATATAACGCCTTCGCGCGCTGCTTGCGGATCTCGGTGGTGGTGGGCATCGGCCCGCCGCCGCCGCCGATGCAGCCGCCCGGGCAGCCCATGATCTCGATGAAGTGGTAGGGGCTGGTGCCCGCCTTCACCTGTTCGAGCAGTGTGCGCGCGTTCATCAGCCCGTGCGCCGCGGCCACCTTCAGGGTGAGGCCGTTCATCTCCACCGTGGCTTCCTTCACGCCTTCCAGGCCGCGTACGGGGGCGAAGTCCACGTGGCCCAGCATTTCGCGCGTGACCATCTCGGGCACTTCGCCTTCCGGGGCGGTGAGCAGGAACTGCGCGGTGCGCAGCGCCGCTTCCATCACGCCGCCGGTGGTGCCGAAGATGACCCCGGCGCCGGAGGCGATACCGAAGGCCGGGTCGAAGGCCTCGTCGGGCAGGTTCTCGAACTTGATGCCCGCCAGCTTCATCAGGCGCGCCGCCTCCCGCGTGGTGAGCACGTAGTCTACGTCCTGGTAGCCGCTGTCCGTCATCTCCGGGCGCGACGCCTCGTACTTCTTCGCCGTGCACGGCATGATGGAGACCACCACCATGTTGGCGGGGTCGATCCCCTGCTTTTCGGCGTAGTAGGTCTTGAGCACGGTGCCCAGCATCATGTGCGGCGACTTGGCGGTGGACAGATTGTCGATCTGCTCGGGGTAGAAGTGTTCGATGAACTTCACCCAGCCCGGCGAGCAGGAGGTAATCATCGGCAACGGCTCTTCGCCGGTGGTGATCCGGTGCACCAGCTCGCTGCCTTCCTCCATAATCGTCAGGTCGGCGGCCACGTCGGTGTCGAACACCAGGTCGAAGCCGGCGCGACGCAGCGCCGCGGTAAGGCGGCCGGTGACGCGCGAGCCGACGGGCATGCCGAACTCTTCGCCGATGGTGGCGCGGATCGCCGGGGCCACCTGGGCGATGACGATCTTTTCCGGGTCGTTGATGGCGTCCCACACGTCCTTCAGGTTGCTCTGCTCGCGCAGGGCGCCGGTGGGGCAGACCAGGATGCACTGGCCGCAGTTCACGCAGGTGGTGCCGCCCAGGCTCTTGTTACACGCCGGGGCGATGACCGTCTGGAAACCGCGGTTGTTGAAGTCGATGGCGGCCACGCCCTGTACTTCCTCACACACGCGCACGCAGCGTCCGCAGAGGATGCACTTCTCCGGGTCGCGCACCAGCGAGACGCTGGAGGCGTCGATGGCGGCTTCGCGGCGCGCGCCTTCGTAGCGGCGTTCGCGCACGCCCAGGTCCTGCGCCAGCGTCTGCAGCTCGCACCCGCCGCTGCGCACGCAGGTCAGGCACTCCTGCGGGTGGTTCGCCAGCAGCAGTTCCACGATCGTTTTGCGGGCACGGCGCGCACGCGGGCTATGGGTGTGCACCACCTGGCCGTCGGCGGCGGGGAAGGCGCAACTGGGCACCAGGCCGCGCGCGCCTTCGACCTCTACCACGCACATCCGGCAGGCGCCGGAGGGGAAGAGGTCTTCCAGGTAGCAGAGGGTCGGGATGTCGATCCCCTGCGTGCGGCACACTTGCAACAGCGTTTGGCCCTGCTGCGCGGTGACCGATTTTCCATTGATCGTTAAGGTGATATCCGCCATGGTTGTCTCCCAGGAGCTACCCCGCCGCCTTCGTGCGAAGGGAGCGAGCGTAGCGCCGATTCTGTTTCACAATTCCCAGCCCTCCCCCTCCCTCGCGAGAGGGGGACAGGGGGGAGATCACTGCGCGAGCACCGCGTCGAAGCGGCAGACATCCATGCAGACGCCGCAGTGGACACACTTGGCCTGGTCGATGACGTGCGTCTGCTTCGAGGCGCCCCAGATGGCGCCGGCCGGGCAGTTGCGGGCGCACAGCGTGCACCCCTTGCACTTCTCGGCGTTCACCGTGAAGGTGAGCAGCGAGCGGCAGGCCCCCGCCGGACAGGTGCGCTCGAAGACGTGCTTCTCATATTCATCACGGAAGTAGCGCAGCGTGGAGAGCACCGGATTCGGCGCCGTCTGCCCCAGGCCGCAGAGCGAGGTGTCGCGGATGACCTGCGCCAGCTCTTCGAGCATGATGACCGACTTGAAGCGCTGCAGCGTGGCTTCGGTGTCCTCGTCGCGGTACGGGCGTACGATGCGCTCGAGGATCTCGAGCATACGCGTGGTACCCTCGCGGCAGGGGATGCACTTGCCGCACGATTCGTTGCGGATGAACTCCATGAAGAAGCGGGCGAGGTCGACCATACAGGTCTTGTCGTCCATCACTACCAGCCCGCCGGAACCCATCATGGCGCCCGCGGCGATGAGGCTATCGTAGTCCACCAGCGTGTCGAGCATCGCGGTGGGCAGACAGCCGCCGGAAGGGCCGCCGATCTGCACCGCCTTGAACGGGCGGTCGTCGAGGATGCCGCCGCCGACGTCGAAGACGACTTCGCGCAGCGTCATGCCCATGGGCACTTCCACCAGCCCGCCGAGTTTGATGGTGCCGGTGAGGGCGAAGACCTTGGTGCCTTTGCTGCGCTCGGTGCCCACGCTGGCGAACGCGGCGCCGCCGTGGTCCACGATGGCCGCCACGTTGGCGAAGGTCTCCACGTTATTGATGCACGTCGGCTGGCCCCACAGACCGCTCTGCGCGGGATACGGGGGGCGCACGCGGGGCATGCCGCGCTTGCCTTCGATGGAGGCGAGCAGCGCGGTTTCCTCACCGCAAACGAAGGCGCCGGCGCCCTGCTTCACCTTCAGGTGGAAGCTGAAGCCGCTGCCCAGGATGTTGTCACCGAGCAGGCCGCGCCCTTCGAGCTCTTCGATCGAGTGCAGCAGCCGTTTGATCGCCAGCGGGTACTCCGCGCGGCAGTAGATGTAGCCGTGGTCGGCGCCGATGGCCAACGCGCCCAGCAACATGCCTTCGATGACGCGGTGCGGGTCGCCCTCGAGCACCGAGCGGTCCATGAAGGCGCCCGGGTCGCCCTCGTCGGCGTTGCAGACGAGGTATTTCGGGGTGTTCTGCTGGGCGCGGGTGAGTTGCCACTTGCGGCCCGTCGGGAAGCCGCCGCCGCCGCGTCCGCGCAGCCCGGCCTTCAGCACTTCGTTGAGCACCATTTCGCCGTTGTCGCCGGCGGCCAGCGCTTTAGCCAGCGCGCCGTATCCGCCGCGGGCGACGTATTCGTCGAGGGCGTCCGGGTCGATGAGGCCGCAGTTCTGCAGCACGATGCGCCGCTGGCGCACCAGCACGGGCAGATCGTAGAGGTTCGGCAGCGCGAATTCCGGGGAGTCCGGCGCGGCGTCGGGGGTGGCGATGATGCCCATGGAGAGGTCGGCGGGTACTTCGTCGTTGACCAGATAGCGCGTGACGATGGCTAGCGCCTTCTTCACGTCCACGTGGTCGAAGCACACGCGCGGGCGGCCCGGCTTCTTCACGTCGAGCATCGGCTCGCGGTGGCAGAGGCCGAAGCAGCCGACTTCTTTGACCATCACGTCGAGGCCATGCTCGGTCAGCGCCTTTTGCATCGCCGGGATCACTTGATCCATCCCCGCGGCCAGGCCGCAGGTACCCGCGCCCACGTAGATAATGGGGCGCGTGGCGATATGCATGGCGGCGTCGCGCCGCGCGTTCAGCGCCGCGGTGCAGGCCGGATCGGTGTGGCAGAGCGGGCCGTGCGCACGGCAGTCCAGGTATTGCGCACAGGGCGTCTGCGGGCTGTGCGTACAGCGGCTACAGCAGGCGTCCATCAAAGATATCGCGGTTGTCGCGGTGGTCATGACCTCACTCCTTCTCCCGATACGTATCCAGCATCTTCCCGACGCCGCGCGTCTGCACGGCTCCGTGGAAGTTGCCGTCCACCGTCACCACCGGCGCGATGGAGCAGGCGCCCAGACAGGCCACCGTTTCAAGTGTGAAGGCGCCGTCGGGGGTGGTCTCGCCGGGCTTCACGCCGAGCGCATCTCCCACGGCGTCCAGGAGCAGCTTGGACCCGCGCACGTGGCAGGCGGTGCCGCGGCAGACACGCACGATGTGCTTGCCCACCGGCTGCAAACGGAACTGGTTGTAGAACGTCGCCACGCCATACACCTTGGCGGGGGAGACGCCGATGTGCGCGCCGATGGTGTCCAGCGTCACTTCCGGCAGATAGCCGAACGTTTCCTGGACCGCCTGCAGCACGGGAATGAGCATCTCGCGGCGACCCGCCGGGAAGGGCGCGAGAATTTCGCGCAACTTCTCTTGTGTACATGAACAGAGCTGGGTGCTCATGGAAGGCTCCCTATATCGTGAAAATTGTCACAAGTGAAATATACCACAAACTTTTTTCGCTGTAAACAGTCCTGGCGGCAATTTGAGATATTTTTCGCGAGATTTTTCCGATCGGCCACATCGGCGGGGGGAGGAGGGGCGACTCCCCCCAAGCCGAGGCGCGGAGATAATCGCCACACCGGGCGCAAATTGACCCTCCCTTAATCCGCGGGTGCGGCGGATGCGGAATAATACATGCGGCACACCCGAAGCAGGAGTTCTACCGGGCCGGCGAGGCGAGCGATGCAAACCCTTTCACGCGAGAATCCGCTACCCCATGACTGGGTGCAGTTGTACCCGTCGCTGCGCGCGACGCTCTCGACGCGCGACATCCGCACCCTCTTCCAACCCATCGTCCGCTTCCGTGACGGCAGCATTTACGGGTATGAGGCGCTGTCGCGCGGCCCCGCGGAGACGCTGCTCGAATCCCCCACGGTGCTCTTCGCCGTCGCCGAGGAACTCGGGCTGTTGTGGGAGCTGGAGACGCTCTGCCGTCAATTGGCTATCCAGCGCTTCACCGCCCAGGAGACACCGGGTCTGCTCTTTCTCAATGCCGACCCGCGCATCGTGGAGGACCCGCGTTTTCGCGAGGGGATGATGCGCAACCAACTGGCCCAGACCGCGCTGCCCGCCGACCGGATCGTGCTGGAAATCACCGAGCGGGCGGTCATCGCCAACGGCCCGGATTTCCTCCGCGCGCTGGAGCATTTCAAGCAGATGGGCTTTCGTGTCGCGGTGGACGACGCCGGCGCGGGATATTCCGGGCTGCATCTCATCTGTCAGGTGCGCCCGCGCTACCTCAAGCTGGACATGGGGCTCATCCAGGGCATCGCCCGCGACTCCTTCAAGCAGCAACTGGTCAAATTCACCGTCGACCTGGCGCGGGCGACGGATATGCGCATCATCGGCGAGGGGATCGAGACGGAAGAGGACCTGCTCACCCTGATCGAACTCGGGGTGGAATACGGCCAGGGCTACCTGTTCGGACGCCCGCAACCCACCCCGCAACGCGCCGCAGAGCGCTGCGTGCAGTTGTGCCGCGCGCACGGGCAGCGCCTGGCGCACCGGCGCAGCCGCGTCGCCTGCGCGCGCGTCGGCGACAACTGCCGCACGGTCTCCACCGTACATCCGCAGATGACTTGCCGCGAGGTGGAGGATCTCTTCACCCGCGACGAGAAGTTGCTCGCGCTGCCGGTCGTGGCGGAAGGGAAGACGGTGGGGCTGATCATGCGCGAGAAGTTCTTCATGCGCATGGCGACCCGCTACGGATACAGCCTCTTTCAGAATCGCCCGTTGAGCTACGTGATGGACCCGCAGCCCCTGTGCGTCGACTTTCATACCGACCTGGAAACGGTGGCGCAGGCGGCCATGCAGCGCGACCCGGCCGCCGTCTATGACGAGATCATCATTCAGGTGCACGGCAGCTATTTCGGCACCATCGCGGTGAGCGAGCTGCTGGAATGCATCATGCAACAGGGCCTGCGCTACGCCCAGTACGCCAACCCGCTCACGGGATTGCCGGGCAACGTGATGATCCAACAGGAGATCGAGAGCATGCTCGGTAACGGCGATCCCTTCACCGTGCTCTACCTCGACCTGGACAATTTCAAGGCCTACAACGATGTCTACGGCTTCGACCGCGGCGACGAAGTCCTCGTCTTCACCGCGGAGCTGCTGCAGGAGGCCTTCCCGCCGCAGCCGATCGCCGACCCCTTCATCGGCCATATCGGCGGTGACGACTTCGTGGTCGTGATCCCGACGGCTTGTCCCGATGCACGGCTGCACGCCTTGCTGGACGACTTCGACCGACGTATCCGCCGGCATTACAGCGAAGTGCACCGCCAACAGGGGCAGATCGAGGCCGTCAACCGCCGCGGCGAGGTGGAGCAGTTCCCCTTCATCTCCCTCTCCATCGCCGTCATCACCGCGGAGAACGGCCCGTTCGAGAACTATCACGAGGTAGCCAAGCGCGCCACCGAGGTGAAAAAGGCCTGCAAAATGACGCGCGGCAGTTGCGCCGTGCGCGACCGACGCCGGGATCAGCCGGATCTCGGCGGGTAGCCTTATCGCGCGCCGCGCACGAAGCGCACCAGCACGGTGCCGGTGATGAAGTAGAGGAAGGCCAGCGCGAAGATGACGGTGTAGCCGAGGGTGGGGTGGCCGACGGCGCGGCCCACGGCGGTGTAATGGTCACGCAGCAGGCCGGCGATGGGCAGCGCGAGCACCTGCGGCAGCGTGAGCGCCGCGTGCCACACCCCCATGTCGCGCGCGTGGTCGGCCCGCGCGGGCAGCACGTCGCTCACCAGCGCCCAGTCCACCGCGATATACGCCCCGTAGCCCAGTCCGAAGAGCACGCTCATCCCCACCGCCAGCTCGAAGCCGGTGGTGACGATGAAGATCAGCCCCGCCACCGCCATCACCACCCCGCTGAGGTAGACCATCCGCTTGCGCCCGACCCGGTCGGACAGCGCGCCCGCCAGCAGCGTGCTCACGATGCCCCCGAGCAGCAGGCCGATGATGAGCACGCTGGTGGCATGTGACGCGGTGTGCGCCACCACCCGCCCGACAAGGGCGTAGGCAAAGGTCGCCTGCCCATGCCCCACCACGTCGGCGACGAAGTAGTGCAGCATCGGCTGCACGGTGAAGACCCCCAGCACCACCAGGAAGCGCGTGAGGAAGACCATGGTGAAATCGCGCGAGCGGAAGGGCGCCAGGTACGCCGCGAAGCCCGCCGGGCGCGGCGCGCGGCGCCGCGCGGGCGGCTCACGCACGGCAAGTAGCGTGCCCAACAGCCCGAGGAGCAGGATGCCCGCCAGCACACCGTAGGCGCCGGGCACCCCGCCGACGTGTTTCAACGCGAAGCCGGTGAGGCCGCCGGTGAGATTCCCGAGCATCGTCATGATGCCCATCCACCCGCTGGCGGCGCCGCGCTGCCCGACGGGCACCACGTCGGGGATGAGCGCGGCATACGGCGCGGAGGCGAGGTTGTTGAAGAGCTGTACCACCATGAAGAGGAGCACGAGCAGCGGCAGCGCGGCGTGGGGCAGCAGCAGCAGCCCGAGCAACCCGAGCACGTTGCCCAGCACGCCGGCCACCAGGAAGGGTGTACGCCGTCCCACCCGGTCGCTCCACGCGCCGATGAGGGGGGAAACGCCCATGGAAACCAGCGCCCCCGCCGCCATGATGACGGCCAGCACGCGCCCCTTGGCCGCGTCGCCGCCCAGCACCTCCGCCTGCAGCGGCAGCAAAAAGATGAGGATCGCCGTCCAGTGCGCGCTGGTGGCGAACCAGTACAGACTCAGCGCCGCCAGCCGCCCCGTCGGCAGGCGCGGGGGGACGCCCGGCGGAGGCAACTCCACCGGCGGGAACGGCGCCACACGTACGGGTTGCTCCTCCATCAGGCCTTCCTCCGCGTCGCGGCGCGGACATGCTCTACCTTACCTACAGTACCCGCTTCTCCCCGCCCCCCATGCGCAATTCTCATCTCAGCGGCAATCTGCTAGAATGGGGGGCGAGTTGAAAGTTGTAAGTTGAAGGTTGAAAGTATTGGTGTATAAACGTACCCCTTCAACTTTCAACCTTCAACTTTCAACTTCCGAAGGGGGTTCCCGTGAGTCGTATTGCCGACCGGTTTGCCGCGTGTAAGGCGCGGGGCGAAGGGGCGTTGGTGGCCTACCTGATGGCGGGCGACCCGGATGCCGCGCGCGGGCGCACCGCGTTATCCGCCGTGGCGGCGGGCGGGGCGGATGTGATCGAGCTGGGCGTCCCCTTCTCCGACCCCATGGCCGACGGGCGCGTCATCGAACACGCCGCGCTGCGCGCGCTGGCGGGCGGCACGCACCTGCCGGAGATCTTCGCCACCGTGCGCGTCTTCCGGCAGGAATACGACACCCCGCTGCTCCTGATGACCTACTGGAACCCCGTGCTGCAATACGGCATCGCGCGCGCTTGCGCCGACGCCGTAGCCGCGGGGGTGGACGGTTTCCTCATCTCCGACCTGCCGCCCGAAGAGGCCGGTCCCTGGCTCGCCGCGGCGCGTCCCGCCGGCCTCGACACGGTGTTCCTGCTCGGGCCCACCAGCCCCGAGCGGCGCATCCGCCTGGTGGCGGAGGTGGGCGGCGGGTTCGTGTATTGCATCTCACGGCTGGGGGTCACCGGGGCGCGCGCCGAGTTGCCGCCCGACCTGTTCACCCTCATCGACACTATTAAGGGGTTCACCGACAAGCCGGTGGCGGTGGGCTTCGGCATCTCGACCCCCGCGCAGGTCGCCGAGGTATGCGCCCATGCCGACGGCGCCATCGTGGGCAGCGCGCTGGTGCAAACGATTCTCGACCATGCCGACGGCGAGCTGGCCGGCGCAGTGACCGCCTTCGTGCGGGAATTGAAGGCGGCGACACAAGGGAACGCACCCACGGCGTCGAAGTAGGCTCGATAACGACCGGGAAAAGCGGGACAGCCACCCCTTTCCCGGCATCCATCCGCATCGCAAAGCACCCGGGCAGGGAAAAGTGGTGGCAGTCCCGACTTTTCAACAAAGGAGTGTGATCCATGCTCACCATCGAGCACCTGCGCAAGGAGTACAAGTCGCTGGTAGCGGTGAACGATCTGTCCTTCACGCTGGAGCCGGGGGACATCTTCGGGTTCATCGGGCCGAACGGGGCGGGGAAGACCACCACCATCCGCACCATCGCCACGCTGCTCACCCCCACCGCGGGCACGTGCTTCGTGGACGGCATCGACGTGGTGCGCTTCCCCGAAGAGGTGCGCTCCATCATCGGCTACATGCCGGACTCCTTCGGCGTCTACGACGACGTGAAGGTGTGGGAATACCTGGACTTCTTCGCCGCGGCGTACAAGGTGCCGCGCGAGGGACGTCCGCAAATCATCAACGACGTGCTGGAGCTGACCGACCTGACGGTGAAGCGCGATTCCTACGTGGAGGAACTCTCCCGCGGGATGAAGCAACGCCTGTGTCTGGCCAAAACGCTGGTGCACGACCCCAAGCTGCTCCTCCTCGACGAGCCCGCCTCCGGCCTTGACCCGCGCGCCCGCGTGGAGTTGAAGGAGTTGCTCAAAGAGCTGCGCAACATGGGCAAGACCATCCTGGTTTCCTCGCACATCCTGCCCGAGCTGGCGGACTTCTGCAATAAGATCGGCATCATCGAGAAGGGCAACCTGCTCCTCTTCGGCGACGTGCAGGAGATTTTGGGGAAGATCAACGGCGGCCGCGGGCTGGAAGTGCGCCTCGCCTCCGCGGACGACGCCCCCAAAGCCCTCGACGTGCTGCGCGGCATCCCCGGCATCAGCGAAGTCAACGACGACGGCGCCCTGCTCCACGTCACCTTCGACCACGCCGTCACCGCCCAGGCCGCCATCCTGAAAGCCCTGGTGAACGCCGACTGCAACGTCGAATCCTGCGCCGAGACGAAACTCGACCTGGAAGACCTGTTTATGAACGTGACGGAAGGCGCGGTGCAGTAGGGAGAGTAGGAAACAATACCGGTATCCCTTTGCCCCGAAGGGGCGTGCGACGCTAGCCACGGGTGAAACCCGTGGGGTACCGGTGTTAAATGAACGTCCGAGCCCCAACGGGGCGGCAGAGGAGGCAATGATGGCCGGTTCATTTACATGCCTGTATTACCACCTGGTCTTCAGCACCCGCAATCGCCAACCTTTGTTGACCCCTGACGTCGCGCCGCGCATCCACGAATACCTGGGCGGCATCATCAGCCGCCGCAAAGGAATCCCGATCATGATCGACGGCGCCGAGGATCATGTGCATATCCTCACGTCGCTCGACAAACAGGATAACGTCGTGGCCGCCCTGGGTAAGATCAAAGCCAATTCGAGTAAATGGATTCACGAGACCTTCCCACAACTCGGCGAGTTCTGGTGGCAGGAAGGCTACGGTGCCTTCACCGTCAGTGTGACCGGTGTTGAACGGGTAAAGGCCTACATCGCCGGTCAGCAGGAGCATCACCGGCGGGTGACCTTCCAGGAAGAATTTCTCGCGTTTCTCGAGAGGCATCAAGTCTTGTATGATCCGCTGACGATCTGGCTGTAGCCGTCTGCCGCCCCGTCGGGGCTCGGACGTGTATGGTCACACCGGTTCCACGGGCTTCGCCCGTGGCTAGCATCGCACGCCCCTTCGGGGCAGGGGAAGACGCCGCTTACAGCGCAGCACGAGAGGAACACATCCCATGCCCTCCTTTTTAGATCGCCTCGAGGCGCCGTTTATGGCGGCGGCGGGGCGGTTGGGGACGCAGCCGCATTTGAATGCCATCCGCGACGGCGTGGTGGGGGCGTTGCCGTTGGTGCTTATCGGCAGCCTCTTCATGCTGGTGGCGCAGCCGCCGTTGCCGCGCAACGAGTGGGTGGTCGCCTACAGCCACGTCTCGGTTGGCGGCCATCTGCTGATGCCCGCGCTGCTGCAAGGCTACCTGGCGCTGGTGGGGCTGCTGAGCCTCTACGTCGCCTTTGGGGTGGCCTTCAGCCTGGCGCGGCGCTACGAACTGGACGCCCTGTCCGCCGCCCTGCTCGCTGTGGCGGCGCTGCTGCTGGCCAACGGGGTGCCGATCGTCGACAAAGTGAAGATCGTCCCCGCCGCCAACCTGGGGCCGGGCGGCCTCTTCATGGCGCTGCTGCTCGGGCTCCTCGTGCCCGAGGTGCTGCGGCTGGCGAAACACCGGCAGTGGGAGATCACCATGCCCGCCGGCGTGCCCCCCGCGGTGGGGCGCTCCTTTTCCGCCCTCATCCCCGGCCTGCTGGTGCTGGTGCCGCTGTGGGTCGTCGTGCACCTTTTCGGCGTGAATCTCTTCAGCCTCATCACCACCTACCTCACCGCGCCGATCCTCGCCTTGAGCCGCGGCGGGGCGGGCGTGGTCGCGGTGATGGTGGTCATCATCCTGGTCGACTCGCTCCTCTGGCTGCTGGGGGTGCACGCGGTGGCCATCCTGGCACCGCTGTCGGCGGTGTGGCTGGTGAACATCGGCCTCAACGGCGACGCGGTGGCCATGCACCAGCTCCCGCCCTATCTGAACACGCGCGAGACGCTGCAGTTCTTCATCTGGCTGGGCGGCTCGGGGGCCACGGTGGCGCTGCCCTTCCTGCTGTTGCGCGCGCGCTCCGCGTCCCTGCGCGCCATCGCGCGCGTGGCCGCGGTGCCCGCCCTTTTCAACATCAACGAGCCGCTCATCTTCGGCGTGCCGGTGATGATGAACGTCACCCTGGCGCCACCCTTCCTGCTCGCCCCGCTGACATGCCTGGGCACCACGCTGCTCGCGGTGCACCTGGGCTGGGTGCCGGTGCCGCACCTGGTGGTGCCGTGGACGCTGCCCGGCCCGATAGGCGCCTTCCTGGCGACCGGCGGCGCGTGGCAGGCGGCCGTGCTGTCGCTGGTGAACCTTATCCTTGCCACCGCGATTTACTACCCCTTCGTGCAGGCGTTGGACCGCCGCACGGCGGCGCAGGAGGCGGCGGCGGGGTAACGGCGGACGCTGTGCTGTGGTCGCCCCCGACCCCCTGACCCCCTCCCCCGTAACATCCTGTGACAGGGGAGGGGAAACGGGTATCACTCAGCTTCTCGATCCATGTCTCCCTTCCCCCGTCACAGGACGTTACGGGGGAAGGGTTGGGGATGGGGGGGTGCGTCGGAAGGCGCGGCATGGTGCTATCGCATGACCTGTGGATAAAGTTGTGGATAAGCTTGCCAACCCACCGAAGTTGTGTCATACTGATCTTCATCATGCCCTCGGGCTTTGTGGCAGAGGCCCGGGACCCGGTGTGAAACTCTCCGTCAAACGGACCGCGCGTCCCGATTCCGTCGGGGCGCGCGGTCTTTTGGTTTCTCCATCTCTTCATCCCGCATTGACCCGCGCTTTATGCTGGTTGAGCCGGCGTTAATCTCTCCTCGCTACAATAGGCACGGTTCGGGTAATCTGCCACATTCCAACCCGGCCAAGTACCGAAAGGAGAGTTTCACATGATGCGTACCGACGTGCGCCGAGGGTTCACCCTCATCGAGTTGCTGGTCGTCATCGCGGTGATCGCGATTTTGGCCTCCATCCTCTTCCCGGTGTTCGCCAAAGCGACCGCCAAAGCCAAGCAGACCGCGTGTCTGTCCAACGTGCGCCAGCTCACCACCGCCCTGCTCATGTTCACGCAGGACAACAAGAACACCTATCCGACCGTGGACCCGTCCGACCTGACGAAGTCCTGGGCCGGCCAGCTCGAATCCTTCGTGGGCAACCGCAAAATCTACCGCTGCCCGCTGGATGACAATGGCGACGGCTATGTCAGCTACGTGATGAACGGCATGCTGGTGGCCTACGACGGCACCGGCATCCAGACCTCCGCCGTGAAAGACCCCGCCGATGTCGGCGCGTTCGTGGACGGCACCTCCTACAAGTTCCCCGAATCCGGCGTGCTGAACTGGTCGCAGGACAGCCACAGCGGCTCCGCCTGCACCTATGTCGAGCGCCACAGCCTCTGCCAGTCCTACTGCGACGGGCATGCCGAACCCCTCAACGGCCCGAAGCTCTGCGACCCGGTGTCCTTCTACGCGCCGCTGGGCCAGGCGTTCTACGCCGCCAATAGCTTCGGCTGGGTCAACAACCCGAGCGCCGGCGTGGTCGCCCCGGGCGCCAAGTTCGCCGCCGCCACCGACAACACCGCCGTCACCATCATGGGCTCCACCACCGCCGTGCCGCTGTGGTCCGCCGCTGCCGCCGCGTGGAACGCCGCGGGTGGCGCTGTGACGCTGACCTGCACCGGCTCCGGCCACTGGAAAGACAGCGGCAGCGACCTGGGCGCCTCTGACGCGCCGGCCGGCTCCGCCAACTGCCCCGACAAGACCATCGGCCACGTGATCGCGACCGACGCCTATGGCATCGCCGTCCCGACCGACAGCCGCCTGAACCTGAAGGCCCTGACGGCCGCCCAGATCCTTACCTACCTGCAGGGCACCGCCACCGGCACCTATCACCTCTACACCCGCAACGCCAGCTCCGGCACCCGCATGTCCATCGAAGCGGCCGCCGGCGGCACCGTAATCGGGGGCAAGTGGACCGTGAACGGTTCCGACATCGCCAACAGCACCTCCTCGACGAACGCGAATGCCACCGTGACGCTGGTCACCTCCGCCGCCGATATGGCGACCAAGGTTGCCGCCGACCCGTACGGCATCGGCTTCATCAGCGTGGGTGATGGCATCGACCCGATCAAGCTGCAGATGGTGAACTTCAACAACGGCAGCAAGACCGAGATCTTCGACCGCGCCGCCGTGGCGAACGGCAACTGGGACCTGATTCGCCCGGTGGTCGCCGCCGTGCCGACGACCAGCACCAACGCCACCGTCGCCGGCGACATGCTGACCTATGCCCGCGACAGTGCCACCTTCCAGAAGAGCCTGATCTACTCGACCGGCTTCTTCCCGCCGGCGCTGTGGGTCGGTTCCGCCCTCAACACGGGTAGTTACACCAACTAACCGACGGATCGCGATACTGCCAGGAGGCTTGGGCGGGCCGCTGCAAGGCGGCCCGCCTCGCGTTGGTCTTGAGCCGACGCGGAGGAGACGTTAATCTCCGGTTGCGCCTCTTGATGTGGGCTTAACCGAGTGTCGGTTATGCTGATGTATGCCGTTCGATATGCAGCACGCCCAGGATACGCCGCCAAGTCCGCCGCCCCCACCGCCGCGGCGCGCGTGTGCGACCTGTGGGTTGGTGCTGACGACAGCGATGGCGGAGTGCCCCCGCTGCGCGCGGCGCGGGCCGCGTGCGCCTGTCGCCCGGCAGTCCGCCTGGCTGTGGGTGTGGCTGGCGGTGCTGGTGGGGGCGCTCATCACCGGGCCGCTGCTGATCCTGCACCTGCGGGAGGGGGAGATCGTCTTCGTGTGCAACAACGGCGACGAAGGCGGCGAACTCTACCGCGTGGCGCCGGACGGCACGGGCCTGCATCGCCTTACGAACAACGTCATCGACGAAAGCGTCCCCTGCCTGAGCCGCAACGGCCGGCAGCTCGCCTTCCTCTCCTCGCGCGCCGGCACGGCGGAGGTGCACGTGGCCGGGCTCGCCCTGCGCGACGAGCACAAGGTGGGGGACGACGGCACGTACGCCGACCCCTGCTGGACCCCCGACGGCCGCGCCGTCCTCTGCACCGGCGCTTCCGCCCCCGATACCACCGACCTGTATCTGCTGCCCGCGGGCAAGGGGAACGTACAGCAGCTCACGCAGGGCGCCAACGCGGCGCAGCCGTCGATCAGCGCGGACGGCACGCATCTCGCCTTCCACGGGCCGCACGGCCTGGCCATGCTGAATCTGGCCTCCGGCACGACGGCGGTGCTGACGACGGAAGCGACCGACGCCCGCCCGCGCTTCAGCCCCGACGGCAAGCGCATTGCCTTTATCCGCACGAAAGCCGTCTACGTGATGAGCCCCACCGGCGCCGACGTGCACGCGTTGTGCGACGGCGCGGGGGAGGACATCGACGATCTGGCCTGGTCGCCCGTCGGCGACGGCCTGTGCTACCACACGACGCAGGGGAAGCTCTACGTCGCGTGGCTGCGCGACATGAAACATGTAAAGATGATCGCCACCGGTCGCCAACCCACGTGGAGCTGGTGAGATCATCCGCCGGCGTCCACCGGCTGAGCAGCGGCGCGATTCCAAGCCGGGGAACAGCCCCCCGCGCCCGGTGTGCATCAACGTTCTGTGTGTGATGCGTCGCTGCGAGGTGGAACGACGAGCGGGCCGGGTGGCTTCACCCGGCCCGCTCGCTCCGTTCGCGCGTGCTCGTGACATGCCCCAGTGGCTGGGACACGGAGATTTTACCCACCTTCCCTCCCCCGTGCCGCACACCGCCGCGCTTTTTCTCCGCGATGTGCGTCTTTCAGCCAGCGAGCCGCACCCACCCGGGCAAGGCGGCGCGACTTCGCTCCCCGATAGTCGGCCTTCAACCCCGGCCCTTCCCCCGTGTCGGAAACATGTTGGAAACATTTGGAAACAAAAATGAAATATGGTGACATTTTTCGGACACGCGGCGTAAATAGCATGTAACCGAAATACCTTGTCGAGAGGGAGGACGGTTATGACTCCAACGTTGGAGCAGCTCGCCCAGCGCGGCAACATTCTCATGCTGGTGTGGGGCGCGGCACTGGTCTTTTCGATGCACGCCGGGTTTGCCTTTTTGGAAGCCGGGTCGGTGCGCAAGAAGAACGTGGTGAACGCCCTGACGAAGATCGTGATGGACTGGTCGGTCTCCACGCTCATCTACTTCGCCATCGGCTTCCCCATCGCGTACGGCATCCACTTCTACAAACCGGTGGCGCAGATCATCGGCGATGCGGATAACTTCAATTTTATCCACTTCTTCTTCCTGCTCACCTTCGCGGCGTGTATCCCGGCCATCATCTCCGGCGGCATTGCGGAGCGCGCGAAGTTCGGCACGCAGGTGCTGGCGGGCGGCATCTTCGTCGGGTTGATCTATCCGTTTTACGAAGCCCTCATGTGGGGCCGTTGGAGTGATCAGGTCGGTGCGCTCTTCACCCACATCGGCGGGGCGGCGTTCCACGACTACGCCGGTTCAGTCGTGGTACACGCCATGGGCGGCTGGCTGGCGCTGCCGGCGATCATCATTCTGGGGGCGCGCCTGGGCCGCTACCGCTCCAACGGGCACAGCGACCCGCCGCCGATCCACAGCATCCCCTACGTGGCGCTGGGCTCCTGGTTCCTCATGGTCGGCTGGTTCGGCTTCAATGTCGCCAGCGCCGGGAAACTCTCCGAAATCTCCGGGCTGGTCGCGATCAACTCGCTGATGGCGATGGTGGGCGGCGTGGTGGCCGGGGCCTTGGCCTCGAAGAACGACGCGGTGGCCATGTACAACGGCGCGCTGGCCGGCCTGGTGGCGGTATGCGCCGGCTCCGATAAGTATCACCCCCTCGGCGCGGTGGTCGTCGGCGTGGTGGCGGGTCTCATCTTCGTGAAGGCCTTCACCCTCATCAACGAAAAGTGGCGCCTGGACGATGTCCTCGGCGTGTGGCCGCTGCATGGGCTGGGCGGCGCCTGGGGCGGCATCGCCGCGGGCATCTTCGGCAACGTCGTCTTTGGCGGTCAGGGCGGGGTGAGCTTCGTCTCGCAACTGCTGGGCACGTTGCTCTGCATCGCCATCGCGCTCGTGGGCGGCTTCATCGTCTACGGCATCCTGAACCGCACCATGGGCTTCCGCCTGGGCGCCAAGGACGAATTGCTGGGCTCCGACCTGACGGTGCACAGCAGCAAGGCGTATCCTGAAGAAGTGTTCTGATTGCGGATTGCGGAATGCAGATTGCGGATTAAGCCGCGCCGCGTTACCATCTACTTGTGGGAGGAACGATTATGGTCAGAATCGAAGCGATTATTCGGCCGGATAAGTTCGACGACGTGAAGGATGCCTTGCAGCGCCTCGGCGTCATCGCGATGACGGTCGACGAAGTCCACGGCTGCGGCCATCAGGCCGGCCACGTGGAGCATTACCGCGGGTTGGAGACACACATCAACCTGCTGCGCAAAATCCGCATCACCACCGTGGTGCACGAAGTCGATCCCGACGACGTGGTGACGGCCATCTGCGACGCCGCCTACACCGGCGAACACGGCGACGGCAAGATCTTCATCATGCCGCTTCTCGATGCCGTACGCATCCGCACCCGCGAACGCGGCGGCGAAGCGGTCTGACAATTTGGGATTTTGGATTTCAGATTGAGACGGCCCTGGGATGCGTTCCCGGGGCCGTTTCGCGTGCGCGGCCGGGGGGACGGAACCGCAAAGACACAAAGGACGCGAAGGGGACGCGAAGAGGAAAAGAAGGACCGGGTGGAAGCACGGTACCCGAGCCTGATCCGGTTACGTACTTCTCCCAGGCACCTTCTCTCACTCTTTGCGTAACCTTTGCGTCCTTTGCGCCTTTGCGGTTCGTCCCCCGTTCTCTCCGGGAGAAGAGGCGCGGAACGAGCACCCTTACCCCTCCGCCAGCCACACCCGCTGCGCCTCGTTCAACGTTACCGTCGTCGCCAGCGCGTCGGCGAGGTGGGCGGGATTCCCGGCGCCGAGGATGGGCACCACGGGGAAGGGGTGGCTCTGCAGCCAGGCGAGGGCGAGCTGGTTGGGCGAGACGCCCAACTCGGCGGCCAGCGCTTCGGCGCGGGCGAGGCGGGCGCGGGTGGTGGGGTTTTCGAAACTCCCCCCGCGTGTGCCGCCGGTGGCGAAGTAGCCGTTGGCGGTGGGGGAATACGGGATGACCGCCACGCCCGAGGCGGCGTGCCACGCGGCGTCGGCGGGGAGCAGGAAACGCATGGTGGGGTCAGCCGTCGCGGTGAAGTTCGGCGCGGCCAGGTTCCACATCGGCTGCGCGGCACTGAAACCCGTCCACCCGCGCGCGGCGGCACAGGCGTTGGCCTCGGCGAGGCGCGCGGTGCTCCAGTTGCTTGCCCCCAGCGCACGCAGGCGCCCGGCGGCGATCTCCCCGTTCAGGGCATCCAGCAGCTCCGCCACCGGCACGCGCGGGTCGTCGCGATGCAGGTAATACAGATCGATGGTTCCGCGCTCCAGACGCGCCAAACTCTCCGCGATATCCCCGCGTACCACATCGGGGTCCATGTACCCGTCCGGGCGTGGGTAGTCGGGCAACACGGCGGGGTGCGCGCCCTTGGTGGCCACGATCACCCGCTCCGCCACGCCGAACCCGCGCAGGCACGCCCCCAGCGCCCGCTCGCTGCACCCCGCACCCCCCGGTGCCCAGAAGGCGTAGCAGTGCGCCGTATCAAAAAAGTCGCCCCCCGCCTCGAGAAACGCCCCCACCAGCCGGTCGAGGGCATCGCCGGTAGTCGACGACCCGAACCCCCCGCCACCCAGGCAGAAGGCGGAAACGGTGAAGGGGGCGGAGGGGAGCGTGACGCGGGATAGCATGGTGGTTACCTCACGGTGGAAGATGGGGGTATTATCGCACAGGCGGCATTCCGCTTCAATCATGCCCTATATACGTCATGTTAACGTTGAAGCTTGGCTATTTTCCGTTCTGCCGTTAAAACGTCAGGCTACCGACGGCGTCACGATGAAATCGGGACTCTGGTAAGCAGTGAACGGTTGTTCTCTCATCTATAGAGCTGATAGACATTCGAAAATACGGTTGCTGCCCGGCGCAGTTCCTCGGATATTTCACGTTCCGGTACCGTGACCAGCCCACGCGAGGGCAGATACAGTCCGGCGCCACTCACCGTTTGATACATCAGTGGCAAAATATCTTGTTGATGACCACCGTCATGACCGTCCTCCAAGGGTTACATTACTGCGAACTGTACCTCTATCATTCCAAGGATTTCCACTCACATTAATGCTTGACAATCTGCTAAACTCGTCCTAGTATTGTTATTGTCGATGTGTCGCCGCTTGGGTGAAATAATATGCTAGTACTCTCCAGACGGGGCACAGATCAGACGAAGTGCAGAGCTGAAGAAGGAGACGACATGGCCGAAGAGAAGAAGGACTGGCGACTATCCCCGAATAAGACCAATGGGCCCGTAGTGCAATCAGGTCCGAATGAGGGGCAAAACCGAAGCCGAAACCAGGATGGACAATGGCGTTCGAAGCGTAGCGATACCGGTGTTCCGCGGAAAAAAGACGAGTAACAGATTCGATGCATTGTGCGAGGACTTGTAGGGGCCTACTCTGTGCTATCCGCACAGAGTAGGCCCCTACATCGGCCGCACGGGGGCAGATGCAGTCCGGCGCCACTCGCCGTTTGATACGTCTTTGGCTGAAACAGCTTGTTGATGCTCACCATCATGTCCGTCCCCCAACCTCCTGGGCGATAATGGGGGTCATGATGAGATGCCCCATCTCCGTCTGCAAGGCGTCCGCATCGCCAACCGGACAATCTTCCAAGTGTAGGCGCCCTGCTGCCTAGCGCAGATTCGATAAATTCACCCGCCGCCATCCCCCTCGCGGTGTGACTTCCGTCGGCGGGGGGTCGCCCAAATCAGACACCGCCACCAGTTGACGTCAAGCTCAATGGTGAGAAACACCAGAATAGGGTCATGAACGCTCGCCAAGCCCCTTTCAAGGGGCGCAGCCGGTAGCCTGACGTTTTAACGTCAGGTCGAATAACCGACAACCATTCCAATAATGTGAAACCCTGGGTCTGCAATGACCGGAACTGGTCAAACCCTGAAAGGGTGAGCTATTATCGTGGTGTATTCCCTATAAAGAGCGTTCATCCGATCCCAGAACCCAGAGATGTTCCCTGGGCTGATGTAATGCTACCCTGTGGGCATGACGCCGTTTCGACCAGCCACCCGAACAACGCCCGGCACGCCGGGTCGTCCGGCGCTTCCTCGGGGTGGAATTGCACGGCGAGCAGCGGGGCGCCGGGGCGTTCCACCGCTTCGACTACGCCGTCGCGGGCGCGGGCGGTGATAACGAGGCCCGGGGCGAGGTCGCGGATCGCCTGATGGTGATAGCTGTTGACCTCCAGCGCGGTGGCGCCTATAACGCGCGCGAGCAGGCTGTCGGGCGTAATGTCGATGACGTGGCGCGCCTCGCCGGCGGGGTCGGGGTCGCGGTGGGGCAGCGCGGACGGCCATTCGGTCGGAATGTCCTGCACCAGCGTGCCGCCCAGCGCCACGTTGAGCAGTTGGATGCCGCGACAGACGCCCAGCAGCGGCACGCCCCGCGCCAGCGCCGCGCGCGCCAGGGCGATCTCGGTGGCGTCGCGCGCGGCCAGGTGCCCCCCCGCCGCCGGATGCGCCGTCGCGCCGTAGAAGTCGGGGCATACGTCGCCCCCGCCGGTGAGCAGCACCCCGTGGACGGCGTCCAGCGCCGCGTCGAGCGCCGCCCCTGCCACCCCCGCCGCCAGCCCCAGCGGCGCCCCGCCCGCGCGCAGCACCGCGTCGAGATACGCCTGCTCCACGCACGCGTTGGGCGTCGGCGCCCCATGATGCAGGTGCGCCGTATTGCGGCCCATGGTGAGGAGGATGCGGGGGGTCATGCGGTGCTCCTTGTCGCCAACGATCGTCTTTCGTCATCGTCATTCGAAATACGAGTGACGATCACGATTTACGATAACGAATTACGACGGGACGGTCAATCGTCCCGTCCCCCCCGCGCGACACGCCCCCCATGCGGAACGCGGCAAAATCTGGTAGACTATGGCGTATGACACGTCCCGTGGGAGAAAAGCATCACCCGCGCAACGCGGCGCAAGAGTTCGTGATCGTCACCGGGTTGTCCGGGGCGGGGAAAACTCAGGCCATACACGGCCTGGAGGACATGGGCTTTTACTGCGTGGATAACATGCCGCCCGCGTTGCTGCCGCAGTTCGCCGAGCTGTGCGCGCATTCGCAGGGGCGGGTGCCGCGCGTCGCCGTGGTGATGGACATCCGCGGCGGGCACTTCTTCCAGAGCACGGCGGCGGAGGTGGTCAACCTGCGCGCGCTGGGCTTCCGCCCGCGGCTGCTCTTTTTGGAGGCTGCCGAGGAGGCGCTGGTGCGCCGCTTCAAGGAAACGCGCCGCCGCCACCCGTTGGCCACCCGTCACCGCTCGCTGCTGGACAGCATCCGGCTGGAGGTGCGCCAGCTTGCCGAGATGCGCGCCGCCGCCGACAAGGTGATCGACACCACCGACACCAACTCGCGCGGCCTGCGCGACGAGATCGCCGCGCTGCTCAGCGACACGGTGACCACCGCGAAGATGACGGTGAACGTGCTCTCCTTCGGCTATAAATACGGCGTACCGATGGATGCCGACCTGATGTTCGACGTGCGCTTCCTGCGCAACCCGCACTACGTGCCCGAGTTGCAGGCGCTCACCGGCGCCGACCCGTCCATCGAGGCGTACGTGATGGCCGACGCCGACGCCGCGGAGTTCCTCACCCGGCTGCAGGAGCTGCTCACCTTCACGCTGCCGCGCTACAAGGAGGAGGGGGAATCCTTCCTCACCGTGGCCATCGGCTGCACCGGGGGCCGCCACCGCTCAGTCGTCTTCGCCCGCCTCATCAGCGACCACCTGCGCACCAACGGGTACGACGTGGTGCTGGAACACCGCGATTGGAAGAAATGACGTACGAGTTGAAAGTTACATGTTGAAGGTGAATGACGTAGAAGCGTAAGCCACTTTCAACTTTCAACCTTCAACTTGTAACGTCCGGAGTATCGCGTGAATTTACTGCGGTTGTTATTACCGGGGACGCGCATCAAACGCTGGATCCTGGTCGGCGTGGCCGGGATGCTGTGCTTCGCCTATGGCTTTGACCTGCTCCTGTCGCCCACCGGGCCGCGGGAAGCGCTGTGGCGGGTCTGGAATACCCTCACCGGGCTGGATATGGCGCCGCGCGGGCCGCGCCTGGCGGGCATCGTGCTGGCGGTGGTGGGCGTCGGGCTGGTGTCATGGGGCGTGCGCCGGCTCATCCGCGCCTTCACTTACATCGCCAACCCGCGTACCACCGGGCGCCAACTGCTGCACGCGCTGCTGGAGCGCGCCGCGGACACCCCCCGCCTGCACGTGGTGGGGCTGGGCGGCGGCACCGGACTTTCCACGCTGCTGCGCGGGCTGAAGGTCTACCCGCTCGATCTCACCGCCGTGGTTACCGTCTCCGACGACGGCGGCTCCTCCGGGCGGCTGCGCAACGATTTGAACATGCCGCCGCCGGGCGACATCCGCAACTGCCTGGTGGCGCTGGCCGAGGCCGAGCCGCTGATGGAGCAGCTCTTCCAGTACCGCTTCCCCGCCAACAGCCAGGGGCTCGACGGCCACAGCCTGGGCAATTTGATCATCGCCGGGCTGCGCGACATGACCGGCGACTTTCAGGACGCCATCCGCGAGGTCAGCCGGGTGCTGGCAGTGCGCGGGCGCGTGCTGCCCAGCGCCGAGCACGCGTTGGTGCTGCGCGCGGTGATGGCCGACGGCACCGTGGTGGAAGGCGAGACGGCCATCGTGAACCACCCCGGCACCATCACCGAGATCAGCGTCAACCCGCCCGACGTGCGCCCGCTGCCCGAGGCGGTCACCGCGATCCGCAATGCCGACATCATCATCGTCGGCCCCGGCAGCGTCTACAGCAGCCTGCTCCCCAACCTGGTCATCCACGGCCTCGCCGACGCCATCATCGCCTCGCCCGCCGTGAAGATCTTCGTCTGCAACGTGATGACCCAGCCGGGGGAGACGGACGCCTTCACCGCCTCGCGCCACCTGGAGGTGGTGCTCGACCACCTGGGCCGACGCAACCCATTCGACTACGTGGTGGTGAACGCGCAAAAGCCCGCCGACGAAGTGCTCGCCCTCTACGCGGAAAAAGGGCAGTGCTTCGTGGAGCCCGACCTGGCGCGCATCCGCGCCCAAGGCTCGCAGCCGGTGGTCGCCAACCTGCTCGCCGCCACCCACCTCGCCCGCCACGACCACGAAAAGCTCGCCCGCTGCATCCTGGAGATCATCGCCGACGCCGGCAACTGGCCCAGCGTCCCCACCCCGCGCGGGTAGCAAGACAACCCCTCATCTTCCGTGTCTATCCCCGTAGGAACTCATGGAAGGAGGCGGGGGCGATGCACTTGCAGCGCTTGTGCGGCATCCTCGTGCTCACGCTGCTCTTCACCGCGGCGTGGGGAGAAAGCCGGCTGGATCGGTTCGAGCGAGACGTCGCACAAGCTGACCCGCCGACTCCGACCAACCACGACCGCGACCGGGACAACGACGAGAAAGGCCATGAACCCGGTCCTGAAGAGTGGAGCCGCTTGAGCTACCTGCGCGTGGCGAAGCCGCGCCAGGCTTCGGTGCCCTACATCCCCCGGCAATGCGGGGAGCCGCTGCTGCCCATGGCGCGGGTGGATGTCGCCTTTCGCATCATCAATCCCGACATGCAAGCCTGCGACTGGCGCGCAGAGGGCGGGTATGGCGCCGTCGCCCTCTTCGTGAATACCACGCGCTACCGCGAAGCGCACCCCGCCGATACCCTCGACGTGACGGAAATCCTGCTCGCGAACCGCCTGTCCATCTCGACGGATCTCGAATGCGCCCCCGGCCTCGGCGCCTTTATCCTCGCCGGCAAGAGCACCTTTGGCCGCGCCGCCGTCACCGTGCCGTTCTTCTACCACCCTCGCGGCCACCCCTGGGGTGCCGAACTCCGCCTGCTCGCCGGCGACGGTATGAACGATGTCGACCTCGCCGCTGTCGCCAACACCCGCTACCTTTCGCTCAAAGTCGGGTATCGCACCATGTTCTCCGAGCACATGTCCCTCGCCGGGCCGTATGTGGGCATGTCACTGCAATATTAATTGCACTGAGGCGCATGGAAAGTGGCATGATTGCTGTCTTTAGGTACATGGAGGCCGGTTTCATGCCTTTCCGACGATGGTTTAGCGTGCTTGCACTCGCGATGCTTTGCGCCACGGCATGGGGGGATTCCTCCGGGATACCCGAGTGCTGTTGCCTGTCTCCCATAACAGCCCCTATAGTTATGGTGGACTTTCGCACTTTCCGATCTGACTTCCTGCTGACCGGGGGCTTGTGTCCCGCTCCGGCGTTCACGCAGCGCGGGCCGCGTGGTCGATGAGCAGATCCACGTCGGTCGGATTAATGGCACGAGCGGGGTCCGCGCC
>CAIYQO010000161.1 GCA_903928345.1 uncultured bacterium | reverse complement strand
GGGACATCGGATCGGCGAAGATGGCTACACAGGGACTCGGGGGCTTGTTCGGGTCGCGAAAGCCCTTGTCTCTCCTCCATGTGACCACCTGGGCAGGAAATTACCCAACGAAGGGGAAGTTCATTCAAACGGCTTCTGAGGTGGATTCCGTTCCGTGACAGTCCACGGGTGAAGGTGTGTGCACCGGCCTCGCCGTCCCACACCGGCCCTTCCCTCATCGATTACTCTACCACCCCGTTAGGTGGTTGACAAGAGCCCCGACCGCGCACCCATTTCGGTCAGGGCCTCGGTGCCGTAGTAGACCGCTGCCGGCGTCCGGTAGCCCAGCGCCTGGTGCAGGCGGCGCTCGTTGTAAAAGCCCAGGTAGGCCGTCAGCCCCTGGCGCGCCTCGCGCGGATCGGCATACCCCTTCAGGTACACCTCCTCGTATTTCACCGTCCGCCAGAGCCGCTCCACGAAGATGTTATCCAGCGCCCGCCCTTTGCCGTCCATACTGATCTGCACCCCGGCCCCCGTGAGCCGCTGCTGGTAGTGCGGGCTGGTGAAGTGGCTGCCCTGGTCGCTGTTCCAGATCTGCGGCACCGGCCCAGAGAGCGCCCGTTCGACGGCGGACAGCACAAAGGGCAACTCCAGCGTGTCGTCGAGTTCCCAGCTCACCACGTAGCGCGAGAACAGGTCCAGCACCGCCACCAGGTAGCACCAGCCCTCGGTGAGCCGGATGTAGGTGATGTCGATCCCCCACACGTGATTCGGACCGGTGATCGCCAGCTCGCGCAGCAGGTACGGATGGATCCCGGCCTTGGCGTCCCGGCGACTCAGGTTCGGCCCCGGATAGATCGGCACCAGCCCCATCTCCTGCAGGTACCGCTGGATGCGCTTGCGATTCACCGGATACCCCCGCTTCCGCAGCATCTCGGTGAACTTGCGACTCCCCAGGAACGGCATCGCGGTATACCATTCGTCGATGAGGTGCTTGATGGCGATCTCGTCCGGCGTCGGGGGCACGGGCTCGTAATACAGGCTCGACCGGCTAATCCCCGCCAACGCCGCCTGCGCGGTGAGGGAGAGCGCCGGATCGTCGACGACCCACGACCGGCGCGTCGCCGTCCCCACCGTCGAGACCACATTTTTTTTTGACCCACGACAGTTGCGTCGTGAGGCGACCGATCTCCGCGTAGAGGTTCTGGATCTGGTCTTCGTAGTCGGCCTTCAGGTCGGCCACGGCGTGCTGGCCTTCATCGGTGAAGAGCGTCGGCATCTTTTCCATCGCCGTTTGCTTCCATTTCGTCAGCAGGTTGGGATGGACCGTGAGATCACTCGCCACCTGGGCCACCGTCCGGTCGCCCTTCAATAATTCGCACACCGCACGTGCTTTAAATGCCGGGCTAAAGGTGCGTCTGATACGCTTGTCTGCCACTTAAGCTACCCCTTCTCTATTGTACAGATTTTGGGGTCCACTATAGGTTTGGTGTTACAACGACCCGCGCGTTGTCATACAATCTGTTTCGGAGTACGATACGACCGATGCATCTGCCGCTTTCGACAGTCGTATACGGCGTGGTCTTTTTGTTGGTGCCGATCTACTGCATCTTTCGCTACAAATTCCACGGGATTCTCCCCGCGGTGCTTATCGTATTTCTCGCGGGTATTTTGACCTCGTTGTATGACTATTATGTGGTCGGCAACCCGCTCGCCAACCCCAGAAGCTACCTTCCGCTCTATGTGCTCTTCGGCTGGATGCCGATCGTTGCCTACCTGGGCATCCTTCTCTTCATTAAAGAAGTGGCCGATCAGGGTGGGAAGGGCCGGCCGGCGGCCTGACATCGCGCGCCGCTATTCCAGGCACGTCCGCAAATCCGGCTCGCGCAGCTCTTTGCCTTCGAAGAGAAGCATGTTGGGGCTGCGGCTGAGGCCGCCGGGATAGCGGTAGGTGCGCACGATGTTGGTGCTGTTGAGGAAGGCATAGCCGCCGTCGCGGCGGTCGAAGGCGATGGTGTGCTGCGGGGCGTGCTGGCGCGCCATGCCCAGATCGGACGCGGTGAGGTTGGGGCGCGGGACATCGTCGGGCCGGATCACCTGCGCTTCGAGATACACCGGGTACCCGCCCAGCAGGTCGTAGGCGACCAGCAGGGTGTGCGCCTGGTCGCGGATGCGCTCACGCGGGTGCCCCTGGCTGTCGCGCCGTACTTCAAGCCGCCGCTGCAGAAACTCCTCGGCGGTCAGCTCGTGGGCCTCCGTCCAGGTCGAGGGGCAAATGGGGGGAATCGGCGCGGCGGTCAGCAGATCCAGGCGCGCCACGGCGTGGGTGGGAAAGGTGGATAGGGCATCGTCGCCCTGCACCAGCAGATTCGGCTGCCCGAAGACCTTCGTGCGGCGCAGGTGCTCGAGCATCTCCGGCACGCCTTCGGCGCTCGTCTGCAAAAATTGATGGCGCTGCCCATCGATCAGGTACAGGCACACGCTCACGCATTGCTGTGTCGCATCCACGGCGCAACCCCTTTGGTAAAAGTCCAGCTTCTCACTTCGCTTTCACCACCGGAGATACCTGCCGGGGCGGCGACTTACACCGTGTGGCATCGAAGGGGACCGCCCGAGAACGAACCGCAAAGACACTAAGAACACAAAGGTTACGCAAAGGCCCTTGTCATCCAGATCCCAACCCTTTGCGCTATCTTCGTGTCCTTCGTGTCTTTGCGGTTCGTTCCCCTGTAGCGGGCTACTTCTCCGCTTTCGCCCCTTCTTTCGGTGGGGCGGCGGTGGGCGGCGGGGGCGGGAAGCTCCAGATATAGGCGGCGATGTCCTTGAGCTGGTCGTCGGTCAGCTTGGGGGCCGGGAAGGTGGGCATGCGCAGTGAGCCGCTGCGCGTCGCCAGCATCACCATGCCCAGCGCCATATTGGGGGGCGCCTTCATCGCCTTCATCCCGTTCATCATCGCCGCCAGCGCGGGCGCGTGGCCCTTGCCCTCGCCCTGGTCGCCGTGGCACGACGCGCACGCCACGCTGTACATCCATTGCCCCTTTTCCGGCGTGCCCAGCGTCACGGGGGCGTCGGGGGCCTTCGTCTGGCTGCCCAGGTAGAGGGCGATGTTCGCCGCGTCGGCGTCGCTCAGATCCTTTTCCGCAAAGGAGGGCATACGCGACTCCGCGGGGCGGTTGCGTACGGCGTGCACCAACATGCCGCCCATCGCCTGCGCGGGCACCCCGGCGCGGATGAAGTAGCCCATGTCCGTCGCCAGCGGCGGCCCCACCCGGTGCGACGCATTGTGGCACGCGGCGCAGTTCTCCAGAAAGGCGTCTTTGCCCGCCGTCAGCGGATCGGGTCCTTGCGAGTGTCCGGCCCGCAGACTCACGGCAAAGAGCAGCGCCGCCGCCCCCACGCCGATCCAGCTCACCATACGCGTCGAACGTCGCGACATGCCGACCTCCTTACGGGGATAATACTACTCGTTATACCCCCTATTTGGTGGCATAAACAAGCCCTTGACGCCGTCCGCGCGGGCGATTACCATACAGCAGACGCAGGCGTTACTTCGCCGTGAACAATGGGGACAGGCACGCATTTCCCCTTTTCATTTTTCACTTTGCATTACCGGAGGCATCCCATGTCCATCCCACGTCCCGAGCATCCCCGCCCGCAATTTGCGCGCGCACAGTGGCTGAATTTGAACGGCGCCTGGGCGTTTCAGCGCGATCCCGGGCGCTCCGGGCGGGCGCGCGGGCTGGCGGGCGACGCGCCGTATGACACGCAGATCACCGTGCCCTTCTGCCCGGAGAGCCGGCTGTCCGGCGTGACCGACACCGACTTTCTACCCGCGGTGTGGTATCGCCGCGCGGTGACGGTGCCCGACGCCTGGGCGGAGCAACGCGTGCTGCTGCACTTCGGCGCGGTGGACTACGACTGCGAGGTGTGGGTGAACGGCGTCAGCGCCGGCACGCATCGCGGCGGGTACGTGGGCTTCACCTTCGACATCACTGCGCTGCTGCACCCCGGCGAGAACGTCCTCACCGTCTGCGCGGAGGACGACACCCGCTCGCCGCTGCAACCCACCGGAAAACAGAGCAAGCGCTATGCCTCCTACGAGTGCATGTATACGCGCACCACGGGCATCTGGCAGACGGTCTGGCTGGAGCCGGTGCCGCGGCGCTACCTGGGCCGCCCGCGCATCACTCCCGACCTGGAAAACGGCGGCGTGGACGTGGAAGTGCCTATCGTCGGCGACCCGCGCGGGCTGACGCTGGAAGTAGCGGCCTTTCTCGACGACGAGCGTATGGTGGCGCAGGTGAAAAACGTGCCGCCGACGGGCAATGTCTTTCGCGTCCGCCTGACGCTTGACGAGGTGCGCCCCTGGTCGCCGGAGTCGCCTACACTGTACCGTCTCGGGCTGGTGATGAGTGACGGGAAGCAGTGGGACGTCGTATCGAGCTACTTCGGCCTGCGCAGCATCACGCTGAGCGGCCCCGCGGTGCTGCTCAACGGCAAGCCGGTCTTCCAGCGCCTCATCCTCGACCAGGGCTTCTACCCGGAAGGCATTTACACCGCACCGAGCGACGCCGAGTTGCGGGCGGACATCGAGCGCAGCATGGCGATGGGCTTCAATGGCGCACGCCTGCATCAGAAGGTCTTCGAAGAGCGTTTCCTCTACTGGGCGGACAAGCTCGGTTACCTGGTCTGGGGGGAGATGGCGAGCTGGGGGCTCGACCTGGCCAACCCGGCGGCGCTGGAGCGCTTCCAGACGGAATGGCTGGACGCGTTGGCGCGCGACTACAGCCACCCGAGCCTCGTCGGCTGGTGCCCCTTCAACGAGACATCGACGAGTCAGAACCCCGAGGTGCTGCGGCAGATCTACCGCGTGACGAAGGCCCTCGACCCGACGCGGCCCGTCATCGACACCAGCGGCTACGTGCACGTGGTGACGGATGTCTATGACGTGCACGACTACGAGCAGGACCCCGCCGTCTTCGCCGCGCATTACGACATGCTGCGCAGTCAAAACGCGGTAGCCGGCTGGCAAGGCACCGATCTGCAACCCGCGCCGGGACAGCCGTACTTCGTGAGCGAATACGGCGGCATCTGGTGGAATCCCGGCCAGGCCGGCGACGCCGCGTGGGGTTACGGTAACCGGCCGCAGAGCGCGGCGGAGTTCATCGAACGCTTCCGCGGTCTCGCCGAGGCGCTCCTGCGCCACCCCGCCATGTGCGCCCTCTGCTACACCCAGCTTACCGACGTGGAGCAGGAGGTTAACGGCCTCTACACCTACGACCGCCAGCCCAAGTTCCCGCCGGAAGCGATCAAGGCGATCATGGCACAGAAGGCCGCGATCGAAGAAGGTTAGAAATTCTTCGTGCTATCCAGCAGCAGCGTGACCGGCCCTTCGTTGACGAGGGAGACGGACATTTCCGCCTGGAAGACCCCGCGGGCGACGGGGATGCCGTGGGCGGCGAGGGCGGCGCAGAAGTACTGGTAGAGCCGGTCGGCGGGTGCGGGCGGGGCGGCGTCGCTGAAGCTGGGGCGGCGGCCCTTGCGCGCGTCGCCGTAGAGGGTGAACTGCGAGATGACCAGCGCCGCGCCAACGACATCGAGAAGGGCGCGGTTCATCTTCCCCGCCTCGTCCTCGAAGACGCGTAGGTGGGCGATCTTCTCCGCCAGGTAGTCGGCGTCCGCCGCCGTGTCGCCATGCCCCACGCCCAGTAAAACGAGGAACCCCATCGCGATGGCCCCCACTTCCACCCCGTCCACCGTCACCGCGGCGCGGGAGACACGCTGAATCACCGCACGCATAGACCCCTCCCAGATAACACCACGGCGGCCCGTCCGGAAGACGGGCCGCCGTGCGGATGCCGCGTCGTCGGCGCTACTTCGCGGCGACGACGAACTCTTTGATCATGCCGGAGAGCTGGTAGGTGGCGTTGCTCCCCTGTTCGCGGACGTAGACCAGCAGCGCGTACTTGCCGGCCAGCGTCGGCGTCCACGAGGCGCTCGCGGTGGCGGCGTAGGGACGTTGCAGCGTCCACGCGCTGCCGTTGGAGGTATAGAAGGCGTATTCCGGCTTTTTGATGCCCGTCTGTTGGGCGGAGAGCGTCACCGCCGCGCCGGCCTTGGCGCCCGCGGACGGCGAGGCGAACAGCGACACGCCGCTGGTGCTCGCGCTGCCCACCACGTAGTTCCAGACGGTCGTGTTCAGCTCCCAGTCGCGGGTGGAGCCGACCTTGCGCGCCCACACCAGCAGGTTGTAGAGGCCCGCTGTCGTCGGCGTCCAACTGCAGCCGTTCGCCACCGCGTAGGCGCGGATAGGCGTCCAGGCGTTGTTGCTGCCGATAAAGAAGCGGTACTCGTAGCCACTCGACAGCCCGGTGGTGGTCAGCGTGACCGCTTTCCCTACCGTCGCGCCGGTGGCCGGATCGGCGATGAGGGTGAACTTGCCGGTCGCCGTCGCGGCCGTCACCGTGGCCAGCGCGTGCACCGCGTCGGTTTTGCTCGCGTCGGTGCCGGAGGTGGCGGCGATGCGCAGGTCCGCCGACGCGCCGGACGCCACGGTGCTGCCCGGCGTCAACTGCACCAGCACGTCGAAGGTCGCCCCCGCGGCGAGGGTCTTTTGCAGCCCGGCGGTCATGGCGGCGGTGATGTCGGCGTTGTTCTTCGTCGTGTCGCCATAGAGCACCGACCACCCGCTCGGTACCGTGCCGCCCTTCAGGGTGATGGTGTCCGCCGCCGTGCCGGCGTTCTTGAGGCGCACGACATAGCTGTACGACCCCACCGTGGCGGAAAGCGCCTTCTGCTCGCTGGTCTCGTCATACGTTCCGTCGCCGACGAAGGACGTTTCGCTGCTGCCACGGATGAGGAGGTCGGGCTGGTTGGCGCCAGTGTTGCCGGATGAAGTATTTGTAGGTACAACCGGTGGACTTTCGCACTTTCCGATCTGACTTCCTGCTGACCGGGGGCTTGTGTCCCGCTCCGGCGTTCACGCAGCGCGGGCCGCGTGGTCGATGAGCAGATCCACGTCGGTCGGATTAATGGCACGAGCGGGGTCCGCGCC
>CAIYQO010000160.1 GCA_903928345.1 uncultured bacterium | reverse complement strand
TTGCTCCGGAGACAGAGGCAAGGCCGAGACGCGAGAGGAAAAGTGCGAAAGTCCACCTCTAATGATGGTAGCGGGGGTGCGCTCATTTTTAGAAGAGAACACATGTGTGGTGTAAATACGCTCATTTCATCTCGGAATTGACAAAATCTGATTGAAATATTGTCTCGATTTTCGTCAAAAAGTCTGGTTTTTAGAGCGGGTTACGTTCAATTTGAACCCGAGACCTTCATGACCCCGCTACAATTCCCAGACCCTTTGCACCGATCTGTATATACGACCGGTGTGGTGTCACCGGCCATCTCAGGCCGATTTCCACCTCGGAGGTCAGTGGTTCACTTCGTGGTATCCCTACGCTCGAATAAAGAACCACGACCCCGCTTCCAACCACCGACCTACGGTTATACGCCACCCCGTGACCGCATTTGCCTGACATTCATCGCCTTCCATTGGATGGCGGGATGCGCCAGGATGCGGTCTTGCAGGGCGCTATCATCGGTGACTAATGCCGGCACTATTTCACCTGCGTCCAGGAGACGGTCGAGAAATTCCCGTTCTTCCGTCGTCAATGGTAGCAGTGCGGCAAAGCGCTCCTGGCAGTGCGCGACCAATTGCCGCGCCCAGATCGCGGTATCGTCGATGCCCATCGACACAGATGCGGACAACACCGGGATGAGTTGGTGTTCCAATTCCTTGGCTTCAAATCCGATGTGGTCGATAGAGACTGTTCGCCAATCCGTCCGGCCCATCGCACCATACAATAACATGCCCAAGCGCAGTTGCGCGACAATAAAGGTCCGTTTGGTCAGTAACAGATGCGCGTCGAATAAATCCCGCGCAGCATGTCGCGTGAACAGGGCGGCAAATTTGCCAGCGGCCAATTCGTGAGGATCAAGGACAGGAATGTCCCGGGCGGCATGCGTGCCCACTGGACAGGAATTGCTGGTAACGATGGGCCAGAGCGGAACGCGCAGCAGGAAATTGATATCCAGCGCGAGATTCCCACCTTGTCCCAACGCACCATCGTACCGCAAATGCCATTTGCCGCCGGCATGTTCATCCGGCAAGCGTTGGATAGTGAAACCTTCACGCTGGCAGACCGCCGTGATAGCCTGTTCAACCTTCGGACGTTCAGCAAGCATCATCTCCCGGTCTGCGGCGCCGATATAGTTGATATCGATATCAATCGATAGGCGTGGGAGATCAAAGACAAAGATATTCAGCGCCGTGCCACCTTTGAGCACCCAGCGATCCGTGAGAAATGGATGTTGCCGCAAGGCATCCAACAACGACAGCAGATGGATGACTTTTTCCAGCATTTCCGGGCGAAACCCGGTGGCAGTCGCTTCCTGCATCAGATGCTCGCGTGAGATACGCATCAGAATTCCTCCCAGCCGCGGTTCGCGACTTGCTCGGGCACGACCAGGTTCCAGCGTGTGATTAATCGCCCCCCGTGGCGTTGCCCCATGATATATTGCGGCGATCTTGGTCGTAACGCTTCCAATTGTGCGAACACCGTATCGTCGATCATCAGTGCCTCGCGGTGGTGTTCGAGGAAAAAACCGACCTTTGCGGCCGTCGTGGCATTTCCGAGCAAATGGACATAGCGGATGACGGCGTCGGGATTCACATACTCGATTAAGGCTAACGCACGCCAGAGCTCTTCCCAGGATGGGCTATATTGCGGGCGATCCAATGAATCCACCAATGTGCGTTCATACGTGGTGACGCGCACGGGCACGCCACTCCGGTCGACCATCGTCGTTTCGACCATGGTCTGGTCCGCAAGCATCAGCGCACGGGGAAACGAGACACCGGAAAATACGGCGCCTGGAAGAAGGATTGGGGCAAACTGCTGTTGTGTGATCACCTGAAAGTGATCAGTAGCGGAATAGGTCTTGCCGTAACAGGCTAAGGCGGTGTGATACCCGAGTATGGCATCCTCGGTCAGCTTGCCGGCGACGAGGAAGGGATCGAAAGGAAATTGTTCGGGGGTGCTGCCCATCGGCACCACGGCATATACCCCGCGCCGTATGCGCCGCAGTCGTCCCTGTTTGCTATAATAGGCCAGCGTATGCTCAGACGCGCGGGGATGCTCCCGAGTCGGCTCCACGGCCTCGCGAAACTCGGGTAGGGTAAACACTGGTCTCGTGGCAAAGAATTCTTGCGGCTTCATTATGCGCTCGTAGTTGTAGATGTGACGAGAAATCCAGGAAAATACTACGTGTTTCTCGTAATAATGTCAAGTCGAACCAAGCCTGCGATTGCCGATCATCCCATCCAGATGATCGACAGATACGCTCTTGCGTGACATCGGCGACCACCGACCGGCCTCGAGTGAAAATCCACCTTATCCTGCATTATCTCGACAGCGTATGGCGTTCGGCGTATTGGATTGAGCAAGGAGTCCTGTCGTAACGGGTGTAATTGTGAAAAGAATTTATTACGCTCATCACCTGGCAGGCTTGTCTACGGTGGACTTTCGCACTTTCCGATCTGACTTCCTGCTGACCGGGGGCTTGTGTCCCGCTCCGGCGTTCACGCAGCGCGGGCCGCGTGGTCGATGAGCAGATCCACGTCGGTCGGATTAATGGCACGAGCGGGGTCCGCGCC
>CAIYQO010000159.1 GCA_903928345.1 uncultured bacterium | reverse complement strand
GGCGCGGACCCCGCTCGTGCCATTAATCCGACCGACGTGGATCTGCTCATCGACCACGCGGCCCGCGCTGCGTGAACGCCGGAGCGGGACACAAGCCCCCGGTCAGCAGGAAGTCAGATCGGAAAGTGCGAAAGTCCACTACAAGAGAATTATTTTGTACCGGTGGAACCCCCACCCCGGCAGGCGTTGGCCTTTCCCTGGCGAAATAGTGCGGTGATCTCCGTTGTGAAAGGACCTTCTCCATGAAGATGCGTTTGTGGGGCGGGCTGGTCGTGCTGTGCGTGCTCTGCGCCGGGATGGCCTCCGCCGAGAAGTTCAAAGGGCTGGACGCGCTACTCGGCGTCACACCCACCGCCAGTTTTTCCGTGCAGGAAATCGCCTGCACCGGCGTCTCCAACGTCTTTTGGCCGGGTGACGACGCCGCCTTCACCCTGCAGGTGGTGAACACCTCCAATAAGCCGCTGCAGGTGACGGGCACGGCGGCGACGGTGCAGTACGGCACCACCAGCGACCCGCTGGACGGCTGGACGCAGTTCGTGCACAAGATCGCCGACTGCGGCGCGGTCCCGGTGACGCTGAATATCCCCGTCAAAGGCTATGTGGACATCACGGTGAAGCCGGTGGTGCCCAAGCGGTTCGGCGCCTACGCGCTGGTGCTGGATATTCCCGGCTACGGCCGCCAGTTCGCCGCCTCCTTCCTGTGCACCCCGAAGGCCACCCCGGGCAAGGTGCAGAACCCGACGTACGCCCTCGACCTGCGCGAGGTGAGCCCGGAGATGTGCGGGCTGTGGCAGCGGTTGGGCATCAAAGGCACGCGCAACGAATGGGGCTTCCGCACCGGCGCCGAAGGCGAACGGGGCATGGCCGAACTGCAGAAGCAGTGCGAAACGATGTCGAAGTATGACATCACCTGCATGCTCTGCATCGAGGGTGGCGACTACGGCACCATGCCGCTGGGCACCATCCGCGGCTTCCTCGATGACAAAGGCGTTGGCAAATTCGAATATCCCGGAGACTTCGCGTGGGAACCGAAATACGATGAGCAATTCCAGACCTGGATGCACACCATCGCCTCCAACGTCGGCTGGCCGAAAGGGCCGGTAAACGCGGTGGAGCTGTGGAACGAGCCGTGGGAAGGCATGTCCATCTCCGGCTGGGGCGCCGACACGCCGCGCTACCGCGAGATGTACGAGCACATGGCCAAGGGCGTGGTGGACGCGCGCAAGGCGGACAACGTCAAGGTGCTCATCGGCGGGTGCTGCTCCTCCATGAACACGGAGGACAAACTCTTCTCCGACGGCAAGGACACCTTCCTGCCGTGGCTCGACTTCACCAGCATCCACTACCAGCCGCTGGACAACGTGCCGGCGCTGATCCCGTCGTGGGCCAACCGCACGGGCGAATACGGCCCGGTGCAGCCGTGGGACACCGAGAGCTGGATCGCCAACTCGGAGGACAAAGTCGCCGCGGTCATCGCCTCGATGCGCGCACAGGGGCTGAAGCGCACCGCCGGCGTGCTGCACGACGTGATCCGCGACCCGCAAGATTACGACATGCGCACCCCCGACGGCAAAACGAAGCGCATCCACGTCATGCAGGCCTACCCCTGCGGCGCGGGCATTGCCGCCACGCAGCTCTTCATCGGTCAGCGTGACTTCAAGCAGGTGCTCTTCCCCAACGGGCTGCCATGGGTCTTCGTCTTCGACGGGTTGAACGGCAACCCCGACGACGGCACGGTGGTGATCGTGGGCGATCTGGGCGCGGTGTATGAACGCGACCTGTGCAAATTCCGCACCGTCCTCGGCCGCAATAACCGCGCCAAACTGCTCGCCGACGCGCAGGCCCTCGCCAAGGCGCCCACCGACCAGCGCGACGCGCTGACCAAGCAGATGAAGCTCGACGCCCTGCTCACCGACGGGTTCATGACCCTCGGCAACGGCAAAGGCGCCTTCTCGCTCTACGACTTCTACGGCAACGCGGTGGCCGCGAAGGGCGGCAAGATCACCGTGCCCCTCAACGGCTTCGGCTACTTCCTGCGCACGAACGGCAAAAAGGGTAGCTTTGCCAAGCTGCTCGACGCCGTGCGCGCCGCCTACGTGGCGGGCTACGAGCCGGTAGAGATCAAGGCGGCGGACCTGACGGCGCGCGTGGACGCCGGTGCGGCGGTGACGCTGACGGTGACGAACGTGCTCAACCGGAAGCTCACCGCGACCATGACCGTAGCCCTCGGCGGGCTGACGCTGGACACCCCGACGCAGACGCTCACCTTCGCCCCCTTCGAGATGAAGACGCTCCCGGTGCATATCACCGGCGGCACGGCGCGCGAAGACAACACCTACGCCCTCGCCGTGAACTTCGACGCCGGCAAGGATGGACAAGCGCTGCTGCGGGAGAACGTGCACGCTGACGTGATCGCCCACCGCACCATCACCGTGGACGGCAAGCTGGACGACTGGAAGGGCGTGCTGCCGCAGATCGTGACGAGCGCCGGCAGCGGCGGTCCGAACCTCACCGAGTCGGCGTGGTTGCCCTTCGTGAAGTTCCCCGCGAAGACCGGCGCCGGCTTCACGGTGGCCTACCTGGCCTATGACAAGGACAACTTCTACTTCGCCGCCAAGGTGACGGACACCACCCCCAACGGCGGGGAGATCCGCTACGCCACCCGCAACGACGACGACTACTTCTACCCGGCGGTCTCCTACAAAATGGTAAACGGCAAGCAGGTGGAGATGAAATGGCCGGAAGGCGTGCGCCGCTACAGCTACCGCACCTGGCCGGACACCCCGGGCGGCGGCGACGGCCTGTCCATCGGCTTCAACGTACTGCCGACGGCGAAGAAGCAACTGCTGCCCCTCGTGCCGGGCACCGCGCCGCAGTTCATGGTCTACCAGGACACCGACTATGAATATTACCTGCACGCGGTGAACGCCAAGAGCGGCGGCGGGACGGAGATCTGGCGCATGATGGCCCCGGGCGTGCCGCGCAAGCACTTCAACCCGCACGAACCCAAGGCGGAGAAGGACGGCGGCCCGGTGGACACCGGCAAGCTGGTCTACACCCAGGACGCCGATCAGCGCGTGGTAGAATGTGCCTTGCCCTGGGCGGAGATTCCCGACGTGAAGGCCGCCCTCGACGCCGGCAACACCATCAAGTTCTCCTTCCGCGTCACCGACGACAAGGGCCCGTCGTACGAACTGGCCGCCAATCGCAGCATCTCCAAGTGGAACAACCTGGCCTTCCACAACTACTGGGAGACGCACTGGGCGAACGAAGTCACCTTCGGCTTCGAGAAATGACCGGGTGACCAGGTGAATGGGTGAGGGGGTGACGGGAAACCGGTCACCCCCTCCCCTTGTCACCTTGTCACCCCGTCACTTCGCCCCCATCATTTCATCCCGTTGTAACACCTGCGTCGTCGCCCTGTCACACCTGCGTCCTATGCTATAACCATCGACGACACGGGAGGTAGCGGTATGCGGAGCGGACGCGTGTGGGCCATTGTGCGCATCTTCGTTGTGGCCGGCGTGGCGTGGTTCATCCTCGGCAACACCGTGGTGCAGCGCACGCAGGCGGGGTATCAGCAGTTGACGCCCCAGGTGGAGGGGTTGGCGGGTGGGCCGCTGTTGCAGCACGCGCCGCGGGTAACGATGACGCATGGCGCGGCGGAAGAGGTTATCCCTCTGGAGCAGAGCGACCTTGCCGTGCAGATGCAGCTCGAATACCGCCAGAAGGGGCTGCTGTGGTACTCGACCTACCACGTGGATTTCGCCGGTACCTACGCCTTCCGGAACCCGAGCAACGAGACGCGCGCGTTCACGGCTGTGATGAGCTTCCCCTCCGACTCAGCCGACATGCAGTACGATGACTTCACCGTCCTCTGCAACGACGTGCCCGCCGAGGCCACCGCCAGCGGCAGCGCGGCACGGGTCACGCTGCCGCCCGGTCAGAGCGCCACTCTCACCTGCCACTACCGCACCATGGGGTTGAACACGTGGCAATACGCCTTTGGCGACGGGGTGAAGCGGGTGAAGAACTTTACGCTCACGACGACCACCGACTTCCCCAACTACGACTTCCCTGCGGGCACCATCTCCCCCACGACGAAAAAACGTCGGGCGGCACGTCCACGCTGACCTGGGCGTATAAAAATCTCGTCGCCGGGCGGAATATCGGCATCGCGGCACCGGAGCGGATGAATCCCGGCGACGTGGCGTCGCGCATCGCCTTCTTCGCGCCGGTGGGGCTGCTCTTCTTCCTGGTGGTGATGACGGTGTGGTGCCTGATCAGCGGCGTGAATTTGCACCCCATGCACTTCACCTTCCTGGCGGCGGGCTTCTTCGCCTTCCACCTGCTCTTCACTTATCTGGTGGATCACGTGGCTATGCTGGCGGCCTTCCTCATCGCCGCGGCGGTGTCGCTGCTGCTCGTTTTCAACTACATGCGCATCGTCGTTTCCCCGCGCTTCGCCTTCGCCCCCACCGCGCTGGCGCAGCTCGTCTATCTCATTCTCTTCTCGTATGCCTTCTTCTTCAAGGGGTATACCGGACTGACCATCACCATCGGCGTCGTGCTCACCCTGGCCGTGCTCATGCAAGCCACCGCCAAAACGGACTGGGAGCGCGCCTTCGCCCCCACCCAGAAGCCCGCGGTGAAAAGCGAGCCGGAGGCGACGGGGTAGCGCCGCTACTCCACCCGCACGCGCATCGGGTAGATCTCCTCGACGCGCTGCCCCTGGTACGTCGTGGCGCCGCCGACGGTGTAGAGCCCCGGCGGGACATTCGCCGGGAGGGTCACGGTATACGTGACGCGCTGATAGGTTCCCGGCGCCAGCGTGAGGGGTACGGCGGCGCCGTTGGTGGCCCACCCGGCGGGCAGGCGCGGGGCGACGGTGACGCTGATGGGGTGCGTGTAGTAGTTCCACGCGGTGAGTTCCAGGGTGAGCATCTCCCCTGCCTTGCGGGGAATCTCGAAGCGGAATTTTTCATCTACCGTGGTGGTCAGGTCGAACGGTTTCGGCACGATGGCACGGATGCGCGCCACCTCACCCGGTTCGCCGATGAAGGCGTTGAGCGTGATGCCGGGGAAGCATGGCGTTTCCTGCGCCGCCACCCCGCGCACCGCGTCCGCCGCCTGGATGGTGGCCCAGGTGAGCCCGAGGGAGGCCAGCCGGTCGGTCCACTCCAGCAGTGCCCGCGCGCGGCCCAGATAGCCATCCGCCCCTTCGCGCGCCGTCACCGCGGCGTGCGCCTGCCGCGCAATCCACCCCGCCGTACCCGGCACGCCCGGTGCCTCGCCGGCATACGTCGCCGTCTCTGCCGCCAGCAGCAGGTGGTGCACGCGGGTGAGCGCCGCGTCATCCGTCGCGGCGTGGGGCGCGGTGGCCCGCAAGGCGGCGGGAATCTCCCCCGCCTGCTTCAACCCCAATGCCGCCAATCGGCGCACCAGTTCCGCCTTCGCCGCCCCGCATATCGCTGTCAGCGGTACACTGAGGTATTGCACGTCCGGCGTCAGCGTCAGCGTCGCGCCGGCCTTGCTTAAACGTCCCATCATATCCGTCACCGTGCCGCGCATGGCCGCGGGCAGGGGGATATTGCGCGTACCCTGCAGCGTCCATAATGCGACAACTGCCTGCTTGCCGTGCGCGAAGCAGAGGCCATAAGTGCCGTCGCCCAGCTCCAGCCGCCCGGCGTAGCCCGTGCCTTCGATGAAGCGGGACAGCGTGGCGTAGCTCACGTAGGCGGGGTTGGGCTCGTTGTCGATGTTGAGCAGATACGTCGGGTCGTCGGCGCTGGCCATGGCGAACCAGTACAGCTTATCCACCCCGGCGGCGAGCTGGGTAAGGTAGATGCGCGGCAGCACGCGCGCGCCGTTCTCCGGCGTCTTCACGTCGCCACCCCACCAGCCTTCCTCGGTATTCCACACCGGCTTGGCGGGGAATTTTTCGTCGCGCAGCCGCACAAGCGCCTCCACCATGGGCAGCTTGCCTTCCGGCAGGCCGGGCACCGGCATTTTGTCGAAGGTCACCGGCGCCGAACCGGGATAGTGGAAGAGCGTCGCGTCGGTGTAAGCGCCGGTGCCGTGGGCGGCGAACTCGCGCATCATGCCCAATCCGCCCGCGTCGCCGTCGGGCACGCACAGGGCGTCTTTGTCGCGCGCCTTCACAATATTCCACACGTGGCGCGTCACCAGCTCGAATTGCTCACGCGAAAAAGGCCCGGGCACGTGCCAGAAGAAGTTCGGCTCATTCCAAAACTGGTAAAACGCCTCCCCCTTGCCGGCGAAGCGCCCCGTGACGCCCAGGCAGTAGCCGTAGAAGCGGTCGTACTGGAAGATGCGGCAGTTGGGGTAATCGCCACCGAGCCACGACTCGCCGTAGGAAAAGCCGTTGAGCAGATAGTGGCCCCACTGCCGCGCGTAGCGGCGGAAGCCTTCGTTGCTCTCCTGGTAGGTGATCGCGTCGGCGGGATCGGGATAAAACAGTCCGTCGACGGGCTCCACCTTCGTCGCCCACGAGGCGCTGTCGCCGCGCTCGCTCTTCACTCCCGCATAAGCCATCAGCGGGAAGTCGCACCCCCACGCGATGGCGAAGGGGGAGAAGCGGTTGGCTTCGATCTTGCGCGACGGGAGCCGCGCTAGTTGCGTGGTATACGCGCCCACCGTCTGCGTTCCCGTTTTCACCGTGAGGGTGAGCGTATATTGTCCGGGCGCGTCGGCGGGCACAGTGAGGGGCAATGTCTGCCGGCACGCCGCAGCAGCGGTATATTCAGCGGAGCCTTTTAGCGTGGCCCCGGCAAAGGCGGTAAGCGACCATTCAACCATAAGCGCGGCGGGGTGCGTGTCGAGGTTGGTGACGTACAGGTCCAGCGTGGCCGGGTCGGCGTCGAGGAAGACGTTGCCGGGTCGCCGTTTGCCCACCTGCACGTCGAGGAGATCGGGCAGAAAACGCCCGCCGGCGGCGAAGTGCAGCAGGCGCGTGGGGGTGTCGTCCCACGTGGCGGGGAATTCGGAGACGGCGAAGGAGCCGTCAGTGTTGACGACCAGACCGAAGAGCTGGCTCGGATACGCCGCGCTGCCCGCGGGCGCCTTGTTGTCGCGCGCCAGCGGGTGCAGCACGTTGCCGCCGTCGCGGACGGTGGGCAGCGTTTTGTCGAAGGGCAGCGGATCGCCGGCGGCGGTGAACCGCGTCACCGCGTCGCCGCTGTAGACATAGATCGCCCCGTCGGCGCCCACCGCCAGCGCGTTGCCGTTGGCGTTCAGGCGCTTTTCCACCGCGCCGGTGGTCGCATTCAGGCGCAGCAGGGTGTAGTCGCTCGTGACCCATAGCGCGCCGTCGATGCCCACGCGCAATGCGCGGGGTGCCATCCCGTCGGGCAGCGGCAGCGTGCGCAGGTAGGCGCCGCTGGGGGCGAAAACCTGCACGGTGTGCGCCGTCGCGTTGCGCCCGACGTAGACGTTGCCGTCCGCATCCACCGCCACGCCGCTCCAGTTGAAGGCGAAGCCGGGGGTGTCGATGGTCGCCGCGGTGTCCCAATACTTCCGCCCGCCGCCGCCGCCGGGGCCGAAGACATACTCCTTCTTCCCCTTCGCGTTAGGGTCGAGCCGCACGCCGAGTACGCTGCGCGTGGTGCTGGGGTACGGATAGTTGATGTAGTCGGCGTCCGACACCCACGCCGCCGGGCTGCCGTCGACCGCGAACTTATACACCCCGTTCACCGTCGCCATATACACCGTGCCGTGGGCATCCACCGCGGCGTCGAAGGTCTCCACCGGGTCGCTAGAGTGCCCCGCACTGGTGCCGGGGAAGGTCATGTCCTGCCGCCATGCCGGGGTAAAGCGCCGCCCGCGCCACGCCAGCCGCGCCGCCACGATCGCGTTCCCCGCGGCGTCGCGCACCGCGCCGATGAAGGGGGTGACGCGTCGGCTGGCATCCACCGCCCCCGCGGTGCGCTGGAAGTTGCACGCCATCGTCTCCTTCCCCGCCGTGACATCGATCTGGAAGAGGTCCACCGGCACGTCGCGGGTGAGCTGCGCCGCGGTGGGCTTGTCCAGCTTGCGCACCTCCGTGTTGGGCACGTTCTCACGCACGGTGACCGGCTTGCCCGCCGCGTCCAGCCCGTCCCACGCCACGCGGTGCGCCCCCTCCGCCAACCGCCCCAGCGCCAGCGTGCGCACCGGCACCGGATCGACCAGATACGCCCCCTGGAACTGCCGCCACGCCGGCAAATGCCGCCGCACCGTCACGGTAACGTTCGCCGCCTGCGCCAGCGTGAACCCGATCCCCACCTCCGGCGCCGCGGTGTAGCTGAACTCCCCCGCCTTCACCCCCTGGGTAATGGTCAGGTTGGAAAGGAGCGGGGCGGCAAAGGTCGGGAGCATGAGGAAACTGAGAATCGCGAGGATACATGCGCGCATGGTAGGCCTCCTGGATATGGGGATGAAACCACAGATTTCACAGATTTACACAGATTTTTGAGGCGTGTAATAAGACCGAGCGTTGGATTTACCCACCGGCGATTTCTAGCATGGACTCAATTCTGACAGGATCGGTTGTCGTGCTTCTATCCGGAATCGTAGCACGGTAAGAATCTGTGAAAATCTGTGAAATCTGTGGTTTCTATTTCGTCCGTGCTCTAACGCTCTCCGCATGAGCATCCAACCCTTCGTGATCGGCCAGCGCGGTGATGGCGGGTTGGGCGGCGGTGAGCCAGGCGGGGTCGGCTTGCAGCAGGCTGGTGCGTTTGAGGAAATCCATCACGCCCAGGCCGCTGGAGAAGCGCGCGGTGCGGCCCGTGGGCAGCACGTGACTGGGGCCGGCGTAGTAATCGCCGATGGGCACCGGGCTGTACGCGCCCATGAGGATAGAGCCGGCGTGGCGCAACAGCGGGAAGACTACGTCGAAGGTGCGCAGGGCCAGCTCCAGGTGCTCGGGCGCGAGCAGGTTCGCCATGGCGGCGGCCTCGGGCAGGTCGCGCACGATGATCACCGCGCCGCGCTGCGCCAGCGCCGTGCCCAGGTATTTTGCGCGCGGGGAGGCCGCCAGTTGCCGCGCTACCTCGGCCTGCACCGCGTCGGCATAAGCGGCGTCAGGGGTGATGAGCACGCTTTGCGAGTCCTCGCCGTGTTCGGACTGCGAGAGCAGGTCCGTCGCGATCCACGCCGCGGGCACGCTGCCGTCGGCGATAATCGCCACCTCGCTGGGGCCGTAGAGGCCGTCCACGCCCACCTCGCCGTAGAGGGCCTTTTTCGCCAGCGTGCCGAAGATATTCGCCGGGCCGACGATTTTATCCACCTTCGGGAAGGTCGCCGTGCCGAAGGCCATCGCGGCCATCGCTACCGCGCCACCGAGCTTATACACCTCGGTGATGCCCAACAGGTCGGCGGCGGCGAGCACGCCCTCGGGCATAGTGCCGTCGGCGCGACAAGGGCCGACCACCACGATGCGCGGTACGCCGGCCACCTGCGCGGGCACCACGCTCATGAGCAGCGACGAGGGGATGCTCGCCTTGCGGGTGGGCACGTAGCACGCCACGCTGTCCACCGACGTGTGGCGCGCGCCCAGCCACAGCCCCGGCTCCGTCTCCTCGAACCAGTCCTTGGGCATCAGGCGCTCGTGGTAGCGGCGGATGTGCGCCGCGGACGCGTCCATCGCCGCCAGCACCGCCGGGTCCACCGCCGCGCGCGCCCGCGCCAACTCGTCGGGGGTCACGCGCAAGGCGTCGAGGGTGGCGTCCGCCCAGTCGAACTCGCGGGTGAGCGCCAGCACCGCCGCGTCGCCCTCGTCACGCACCCGCGCCACAATGCCGTCCACAATCCCCTGCACCCGCGCCAAATCCGCCGCCGCCGGCAGCAGAGCCCGGTTGATCGCCGCAAGGGACAGCTCAGAGGTAGAAAACACGCGCATCGTCATAGTGATTAAGTGTACCATAAGAGCGGGCGGGAAACCACAGCTTGCCCGGATTTCACCAAGTCCCGCCCGACCACAGAACCGGCCGGATAGTAACTCGCAGTCTGGAAGAGGGCGAGAGCCCCGCCGATTTACGAGCTTCCGCGCCCAGGAATGGCCCGCCACCCCGCCAACCAGGCGGTGAGCCAGGTAGACACCATTATTAGAAGGAACCAATAGAAGAGAATCCCGAGCGCCACATCGGTATCAGGCCTAACGAAACGTTCATGGCAATAATTGTATAGCGTCAGGTTGTATTGCTGCCTAACAAACGAATCCAGGTTCTTATCCGTCCATTTGAAAGCGCGATAGTGGCTGACCAGAGGGGGCAAAGTCGGTTGCTCTACGCGGAATTGCTCAACAGCCGACCGATAATTCGTCAGGACAAAATCAGTATATTGAAAACCCGTCATGCAAAAGAAGAGCAGGCCGCCGCATAAGAGGCCACAGCGTCTGGCTGTTTTGCGCGAGATTTCGAACTTGCCGCCAAGGTAATACAGAAGCAATCCCTGCCCGATGCTAAAGATGACGGCGGCAGAAATTTCGAACAGGTACGCGGGAGCGTGCTCCACCCCCAGCACCCGCGCCTGCCACACCCCGAAATACGTCGCCATCCCCCGCCCTAACAGCAGCGGGCAGACCACCGCTACCGCGAGCAGCATACCCACACGCCAGGAGTGTCTGATTTTTACCGCGTCATCCATCTCTGCCACCCCCATTGATCTCAATTGAGTTATCAGAAGATCGACGAAAGGAACGACCGCGCCGACTCACCCCGCGCGTGGCAAACCAGATCGAAAGCCCGGCGAGAATTCCCCAATACCCGAGCAACAGATAGGCCACGCTTTTATCATACGTATCAAATAGCCCGATGATCGGCGTAGGAGCATCGACCGAGGATTGGGCGTATAACCGAGATTCTTCAAGTGAATAACCATAGTGTTCGGCTTGAAATAGCGTGGTGGCATCAACCAACGCCCGATGGTAATCCGCTAGATAGACGTAGGTACCCACCCCAACGAACGGCAAAATACTACCTAGTATGCCCACAAAGATGAGTGTTCTGCGTGTCAGACGCAAGGCACGTCCCAGGCGGCGTAGCAATATCGCGATCATGATGCCGAAAAAGACAACGGTGGGAATCTCATAGACAAATGGCCAAGCCGTCCGCAGCGCAACAAACCGCGCGGGGAGAATAACGAAATATCTGAACATAACCCATCCGAGCAGTGAGGCAAATACACTGACGACTCCCACACATCCCGCTGTACGCCAACCAGACCACACACGTCGTCGTTGTGCTGGTGGGAGGCTTTGCAAGGGTAGCAGGCTCTCGCCCGCTACCTCACGCACTGTCAATACGGTAGTGACGGCCACCAATACCGCCCAATAGAGAAACATACCACATGTCGTAACAGTATTATCCCACATAACCGAGTCCGGTCGGCAACCGCCATCCTTGATGTAGCGGAGTAAATGAGGCTCAGGTGCCATGAACGACAGTGCGCGCGTGCGGCATTCCGCCATAGTCAGCGTGGGTTGTTCACGGTGATATTGGGTCACGGCGTCCTGAAAGGCATGCCGCCATGTGTCGAAATAGGAAAAGGCATAGGCTGCGGTGAATAACAACCCACCGCACAATAAACCTGCCAGTATGGCCGTTTGCCTGGGAACATGCCAGGACTGCGCCACCCAGGCAAGCAGACGCCCTAGAACGAGTCCGAAGAGAAAGACTGTGGGAACATCGAAGAGAAACGGAGCGGGGAGGTCGATGTCGAGTAAGCGCGTGTGTAACGTCTGATAATACGTTGCCATCCCCCGTCCCAGCAGGAGCGGACAAACTACCGCCACCGCGAGCAGCGCGGCAGTGCGCCAGGGGTGTCTGGTTTGTGCCGTGTCGTCCATAGCGGCATCTCTTTCTCCCACAGCGTACCACGCTAAGCAATCAGCAACGTTATGAACAAATTAAATCGCTTCCTTTGTGCCCCTCATGCCTTTGTGGTGAAAATCCCGTGCCCGCGGCAGGCAGCGGCGGGGGGGACGGCGAATAGGGCGTCATGCGCGTGTCATTCTGGATTTATCTGGGGGCGGTGCTGGTGACGGTGGTCGTCGGCCTGTTCTTCTACATGCATCGGTCAAAAACGCCGGCGGAGCGCGGGTATTACGCGGACGGGCCGCATGGGCGCGAGACTAAAGTGGCGGTGCGTATCCGGCGCGACGCCGCCAACGTGACGGTGGACACCCGGCTGGTGCGCGGCAACAACACGCTGGCCTTCCGCCTGCTGCAGACCGAGGTGGCGCGGCATCCCAAGGGGAACGTGCTGCTGGCACCGCCCGTGCTGCTGCAATCGCTGTCACTGGCGATGAACGGCGCCGGCCCGGCCACGCGCACGCGGCTGGAGGCCGCCGCCGGTGTGCACGGCATGAGCGGCGACGACCTGAACATCGCCAACGCCACGCTCCTCCAACTGCTGCAGCGCGCCGACCAGAACGCCGGCCTTACGCTGGGCTACGGCGTGTGGGCGCCCGCCGGGCACGCCTTCAACAGCGCCTTCACCTCCCAGGCGGAGGATCTTTACAGCGCGGAAATCGGCGTATTGGACCCGGCGAAGGTGAATGCCTGGGCGCAGTTGCAGAGCGTGGGACGCGTGGAAACGCTGCTGCCCGCCGCCGCCGACGGCGTGGTGCTGGGCAGCCTGGCCACCCTCAACGCCGCGTGGGAAGACGCCTTCGACGCGAAGGAGACCGTGCAGGCACCCTTCTACCTGGCCGACGGATCGCGGGTCACGGTGCCGATGCTCACCCACACGGGCAGCTACCCGTATTGCGAAAACAGCCAGTTCCAGGCCATCGCGCTGCCGTACAGCTCGGGACGGCTGGCGCTCTATGTCATCCTGCCCGCGGCGAACGTCCCGCTGGCGGCCTTCGAAGGGGCGATGAAGGTGGACAACTGGGAGTCGTGGATGAACAGCTTCGCGTCGCGCAAGGTAACGCTGGCGCTGCCGCGCATGAGCCTGTCCACGAATGAAGACTACGCCGCCGCGTTGGGCGTGGCGGGCGCGGCGGACTTCCACGACATGCTCGCCGGCGCCTCCCCCACCCTCGCCCAGGTGCGCCACGCCGCGCAACTGGAAACCTGGGAAGCGGGCACCGCCACCGGCGCCGCCATCGACCGCAGCGCCGTGCCGGAAAAGGTCGCCCTCCCCGACAGCGGCCCCGCCGTCTCCATGACCCTTACCCGCCCCTTCTTCCTGGCCGTGCGCGAGAAAACCTCCGGCGCCCTCTTCTTCATCGGCAGCGTGCAGGACCCGCGGTGACGTGCAGGGGGTGACAAGGTGAAGGGGTGATGGGGTGAGAAATTGCCCCGATCTACCGCTCGGTTACCCCTTGCTCCGAAGGAGCGTGCGATGCTAGCCACGGGCGTAAGCCCGTGGGTCTCAGGTTTATCCTAGATCAAGCCACCGCCCCCATATCCGAGGGGTCAAGTGCC
>CAIYQO010000158.1 GCA_903928345.1 uncultured bacterium | reverse complement strand
GGCGCGGACCCCGCTCGTGCCATTAATCCGACCGACGTGGATCTGCTCATCGACCACGCGGCCCGCGCTGCGTGAACGCCGGAGCGGGACACAAGCCCCCGGTCAGCAGGAAGTCAGATCGGAAAGTGCGAAAGTCCACTATCACTTGTATCATATATCCAAACAGTACGACGCCGGATAATTCAACATTCAAAACTCAAAATTCAAAACTCCCGTTACGGCTCCCGTGCCGGCAGCATCTGCCGGGCGAAGGCGGCGGGGTCGAAGGGGGTGATGTCGTCGGCTTGCTCCCCGGTGCCCAGGAAGCGGATGGAGATGGGGATCTCCGCCGCGATGGAGAGCACGTTGCCGCCTTTGGCGGTGCCGTCGAGCTTGGTGAGCATAAGGCCGGTAAGGCCCACCGCGTCGGCGAATTCGCGCGCCTGGATGAGGGCGTTCTGCCCGGTGGTGGCGTCGAGCACCAGCAGCGTCTCGTCGGCGCCGTGCCCCAGCTCACGCGCGATGACGCGGTTGATCTTCTTCAGCTCCTCCATCAGGTTCTTCTTCGTGTGCAGGCGGCCCGCGGTGTCCACGATCACGTAGGCGGTGTTGCGCGCGCGGGCGGCCTGGATGGCGTCGAAGACCACGGCGGCGGGGTCGGCGTTCATCTGGTGGCGCACCACGTCCACGCCGATGCGCTGCCCCCACAGCTCGAGTTGCTCGATGGCGGCGGCGCGGAAGGTGTCCCCGGCGGCCAGCAGCACCGACTGCCCCTGGCGTTTGAGCAGCGCAGCGAGCTTGGCGATGGAGGTGGTCTTCCCCACCCCATTCACGCCGACGACGAGAATCACCGCCGGGCGCTGCGCGGGCACGGCCAGCGGGTGCGCGTGGGAGGCGAGCAACTCGGCGATCAGCGCCTGCAGCTGCGCGTAGGCGCGCTCCACGTCCTTCGCCCCGTTTTGGCGCACCGCCTCACGCAGCCGCCGCACCAGCTCGGTGGCGGTGCCCACGCTCACGTCGGCCAGGATGAGCGATTCCTCCAGGTCCTCGTACAGCTCCTCGGTGATCTCGCTCTTGCGAAACGCCTCTTTAACCTTGTCGAAAAAGCCTTTGAACATGGTTCTTCTACTTCGCCCCCGCGCGGCGCCTCCCTGCCGCGGTTGGGGACGTTTCACCGCGGAGGCGCAGAGAGCGCAGAGGAGATGGAGAAAGGGCCGGGTGGAAAGCCGCGCAACGCGCAGATTTGGTCTCGCGACTAAACCCGAACCGTTATCGCCGATTTATCCGCCCCAATCTCTTTTCCTCTGCGCTCTCTGCGCCTCTGCGGTGAATCGTCCTTTACCGCGTAAAACGTTGACGTGCTTGCGCGCATCCGGTAAGATTGACTGTTCGCGCGCCGGTGGAAGGCGCGGGAAAGGAGTCGGCATTGAAAAAGTTCCTCGCGGATTGGCGCAATATCGCGCTGGCGGTCGCCGCGGTTATTATCGTCTTCTTCCTGGTCGTCCATTTCACGGGGCACCACAGCGACGTGGGACGCGTGGTGCGCGTGGGCAGCACGGTGATTACCGACGAGATGGTGATCAATGAACTCAAGCACCAGGCCGGCGACGACGTGGTCATGAAGATGATCGACCTGAACCTCATCGAGACGTTCGCGGCGCAGAAACAGGTATCCGCTTCGCGCGCGGAGGTCGACCAGGTCCTCGACTTCAACCGCTTCATGGCGCAGCAGCAGAACGAAGATTACGATAAGAACCTGGTGGCGGAAGGGAAGTCGATGGACGACCTGCGCCGCGAAATCGCGACCATCGTGCTGCAAGTGAAGCTGGTGGTACCGCCGAAGTCGATCGCCGACGAGCTGGCGAAGATCAACAAACTGCCGCAGAATCCGCTGCTCTACCCGACGCGGTACACGCTGCGGCAATACGGCTTCACCACCGAGCAGGATGCCAAGGACGCGCTGGCGCTCTTCCAGAAGGGCACCGCCGACAGCATCGCCGCGGGGACAAACAAGTCGATCAACCACCCCAAACCCGACGAGATGATGACCGTCGTGTCGGATCCGAAAAAGATCGATCCGAGCATCCTCAAGGTGCTCGCCGGCATGAAGGACGGTCAGTTCAGCGCGCCGATTCCCGGCAAGGACGGCACCGGCTACCTGATCCTCGAGATGATCAAGGTACAGCCGCAGGACGTGCCGACGGTAGAGAATCGCGGCATCATCGTGGGGCAGTATCTGATGAAGCAGAACCAGGAGCTGGCCTTGAAGGCGAAGCAACTGGAAGCCGAGGAGCTGCGCAACGTGGACGTGGAGTTCTACACCAAGGCCTACCAGCGCGCCTATGACCAGTTCAGCAAGGTGCAGGACCAGAACCGGGTGGTCAACCCCGACACGACGACGACACCGGGCGGAGCGCCGGGTGCCTCTACCGCGCCGGGAGCACCGGGTGTGACGGGCACGCCGAATGTGCCGCCCCCACCGACGCATACACCACTGTCGCCCACTGCCCCGGCAGCCGGGCATTGATCCCCTCGGGGGCGGGCGCTGCCCGCCCACGATTTGTTTAGCGAGGCACCATGAGCGACGCAACCCCCCACCTGACCATCGTGGGCCTGGGGCCCGGCGACATCGGGCTGATCTCCGTGCAGACGCTGGAGGCGTTGCGCGGGGCGGCGCGCGTGATTCTGCGCACCGGGCGGCACCCCGCCGTGGCGGCGCTGGGCGACTACGGCGTGGGCTACACCACCTGCGACGACCTGTATGAAACTCACGGCACCTTTGACGACGTGTATGCCGCCATCGCGGCGCGTGTGGCCGCGGCAGCCGCGGAAGCGCCCACCGTCTACGCCGTGCCCGGCGACCCCCTGGTGGCGGAGCGTACCGTGACGCTATTGCGCGCACGGACGGACCTGACCGTCACCGTGCTCCCCGCCCTCGGCGCCCTGAACTTGCTGCTGGCGCGGCTCGGTGTCGACCCCGGCGACGGCCTGCGCATCGCCGACGCGCGCGACGAAGGCCTGCGTCCGCGCTTCGAAGCGCCCATGCCGGAAGACACGGCGGCCTATCACGGCGCCGCGCCCCTCGACCCCAGCGTGCCCACGCTGTGGCTGCAGGTGGACACCCCGCTGGTGGCGGGCAACTTGAAGATTCTGCTGCTGGAGGTCTACCCGCCCGACCACGCCATCACCATGCTCACCGCCGTGGGGGCGATGGAGGAGGAAGTGACCACCCTCGACCTGGCCGACCTCGACCGCGGGCCGGCCATCAACCACCTCACCAGCCTCTTCGTGCCCGCGCTGCCGTGGGCGCAACGCCGCCACACCGTGCAGGACGTGCTGGCGATCATGGCGCTGTTGCGCAGCGAGCGCGGCTGCCCGTGGGACCGCGCGCAGGATCTGCCCAGCCTGCGCCACACCATCATCGAGGAGGCCTACGAAACCGCCGAGGCCATCGACCGCGATAACCCCGACGCGCTGGCCGACGAGTGCGGCGACCTGCTGCTGAATATCATCTTCGTGGCGCAACTGGGGCAGGAGGAAGGGCTGTTCGACTTCGACGACGTGGTGGGCGCGCTGGCGGACAAGCTGATCCGCCGCCACACGCACGTCTTCGGCGAGGCGGAGGCGGAGACCCCCGGCGCGGTACTGCACAACTGGGAGCAGATCAAAGTGGGCGAACGGGCGCGGAAGGGCGAGACGAGCATCTTCGACGACGTGCCGTTGGCGCTGCCGGCGCTGGCGCGCGCGCAAAAGGTGCAGAAGCGCGCCGCCCGCGTGGGCTTCGACTGGCGCGACTTCCGCGGACCCCTGGCGAAATTGCACGAGGAGCTGCTGGAGCTGTCGGAAGAGGTGGGCATCCCCGACACCTGGCCGGTACCCGCGGTGCTGGCCGACCCGCTGACCGCCGACCCGGAAGCGCAGGCGCGCGCCGCCGCCGCCTCCCCCGCGCGGGTGACGCACGAGGTGGGCGACCTGCTCTTCGCCGCGGTGAACCTGTGCCGCTTCCTGCACCTCGACGCGGAGGAGACGCTGCGCGAGGCCAACGCCCGCTTCATGCGCCGCTTCCACCGCGTGGAAGCCGCCGTGCACGCCCGCGGCGAGACGATGGACGCGCTGCCGCTGGAAGAGCTGGACCGGGTGTGGCTCGCGGTGAAGGGCGACGACTAGCCCACCGCGTGCTCCGTCCGCCGGAGCATGTCCTGCTGGAAGCGCGCTTCCAGCTCCACGAAGTACGCGCTGAAGCCGCCGACGCGCACCAGTAGGTCGCGGTGGGCGTCGGGGTCGGCCTGGGCGGCGTGCAGCACGGCGGCGTCGGCCACCGTCACCTGGAGGTGCATGCCGCCGCGCTCCAGGTAGCTGCGCAGCAGCGCGGCCAGGCGGGCTTCGCCGTCCTCGGTGCGCACCGCATCGGCGGGCACGCGCAGGTTGAGGGCCAGCGGGCCGTGGGTGTCCGCCGCGGGCAGGGTGAGCATCGAATTGAGCACCGCGGTGACGCCATTTTTGTCGCGCCCCTGTGCCGGACCGGCGCAGTCGGCCAGCGCCTCCCCCGCGCGGCGACCGTCCGGTGTCGCCCCGGTGCCCGCGCCCAGATACACCGCCCCTGACCACCCGATGATATCCAGCCCCCAGCGCCCGCCGAAGGTGGTGCGCTGGGCGAAAAGCCACTCGTTCAGCCGCGTCAGCCAACGGCGCAGCAGGCCGTCGGCGGCGGGGTCCTCGTTGCCGAACTTGGGCACCTCGCGCAGGCAGTAGTTGCGCAGCGCCTCGTCGCCTGCCCAATCGGCGTCGAGCAGCGCGGTGAAGGCCGACAGCGTGAGCCGTTTTTCCTGGTACACCACGCGGTCGAGCACCAGCAGCGCGTCGCACAGGGTGGTCAGCCCGACCACATCCACCATGCCGTCGTGATAGTCCGCCCCACCCGCGCGCCAGTCCAGGCCGCGTTCAACACAGGAATGCGTGAGCAGCGAGCGCAGGTAGTCGGGCACGCGGGCGGCGCCCCAGGCGCGCACGGCGTTCGTCGCCGCGATGCCCCGCGTCAGCAGCGCCGTGCACTGCGTCCACACGGCCTCCTCCAGCGCGGCGAAGGTGGGATAGTCCGTCCCCGTGCGCGGACCGAGCTGCGCGCCGGTGCACTCGTCGCGGCCGTCGTGCAGCGCCAGCGTGAGAGGCTTGGCGCCATTCAGGATGACGTCCTCGTAAGCGCCGTACGCCCGCCCGTGGGGAATCACCTGCCCGCAGCCGCAGAAGGTGTAGTCGCGCGCGTGCTCCGGCGTGGCGCCACGGCGCGTCATGCCGGGTAGCACCGTCTCGTCATTGACCAGTGTGGGGTACGTCGCCCCGCCGGCGATGCTGTGCACCGTGGCGGCGAACAGGTCGTCGGGCGTGCCGCGGTGCCAGCGCAGCGCCGTGCGCGGCGACAGCAGCCGCAGCCGCCGGATGCTGTTAAGGCAGAGCCAGGTGAGGGGGTTAGTGGCATCGCCGCCTTCGGGCAACTGCCCGCCCAGCGTGGCCCCGTAGCAGTAACGCTCCGCCAGTTGCAGATACAGGCCGTCGACGATCTCCTGCGCCGCGTCGAGAGTGAGGCTGCCCACGGCCAGTTCGCGCGCCAAGGCGGGCCAGAGGAACTGATCCAGCCGCCCCGGGGAGTCGTGGCCGTTGAGCAGGAAGAGGAATTCGAAGAGCTGCGCCGCCTGGTGGAAGGTGGCGGGCGGATGATGCGCGATGTGGCGGCAGTCGGCGGCGTACTCGCCAATGGCGTGCGCCGCGATGTAGGCGGAGACGCCATCGAGGGTCACGTGCAGCGCGGCGTACCAATCCGCCGCTTCCGGGTGCGCAGAGGCGTGGGCGTCCACCCGCGCGTGCAGGCCGTCGATGCCCACTTCCAGCGCCAGCCCGTAGTCCTGCGTGGAGTGGCAACTGAGGCCGGAGCACCACAGGGTGTGCGCCAACCCGGCGAGGTCGGGCAAATTCGGCGCCGGGCGCTGCGCCAGCCAGGCCTGCCAGTAGGCAACGATGGCCTCGCCGTCGGGGTGTCCCGGCGCGAGGGCGGGGTCGAGGCGGAAATCCCACGCGAAGACGCCGGTGGGGTAGCTGATGATGGCCGGCGACGGCGGAGTACCGATGATGAAGGCGTCCGGCGTGATGACCGGGCGCACCGCCGCGCGCCACGCCGCTTGGGCGTGCGCCAGCCGCAACGGAAAGGGGGCATCGTCGTGCGCGAGCCACGCCGCGTGGAAGGGCTCCTCGCCCGCATACGCGGGGGCATCTTCCGGTTGCCGCAACCGCGCGCGCAGCGCCGCCACGCGGGGCGTCAGGTCATCAGTCATGGCGCCACCTCCCAGGGAATCAGTATAGCGAATCGCGAGCGGTATGTCTGCGGTCGCGCGACAATATCGGCACTCGTCGGTCATGCCGCCCCCTACTTGACAGCAGAGGTAGAATTGGCTAGTATGAGGTAGATTTTATCGGTATATTCATTATTGTAACAATTGGTTTTTCGGTAAATTAAAGAATAGGTAGCATCGATTGCGATAAATCGAATTCCGCGGCATTCTCATTCATGCGCAAAGGAGCACCGGTATGTCACGTAAGTCGGGTTTCACCCTCATCGAACTGCTGGTCGTGATAGCGATCATAGCTATCCTCGCCGCCATCCTCTTTCCTGTCTTCGCCAAAGCGCGTGAGAAGGCGCGGCAGACATCGTGCCTGAACAATCAGCGGCAGATCACTACCGCCGCGCTGATGTACGCGCAGGACAACAGTGAGCTGCTGCCCACCGCGGACGCCTTCTGGGGCGCCATCAGCCTGGACAAAGGGGTGCTCATCTGCCCGACCGCCGGCACGAAGGTGCCCAACGGCTACGGCTACAACGCCAACATCGCCGGCATGGCGCTGGGCGAAGTGACCGACTCGAGCGGCACGGTGCTCATCGCCGACAGCAGCACCACGAACAACAAGATGAGCGCGCGCCTCGACGTGTCGATGCGTCACGGCAACGCCTGCATCTGCGCGTTCCTCGACGGGCACGTGGAGAAACTCAGCAGCGCGCCCGCCATCATCATCGCGAAGATCGACCCCATCACCGCCTCCTTCACCGACACGGCCATCCAGGGCGCCGCCAACAACAACGTGGCGCAGACGAAGGGTATCATCACCTACACCCTCAACTCAAACAGCGCATCCAACGTCGTGAGCCTGGCCGTGACGGCCGGCGGCACCAACAGCATGGCGCTGAGCTATGGCGGCGACGGCCCCACCAATGACGTGAAGATCAACCTGGCCAGCCTGTACACCGGCACCATCCGCGAGTGGGCGTTCGAGGCGGACGTGAACTTCGCCCCGAGCACCATCGCCTACGGCGAGCTCACCCTGCACAACACCGCCGGCAACAACTTGCTGTACATCTTCGAGCACAACCAGACGGACATCCAGAGCCCGAGCGGCACGCAGGTCATCAGCGGCTCCACCGCCACGCCGTTCTTTACCGGCTACCAGCACCTGCGCGCCACCGCAAGCGCCGGCAGCACGCTGGTGACCTTCGGCGGCACCACCTGGACCTTCACCTCGACCGGCGTCGTGACTCCGAAGGACCTGGAGCTGTTCCTCAACTGGAACCACGGCAACGCCATGACGTTGAAAAACCTGCGCTTCGGCTTCGCCAACTAAATCCGCTCTCCCGCACGGCGCCCCCACCCGGGGCGCCGTCTTTTGGTACAATTCCCCTTATGTCGCGCCCCACCGTTTGCTACTGCTGTTTCGATGTCATCCCCGCGCCGAAGGGTGCCGGTACGCACGTGCACTATTTCGTCGAGGCGCTGGCCGCGCACTACGATGTGACGCTGGTAAGCATCGGCACGCAGGCCGCCGACGGGGAGTACGCCGGGGCGCGCCACCGGGTGATTCCGCTGCGCGCCGGCAACTACCTCGACCGCACGCTAGCCTACCGCGAGGCGCTGTGGGCGCTGTGCGACGAGACCCCCTTCGACGTGATCCATTTTCGCACCATGTGGGCCGCCGAACCCGCCGCCGCGGCGCCCGTGCGCGTGGTGGAGGTGAATGCGCTGGAAAGCCTGGAATTGCCCTACCATTACCCCGCCCTGTGCGTGGCCCCCGCGTTGCTGGCGAAGCTGCGCGCGCAAGAGGACACAGCGCTGGCGGCGGCCACGGCCATCGTGACGCCATCCAGCGTCACGGCGCGCCTGCTGCTGGCGCGCGGGGCGCCGGCCGAACGCGTGCACGTGATCCCCAACGGCGTCGACCTGACGCGCTTCACCCCCGCGGAGCGCCCCCCCGCCACGCCGCCGCGCCTGCTCTACGTCGGCACATTGGCGCCGTGGCAGGGGGTGGATGTGCTGGTGGAGGCGCTGCACCGCCTGCTGCCCGACGTGCCGGTGCAGGTGGAGATATTGGCGCCGGAGTCGCGCAAGTGGCGCGCGGCGCTGGTGCGGAGACTGCGTAAACGCGGGCTGGAGCCCTGGGTGACACTGCGCCCGCCGGTGCCGCACGCGGCGGTGGCGGAAGTGATCGGCGCGGCGGACATCTGTGTGGCGCCCCTCACCGCCACCGCGCGCAACACCGTGCAGGGGTGCTCGCCGCTGAAGGTGCTGGAGTACCTGGCGTGCGGCAAGGCCGTCATCGCCAGCGACCTGCCCGTGGTGCGCGACATCTGTACCCCCGACGTCGACGCGTTGCTGGTGCCCGCGGGCAAAGCCACCCCGCTGGCGGAGGCGATCCGCCGCCTCGCCGCCGACCCCGCACTGCGCCACCGCCTGGGCACCGCCGCCGCCACCACCGCCCGCATCCGCTTCGGCTGGCCCCGCGCGCAAGAGGCGTTGCTGGGGGTGTATACGGAAGCGCTTGCCGGGTTGTATGCGGTGGGCAGCGTGGGGGGATAATTGCGGATTGCGGATTGCGGATTGCGGAATGCGGGTTGATCAAGAACGCTGCGCTTGTATTACCGCCGATAATCGAGTGGTGATCGCGTCGAGAATGGCTTGGGCAATCGCCAACGCCTCTTCCGTCTCAGCCAGGGAGGGTAATTCTTCCTCGCCGGGGTAGCGGAATTTCCAGGCATATTCCGACAGCGGGGCAGCTTGGTCAACCAGGATGAGCAACGTTTGGTCGATAGCCAAACACAAACGGCCAAGCTCCTCGAGGCTATGCGTCTTGCGGAATGGGACATCGTACCAGGTCAGGTAGGCTTTCATCGCTTTCTCGATCGATTGCTGGCAATGATAGACGGCATCATCGAGGAATGGCTCGTTCGCGATCATTGCGTGGCGCGCTTTGGCTAAATCACCGAGGGCTTTTCGATGCCAGGCCCGGGTATCTTCCGTTTTCGCATCGTTAAGCGGCATACAGCAGGAGTCCTTCTTCCATGACGGTGGCGGGGAGTGAGGCTTTGAGGTGCTCGCGTTGTTGAAAAGCGGCCTGCAGTAAGATGACCACATCGGCAGCGACGCCCGTGCCGCGCAATACTTCGTAGGCAAGGCGGCTGCGACGACGGTTTTCAGGCGCGTCATCGGCGATCACCACTAACAGGTCATAATCGCTATCCGGCCCAGCTTCGCCACGCGCGCGGGAACCAAACAGGTAAATACTCCGCGGATGATACGCGGCTACTAGACGATGAACGATCTCGTCCAATATCGGATCGTGGGTCTGGTTACTCGCTAAATTGTGCCTACCCGGCCAAGGCGTTTCCACGATGCTTCTCTCCCGCGGCAATGCTGTGTATAGCATACAATAAACCCTGGAATCACACCAGCGGATGACGAGTGGGGCACAACGGCCGTCAGATATGGGTAGCAAGCACCGCCGCGTACATCTCCCCCAGCCGCGCGGCTTCGGCGGCGGGGGCGTGGTGGGTGCGCACGAAGGTGCGGGCGCGGGCGCCGAGGGCGGGCAACGCGTCGCCCAGGGCGAGCAGCTCCAGGCAGGCGTCGCCCAGGTGGTCGAGGGCGTGGATTCCGAGCAAGGCGCCGGTGTCGCCGTGGGTAATCAGGTCGCGGATGCCCCCGGCGTCGGCGGCGAGCACCGGGCGCGCGCAGGCCATCGCCTCCAGCACGCTGTTGGGCATGCCATCCCACAGCGACGGCGCGAGGACGAGATCCATCTGGTTGGAGTACCCGGCCAGGGCGTCGCGCTCGGTTTGATACGGCACGGCGATGACCTGCGGGCGTAGCGCGGGGTGTTGACGCAGGAAACGGCGCAGCACGGCGCGGTCTTCCCCGCGCAGGCTGCCCACCAGCAGCAGGCGCGCCGGGCGCGCGGCGGCCACCGTGGCGAAGGCGTCGAGCAGGAAGCCGGTGCCCTTCTTCGCGCGCAACTCCCCCACGAAGCCCAGCGTCACGGTGTCCGGCGCCGGGGGGAGGAGCGCCGGGTCGCGCGGGAGCGGGCGGAAGAGGTCGCTATCCACCGCGTTGGGAAAGTAGACGGCGTCCGTGCGCCCCAGCGCCGCGCATTTTTCTACCAGCTCGCGGCTGACGCACCCCACCGCGTCGGCGTGCTCCAGCGTCCAGAGGAGAAAGGGGAACTGGTCGGCGCGGAAGAGGCTGCGCTCCACGTCGTTGCCGCGCACGCTTACGAAGGAGGCCGCGCCGAAGCGCCGCGCCAGGTAAGTCGCCAGGTAGCCGGCGGGCACGGCGCCGTGGCCGTGGCAGAGGGCGAACCCCACCTCCGCGTGCAGGTGCGCTGCCACCGTCTCCGCCAGTTGCAGCGCCAGGTCGGGCGGGTTGGTCAGCCCCAGGCGATGCACCATCACGCCCTCTTCGCGCGCGCTGCACACCGCGCCGGGGGGCGTGCCGGGGTCCAGGTGCAGCACGTGGGTCACCCAACCCGCGGCGGCCAGATGCCCGGTGTGGCGCCATGCCGCCGCCGCCGCCCCGCCGATCTGCGGGGGGAAACGATCCGTGAGGAAGAGAACCCGTCGTGCCTGCGCATCCATGACAGCAAGTGTAGAGCCGCCGTCACGGAGCGTCAAGGCGGCGGGTAAAAATTTCCCGGTGTGCTGCCACAAATGCCGTCGGAATATGGAAGGAAGACAACGGTACTACGCGTCCACCGGAACTACATCATCATGACGCCTTATGAGCCACCATCGTTGACGCTGCCCACGGATGTGCTACGGGCGTATCGCCTCTTGTCCGACGTGAACCACGCGCTCCTTCGCACCACGGAGGAAGCGGCGTTGCTGGATGCCGTCTGCCGATTGGTCGTGGAGACCGGCGGCCACCGCTTCGCGTGGGTCGGCGTACCGGCGCGGGATACCGAGCGGCATGTCACCCCGGTCGCGTGTTACGGCGCGGGGGGCGAGTATCTGCGCAATACGCGCATCAGTTGGGCGGACGCCAAATACGGCCAGGGCCCGACCGGCACGGCGGCGCGCACCGGGCAGACGGTCATCGCGCAGGATCTGGGCAATTCCGACTACTTCTGGCGCGACCGCGCACTGCAGCACGGCTTTCATGCCATGATCGCCCTGCCGCTGAAGCAGGACGGCGCGGTCTTCGCCGTGCTGGTCATCTACGCCGATACCACGCAGCGCTTCGACGCCACGGAGGCCACGCTGCTGGGCGAACTGGCGGAGAACCTGGCGTTCGGCATCACGGCATTGCGCGCGCGTGAAGAGCGTCGGCAGGCACGCGCGCTTCTGGAGACCAACGAGCGCCGCTTCCGCGCGCTGATCGAGCACTCCACCGACGTCTTCTGCCTGTTGAACGCCCGGGGTGAGGTGGATTACCTCAGCCCATCCGTGGAGACGGTACTCGGCTACCCTCCGGAAGCGCTGCTGGGGCGCTACGCCCTCGGCATCCTCCACGACACCGATGTGCCGCGTATCCGCGCGGAATTAGCCGCCCTGCAGCGCACCCCCAACGGCACCGTCACCCTGTATTGCTGCGTGCAACACCGCGACGGCTCCTGGCGGCGGCTGGAAGTGGTGGGCCATAACCGGATGCGCGACCCCAGCGTGGCGCGGACGGTCATCATCTTCCGCGACATCACCGAATTCGTGCGCAACGAGGAGCGGCTGCGCGAGAGTGAGGAGCAATACCGCGTGCTCTTCGAGAGCAGCGCCGACGCCATCTATCTGCATGAGATGCACCCCGACGGGTTGCCGGGACGTTTCCTTGCCGTGAACGACGCCGCCTGCCGCCACTTCGGCTACCCGCGCGAGGAGCTGCTGACGCTGCAGGTACTCGACGTGGTGGCGCCGGACAAGCAGGGGCTGGCGCCGGTGATCGGGCAGCGCCTGCTGGACATGCGCGAGGCGACGTGGGAGTCGCGCCACCGGGCGAAGGACGGACGCGAGATCCCGGTTGAGATTCACAATACCGTCTTCGAACTACACGGACGACGGATGGTGCTGGCGAATGCGCGCAACATCAGCGAACGCCAACGCACATTGGCGCAGTTGGAAGACGCGCTGAATTTTACCAATACGATGCTGGAAGCGTCACCGGTGGGGATGATCGTCTTCGACGCTGCGGGGCCCTGCCTCTCCCTCAACGAAGCCGCGGTGCAGATCGTCGGCGGTGCGCGTGAGGCGATTCTGCAGCAGAATTTCCGCACCCTCCCCTCCTGGACAGAATCCGGGATGCTGGAGCGCGCCGATTGCGCGCTTCGTGAACGACGGGGGATCGATTACGAAGCGGTCCTCACGACGACCTTCGAAAAAACGTCGCTGCTGTCCATCCGTTTCGTGCCCTTCACCTTCGCCGGGCAGCAGCACCTGTTGCTCATTCTGCACGACATCACCGCCCGCCGGGAAGCGGAGACGGCGCTGACCGCCGAGCGCGAGCGGCTGCGCGTGACGCTGCGCAGCATCGGCGAAGGGGTTATCGCCACCGACGTGGCGGGGCGCGTCGCGCTGGTGAACCGCGTGGGGGAGCGACTGACGGGATGGACGCAGGAGGAGATCGTCGGGCAGACGTTGCCCGAGGTGATCCACTTGCTGCACCCGGAGACACGCGAGCCATTCCCGGACCCGGTGGCCTGCGTGCTGAAGCGCGAAGCGCCGCTGGACGGCGGGGCGGAGACGCTGCTGACGGCGCGCGACGGGAGCGAACGGCTCATCACCTGTAGCGGGGCGCCGATCCGTGACCGCGACGGGCAGATACACGGCGCGGTACTCGTCTTTCGCGATGAATCGGGGGCGCATCTGCTGCGGCAGGAGATTCAGCGCATGGCGAAGCTGGACTCGCTGGCCACTATGGCGGGGGGCATCGCGCACGACTTCAACAATCTGCTCACCGCGATCTCCGGCAATATCGGGCTGGCGGAGTTGATGCTGCAGGCGCAGCCGCCGGAAGCGGTGCAGCGCTATCTGCGCGATGCCGAACAAGCCACCATGCGCGCCCGCGACCTCACCCAGCAACTGCTTACCTTCGCGCGCGGCGGCGCGCCGCTGCGCGAGACGATCACGCTGGCGCCCGTGGTGCATGAGGCGACGGCGCTGGCGATGACCGGCTCGCAGTCGCGCTGCAGCGTGGCCATCCCCCCCGACGTGTGGCCCATCCACGCCGACGCCGGGCAAATTCACCAGGTGCTGCACAACCTGCTGCTCAATGCCGACCAGGCGATGCCCGGCGGCGGGACGATTTCGGTGAGCGCGGAGAACGTGACGCTCGCCATGGGGGCACCGTCGCCGTTGCCCGCGGGCGACTACGTGCGCCTGTGCGTGCGCGATCAGGGGGTGGGCATTCCTGCCGGCCTGCAGGGGAAGATCTTCGATCCCTTCTTCACTACCAAGCAACGCGGCAGCGGCTTGGGGTTGGCGTCGGTCTACTCCATCGTGCGCAGCCACGAGGGGCACGTGGGCGTAGAGTCCACTCCCGGCGTGGGCAGCCTGTTCAGCGTGCTGCTGCCCGCGCGCCCGGTGGCGCCCGCCGTGCCGGTGGTGCGTGCGACCGCCGCGGAGACCCCGGCGGCGTACCACATCCTGCTCCTCGACGACGACGCGATGATATTGCACGTGCTGTCGGACTTGCTGCGCGTGGCCGGGCATACGGTGATCGCGGTGGCCGATGGCGCGGCGGCGGTGGCGGCGTGGCGGGCGGCACGGGGGGAAGATGCGCCCTTCGACCTGGCCATCCTCGACCTGACCATCCCGGGCGGGTTCGGCGGCGCCGAGGTGGTGGCGCAATTGCGCCGTGACGATCCGGGGCTGATCGCCATCGCCTCCAGCGGCTACACCACCGGCGCGGTGATGGCCGAATACACCCAGTACGGCTTTGCCGGCCGCCTCGCCAAACCCTACCGCCTGCGCGACATCCAGCAGACGATCCGGCAGGTGATGGGCGGGGGTGGGGAATTTTAGATTTTGGATTTTGGATTTTGGATTGGGGACGCAGTGCCCCCTAAGCAAAACCGCCCCGAGGGAAATCCCTCGGGGCGGTGGTCGTGTGGCGCGACGTTTACGCGGGCGCCGGGGCCGGGGTGGCACCGGGGAGGCCGGCCGACTGCGCCGTGGGCGGCGCGGCGGCGGTGGTCTCTTCGACCGGCGTGGCCTCGCCGTAGAGGATCGCCTTCACTTCAGCCGCGGACAGGCTCTCCTTCTCCAACAACACCGCGACGATGCGCTGCACCTGTTCGGTGTGCTTACGGATCGTATCTTTGGCGCGCACATGGCACTCCTCGATGATCCGCTGCACCTCGCCGTCAATGCGCTCCGCCGTCTCTTCCGAGTAGTCGCGATCTTCCATGATATCGCGGCCCAGGAAGACCTGCGACTGCGAATGGCGACGGCCCAGCGTGCGCGGCCCGATGCTGTCGCTCATGCCGAACTCCATCACCATGGCGCGGGCGATGGCGCTGGCGCGTTCCAGGTCGCTTTGCGCGCCGGTGGTCACCTCGGAGAAGCACAGCTCCTCCGCGGCGCGGCCACCCAGCAGCACGGTGACGTCGTCGAGCAGCTCGCTGCGCGTGGTCAGGTATTTATCCTCCAGAGGCAGGCTCAGGGTGTACCCCAGGGCCTGGCCGCGCGGCAGGATGCTGACCTTGTGCAACGGGTCGGCGTTGGGCAACAACTCGGCGAGCAACGCATGGCCCACTTCGTGATGGGCGATGATGTGCTTCTCCTTATCGGAGATCAGCCGGCTCTTGCGCTCCGGGCCCGCGATGACGCGGTCGATGGCGCCTTCCAGGTCCGGCATGGCGATGCACGTTTTGCTCGCGCGGGCGGCCATCAAGGCCGCTTCGTTGAGCATGTTCGCCAGATCGGCGCCCGAGAAGCCCGGGGTGCGACGAGCGAGCACGTCCATGTCGACGTCCTGCGCCAGCGGCTTACCCTTGGCATGCACGCCCAGAATCGCCTTGCGGCCATTCACGTCGGCATGATCCACCGTGATGCGACGGTCGAAGCGCCCGGGGCGCAGCAGCGCCGGGTCGAGCACGTCGGGCCGGTTCGTCGCGGCGATCAGGATCACGCCGCTATTGGTCTCGAACCCGTCCATCTCCACCAGCAACTGGTTGAGCGTCTGTTCGCGTTCGTCGTGGCCGCCGCCGAAGCCGGCGAAGCGCTGCCGCCCCACCGCATCGATTTCGTCGATGAAGATGATGCACGGCTTATGCGCCTTGGCCTGTTCGAAGAGATCGCGTACGCGGGAAGCCCCCACGCCCACGAACATTTCCACGAAGTCGGAGCCGCTGATGTGGAAGAAGGGCACGCCGGCCTCTCCTGCCACCGCGCGCGCCAGCAGCGTTTTGCCCGAGCCCGGAGGTCCCAGCAACAGCACGCCTTTGGGAATGCGCGCGCCCAGCGCGGAGTACTTCTTCGGGTTCTTCAGGAAGTCGACGATCTCCATCAACTCCTGCTTAGCCTCCTCTACCCCCGCCACGTCGTCAAAGGTGACGCGCTGATTGGCGTTGGTGAGCCGCTTGGCCCGGCTGCGCCCGAAGGACATGGCCTGGCTGCCGCCCGCCTGTGCCTGACGCATAATGAAGAACCAGAACCCCACGATCGCGACGACGATCACCAGCGTGCTGATGATATTCCACATCGTCACTTCGGAGAACGCCTTCTGCTTCACGTCATAGCTGAAGGTATGATCCGGCGCGGCGTTCTTCAGACGTGCGTCTTCCAGCACCTTCATGATGCCGCCGGTCGAATCATTGACCCAATGCGTGACGAACTTGGCGTTCTCCTGCCGGAGTTCGCCACTGATCTGGGTGCCTTGAATCTCCACCTTGCTGATCTGCCCCGCATCGAGCTTCATAATGAAGTCGGATGTGGGTAGCTCCGTCACCTTGGTTATACTCGGGTAGTGAGACATCCACAGCGCCAGCACGACAGCTACGGCGGCTACGGCAATGATCACTCGTAAATGCTTTGCCAAACTCGTCCTCCTCAACCACGGCCCAGCGACCGCGGGATTCCATTATAGCATATTGCGCCGCGTGAGAACACGCGTTCGAATGGCCGTTGACTCCCCCGGCAAACCCGGGCCTGGCTTCATCCTACCGCTACTGTTCCCGCTTTGGGAGCAATTTAGTCCTCGCCCCCTCGACCTACCCCCCCCGACCCCTTCCCTCGAGGGAAGGGGAGTGCCGGTTGCGTACCCGCGTCCGGGGAGGTCACGGCAGCTTCACGGCGCCGTCGGGCAGTGTTTCGCCGATCCACGCGGTGTCGTCGTCGTTCTGCCCGATAATCACGATCACCCGGCCCGAATCGGCGCGCAGCAGCACGTAATCCAGCCGGCCTTCTTTGGTGCGCCCGGTGCGCGTGCGCCGCACGCGATGGGCCGCGCCGCTGTAGAGGGTGCGGAACTGCTCGCCCTCATGCACCAGGCCGGTGCGCGGTGCCCCCAGCCATTCCTGCTCCAGGCGCTGCACCAGCATCAGGTAGGGCTCCGGCAAGGCCGCCACCAGCCAGCGCTCGTGCGCGGGCGTGGGGCCGGCCAGCCGCACCAGGTCGAGGCGGAATTCCACCTCGTGCAACGAGGCGTGCTCCTCGACACGGTAGGGCAGTCCATCCAGGGTCACGATGGTCCCGGGCGCAACATCCAGCGTCATGCAGTACTCACTTTCATTACATTATAGTATGCACGCGCGTGTCGCGCCAGCCGTTAGGCGGGGTTATTTCACAACGAACAGAAAAAACGCCTGCCCCGGTCGGGGGACCAGGGCAGGTGGGGGGAGGGAAAGGCCGGTGTTATGGCAGGTTTTGCACCGCCGCGGCCCCGGACAGCGCGATGGCGCCCTGCTGCAGCGTCACCTGCCGGATCTCCGGGGCGCACTTGAGTCCGGTGAGATCGGCAATGGGATTGAGCTGCGCGAGGATCGCCTTGCGCTCCGTATCGCCCAATGGCACGCCGTTGACGGTAAGCGCCGTGGGATCGAGCAGCACGCGTTGCCCGTCGACCCGCAGCGTACCCGTCACGACCAGCGCGGACGCGTGCCCGTCGCGTACGAGGCTCGCGTCGAGGCGCGCCGCCTCCGGGGTGAAGACGAAGTGGGCATCCGACAGCGTGCCGGTGCGCTGCGCCAACGCCGCGGTGGCCTGCGCCTGGGAGATGCGCGAGACGAAGGTGACGTCGCCGTGGCTGATCACGTGGAATGGCTTGGCCGTGTAGTGCACATCACGCATCTTCAGCGCGAAGGTGTCGAGCACGGGACCCGCCGTGGGTCGCACGTTATAGCCGGTAAGCGTCACCGACACCGGGGCCGTCGTCGGGTCGTTGCCCTGGTCGCTGCTGCGGTCACGATCCACGTGGCCGTGGTAATGATCCGCCGGACCGATGATCACCCCGCCGCGGCGATCGTAATCCCGCCCCCGCCGATCGTTGCCGTTGTCGCAGCCGATGGCGGCCAGCAAGAGAAGTGCACAGAAACTGATGAGAAGAGCACGGACTGGCATCGCAACCATACCTCCTTGTTCGGTCTGCCTTCAGTGCGGGGAAACCAGCCCCCGACGGTATCACTTTTCCCCCGCCGCGGTCGGTTGGCACATCGCACGCGGCGTGGCGGGACGACGTAGACGCCGGACGTGCGAATCGTGCGACATGACGGGGTGCCCGTCCGATTCCGGAGCGCGGGCAAGCCCCCGCGCGGGGAATGATTCCATCGCAGACCCTATTCCTGACAGGAGGTAGAGGATGAAGAACGGATGGATGGCGCCGGCGCTGCTGCTGGTCAGTTGCGCCGTAGCCCTCGCCCAAACATGTCCGCCCAACAGCACGGGATGCCTGGTGCCCGGTCAGCCCTCGACGGTGAACATCACGTGCACCACACCCACCGCCACCCTGGCCGAAGCCGTGACGCCCGGCACCCCGACCGCTGCCTGCGCCAACGTGTCCAGCGACACCACTTGCCTGCTCAACCAGTTAATGGCGATCCAGAGCGAGCTGCGCATGACGCGCGGCATGCTGATGGCGTCCGGACTGGAGATGCGCGGGCAGATGCTCATTAACCGCATGGATACGCTCATTGCCCAGGAGACGGCTTTCCGCGCCGAGATGGAAGCGAATCCCAAAATGGGTGGCGCGCACACCCAGGCCACCGCGCTGCAAGCGCGCGCCGACGTACTCGACCGGGACATCGCCGCGTATACGCGGGAACTCAGCCTGCTTCCCAGCGATGCACGCCCGTTGACGGCGATGCAGCTATCGACCTTCGACCAGGTCTACTGGGGCCCGGCGATGGATCGGCTGGCCGCGTACAACACGAACTTCCGCGAGACGGCGTGCACCATGTATCAGCCCGCCTTCGCCGCCAACCCGTGGCTGAGCCCGTGGGTGACGACGTATTCCGCGGCGCTGAGCACGATGAACGCCAACCGCCAGGTGTATGCCTCGGCGCGCTGGTGGACCACCATGCAGGTGCTGGGCTCCACTGAAGTGTACCCGAACATGGCCAACGTGCCCGCCGGCAGCACGGTCTACTACGTGCCCGCCGGGTCGGTGGTCGTGTTGCCGCCGGGGGCGACGATCTCCACGCTCAACGCGACGAACACCACGGTGAGCACGACGAACTGTGCCACCACCACGACTACCAACACCTGCCCGCCGCAGGCCACGGGGACGACGAACACCTGCCCGCCGGCGACGGAGGGCTGCCCGGCGCAATGACCTACTCCCCGCCCCCTCCCGCGCGGGAGGGGGCGCACCGGGTGGAGCATCGAGCACAAAAAATCGTAACTCGTTACCGTAACTCGTCGTCGTAACTCGAAAGATTCGAATTACGATAACGAACGACGACAACGAGTTACGATGTACCGCAACCTTCCCCCCTCCCTCAAGGGAGGGGGGCCAGGGGGGTAGGTCTTACGCCCAGTACGCCTCGCCGGACTTCTCGCTGATGACCACGTCCTTGAGGAAGGCGATGGCTTTGGCCAGGCCTTCGTTGCCGCTCATCAGGCTGTCTTCGTGCTCGATGGAGAGCGCGCCGTCGTAGCCGATGAGGCGCAGGTTGCTCACCATGTCTTTCCACACCTGGGCGTCATGGCCGTAGCCGATGGTGCGGAAGACCCACGAGCGGGCAATTTCGTCGGTGTAGCTCTTCGTGTCGAGCACGCCGGTGGTGTTGGTGTTGATGGGGTCGATTTTGCAGTCCTTGGCGTGGAAGTGGAAGATCGCCCCCGCCGCGCCCAGCTTGCGGATGCTGTACACCGGGTCGATGCCCTGCCAGAAGAGGTGGCTGGGGTCGAAGTTGACGCCGATGCGGTCGCCGGCGGCCTCGCGCAGGCGCAGCGCGGTGTCGGTGTTGTAGACGATAAAGCCGGGGTGCATTTCCAGCCCCACGCGCACATTCTTCGCCTTCAACAGTCCGTTGATCTCTTTCCAATACGGGATCGCCACGGTGTTCCACTGGTAGTCGAGTATGTCGCCGAAGTCGGTCGGCCACGGGCAGGTGACCCAGTTGGGCAGAGTGCCGGTGGGGCCGTCGCCCGGGCAACCGGAGAAGTTGACCACCGTCTCGATACCGAGCATGCTCGCCAGCTCGATCGTTTTGCGGAAGATGTCGTCGTGCTCCTGGGCGATCTTCCTGGTCGGGTGGATCGGGTTGCCGTGGCAGGACAGCGCGGAGATCTCCAGCCCGCGGCTGGTGATCTTCTTCATCCACGCCTGCGCCTTGGCTTTATCCGCCACCAACTCGTCGAGCGGGCAGTGCGCGCCGCCGGGATACGCCCCGGTGCCGATCTCCACCGCATCGCACCCGGCCGCCTTGATGTAGTCCATGGCCTGTTCCAGCGGCATCTGACTGAAGAGCACGGCAAATACGCCGACTTTCATGGGAGAACCTCCTTACGGATATGTGCTTTCTGTCTGCGCTCCGGCGAGGAAAGGAAGCGGAGCCCTTGCCTCTTAATACGAGAGCGCGGCGGGGAATCCTGCCGGACGGACAATAAAAAACGCCCCCCGTGTTGCAACAACACGGGGGGCGTCGAGAGCGGGATAATTCGCTTACACCGGCACCGCCGGCGCAATCACCGGCACGCCGATCCATTTGCGGGTGTCAGAGGATTTCACCATGGCATCCAGCACCGCGTTCACCTTGGCGCCGGCCCAGAAGTCCGGGCTGGCGGGGGTGTCGTTGACGATGTGCTCGATGAAGCTGTAGATGCTGTGCGTGAAGCCGTGCTCGTAGCCGATCACATGGCCCGGCGGCCACCAGGCCTGCAGGTACGGGTGGATCGACTCGGTGGCGAGGATGGTGCGGAAGCCCTGCGCGTGGGCGGGGTCTTCGCGGTTGAAGTATTCCAGCTCGTTCATGCGCTCGAAATCGAAGCGCAGGCTACCCTTGTCGCCGTTGATTTCGAACGACAGGCCGTTCTTGTGGCCGGCGGCGAAGCGGGAGGCTTCGAAGGTGCCGATGGCGCCGTTGTCGAAGCGCACCAGCGAGATCACCGCGTCATCCACCGTCACCTCGCCCATGCCTTCGCCGGCGGCGGCGGTGAGGCCGCCCGTGGTCTGCGCCTGTTTCGGGCGCTGCTTCACGAAGGTCTCCATGGTGGCGTTGACTTCGCTGATGTCGCCGACCAGCCAGAGGGCCAGGTCGATGGTGTGCGCGTTGAGGTCGCCGTGCGACCCGGAGCCCGCCACGTTCTTATCCAGCCGCCACACCAGCGGGAAGCTGGGGTCGATAATCCAGTCCTGCAGGTAGCTGCCGCGCCAGTGGAAGATGCGCCCGATGCGCCCTTCGTCGATGAGCTGCTTGGCCAGCGCGACGGCGGGGCAGAAGCGGTAGTTGAAGTTCACCATGTGCTTCACGCCGGCGGCTTCCGCCGTTTCGGCCATCTTCAACGCGTCTTTCAGGTTCATCGCCAGCGGCTTTTCGCAGAAGACGTGTTTCCCCGCCTTCAGCGCGGCCAGCACCACCTCTTTGTGGACATCGTTCGTGGTGGTTACGTCCACGATATTGATTTCCTTGCGGCGCACGGCCTTGTGGTAGTCCGTCTCGATCTTCTCCCAGCCGTACTCGGTCGCCGCGGCCTGCAGCGCGTCCGGGGTGCGGCCCACCAGCAGCTTCATCACCGGTTCGGCGGCGGGATGCATCATCCGCGCCACCTGGCGATAGGCATTGCTGTGTGCTTTGCCCATGAATTTATAGCCGATCATCGCGACATTGAGCTTGGATTTCGCCATTTGTCGACACCTCCGCGAGAGTGGGTTGCCTATTCATTCGCGCGCGCGCGGAAAAGTCCTTTTCCCTGGCAGTACAGAATGATTGGCCATCGGTCCCGGTGCCGCGATGACGTAGCGGAAGCCTGCGTAGTTTCCGGCATCGGTCGGGGCAAGGAAGTAGCGAAAGGCGCAACGGCAGGAGACGGCGATGTCGTTCCACGAGCCACCGTGCAACACGCGATAGCTGCCGGTAGTCGGCCCGGTGGGGTTCGTCGTCGCTGTGGGATCGTAACCGGGCGCGTACCAGTCGCGGCACCACTCCCACACGTTGCCGGCCATATCCCACGCGCCGTACGGGCTCACACCTTGAACGAAGGTGCCCACCGGCCACGGGCCGTCCTGCATCCCCGACATCGGCAAGGGCGCCGAATTGGACAGGTTCGCGCAACAGGAGGGATCCCACCCGTTGGTGATGTCCGCTGCCGTCGCCCGACCACCCCACGGATAGTTGCGGCCGTCGGTGCCACGCGCGGCCTTTTCCCACTGCGCCTCGGTGGGCAGCGCCCCACCCACCCAGACCGCGTAGGCGGCGGCATCGTCCCAGGAGACGTTCACCATCGGGTGCGTGGTGTCGTCCCAGCCCCACGCGGGCGCGGCGGGCAGCGTGCGGTGCGTGGCCGTGCAAAAGGCCTGGTACTGCGCCACGGTCACCTCGTATTGGCCGATCCAGAAGCCGTCTTGCGTGACGACGCGTGCCGGGCTCTCCTGCGGATAGCCCACACTGGCAGGGGAACCCATCTGAAACGGCCCGGTCGGCACCCACACGAGGGTGGCGCCGTCCGTCGCGTTCGTAGTGGTGGTCACGGCAACGACGGCGACCAGCGCGGAGGCGGTGACGGAGGGGTCGGCGGTGCTCGCGGCTTCCACGTGATACGCGCCGCGCGTCGCAGGGGCGGTATACAGGCCGGTGGCGCTCACGCTGCCCCCGCCGGGTTCCACCACGCGCCAGGTTACGGTGGTAGAGACCGCGCCGACCACGGTGGCGGCCAGCTGCACCGTCTTGCCCACGCCTACCAGGGGCAGCGGTGTGGCGAGGTTCACCGCCACCGTCGCCACCGTCACGGTGACGTGCGCCGTGGCCGTGCCGCCGTCGCCGTACACCGCCAGTGTGTAGTCGGTAGTGGCGGCGGGGGCCACCGTCCGCATGCCGCTCACCGTGGTGGCGCCGAAGTTGCACGCCGTTACTGAGGTGGCGTGGGTGCAGCTCCAAGTAAGGACGGCGCTTTCGCCGCGCAAGAGGGAGGCGTGGTCCACGGTGAGCGTGAGCGTGGGAGACGGCCGGCCACCCGACGGTGTGGAGGTCAACGTCTGACCGCCACCCGCGCCGCAACCCCCGAGCGCCCAGGTGAAGCCGAACAGCATCATCCAGACCATCCGCAATCGCATGATCCGAGCCTCCCAACAAGCGACCTGCCGTATTATCGCTTATTCTACCACACAAATATGTAATCGAGAATATGTAAACAAAGCAAAAGAGCGCCGACCTTTCCCGGTCGGCGCTCTCTGTGCCGGAGTCTACCCCGATGGCATCGGGGTGGTTTATTTGGCCCCTTATTCCAGCTTGTCCCGTCGCACATAGCGGCGGCGCACCAGCAGCACGATGCCCAGCAGCGGACCCCACAGCGGGAGCCAAACGAGCAGCGGGATGAACAACGCGACGGCGAGCCAGGTGCAGCAGGCGGTCAGCGCGTGCCAGGCGCGGCCCGCTGAGTCGGAAAGCGCGCTGCTCGCGGGGGGCGGGGTGCCGGCGATGGTCACCGACACGTCCGCCAGCACCACGCGGGCCTGCAGTTGATACTCGTCGCGGCGCGTACCGGCGAGCTGCCCGGCGTCCTTGTAATGCTCCTGCGACGCCTGTTGGCGGTCGGCGGAACTCTTGGCCGTGTTCTCCACGTGCTCCTGCCATGCCTGGTCGCCGTGCAGGCTGTCCACGGCGTCCAGGTGCTCCAGGTGCTTCGCCGTCAGATCTTCGCCCTGCACGGTCAGCTTCGTCAGCCCACCCAGCTTGTCCACGACGATGAGCAGCTCGTTGAGCTTCGCCGTCGGCACGCGCCCGGTCACGGTGGCGGTCGGCGGGGTGGTGGCATCGCCCCCCGCGTAGGCAGCATTGAGTACGAAGCCGTTGAACTGCCCGAAGGCCTGCTCCGTGCGGTTCATCGTCTCGCGCACGTCGGCGCTCTGCAGCCCCACCTCCGCCGCATACGCCACATGCGGTTTGCTCGGTAGCCCGTAGTCCTTTGTCGGCGGGGTGATGTTTGGCGGGGTGGCGGGGCGCGGCTCAGGCGTGCCGGCGTTGGCGCCACGCGGCAGGTCGAGGGTTTGTGGCGGAATGCCGGATGAATCACCATCTCTGCTGCCTAACTCGCGGTAGTCCACCCCATCCAATGTTTTTCCAGCGATGGCACTTGTCACACTGCCATTGGCGTTATCATAAACCCAGTGCGTCTCAATCGGTGCCGTGGAATCACCGTATGGGTTCGCCGGGATACCTGTGTTCTGCACGCCGCCATTCGGGGTTAGGTATGGCCCTTTATACTTGCCGGAGGGGCACCCTGTCGGATTGCTGTCTGCCGACGCAACAATATCTTTCAATTCGTGCGGCCATACGCCGGTGTCGGCCTGGAATTGGGCAATCGCACGACCCATGCGTTGCAGGTTGCTCCGCAACGTGGCTTCTTTGGCTTTCCGACCCGCGCCCATTGTGCGCGGCATGACAATAAGCGCAACAATGCTTACGAGGACGCAGACCGTGACGATTTTCACCATGCTTCCCCACCAGGAGGTTGCGGCATACGCCGTTTGCGCCGTCGGTACCTTGCTCGCCCAGGATGCGGGTGCCGGCTTCGGCTTCGCCGCCTCCCCCACCATCGCCGTCACCGCCACCTGCGCCATGACGCGGTCGGCGAAGCCGGCACTCGCTTGCGGGGCGTTCAGCACGGCCGCCGTGTCCTGGGCGTCGCAACGGGCCACTTCAACGGCGGCGCGGCACGTCGCACATTCAAACAGGTGAGCCTCCACCTCCGCGTGTTCAGCGTAGGGTAACTCATTATCGAGATAAGCGGAGAGCTTTTCCTCCCACGCGGCACAAGCTTTCAACATGCCACACCCCCTTCGGCACGACGGGCGGCGAACAGCGCGCGGAGCCGTTCCCGCGCCCGGAAGACGCGCACCCGCACCGCGTTCACGTTGGTGTGCAACGTGTCCGCCATCTCCTCATAACTCAGCTCCTGCACGTAGCGCGCGGCGAGGATCTCCCGTTGCGCCAACGGCAGGGCGTCCAGCAACGCCGCGACCTCCGCGCCGTCATCGACGGGTGGGGCGGGCAGCGAGTCGGCGAATTCCTCCAGCGACAGATGCTGGGGGCGCCGTGCGTTGAGGTAGGTGAGGCATTTGTGGCGAAGAATGCCGAACAACCAGGCCCGGAATTTACCGTGGTCGTGCAGGGTGCGGAGGTTCCGGTAGGCATCTACACACGCGTCCTGCGCCAGATCCTCCGCATCGTCCCTGCTCCGGGTCAGGTGCCGTGCCGAGGCCACCAGGGCGTGCTGGTACTTGCGCACCAACTCCCCGAAGGCCTCCACGTTCCCTGCCAACGTGGCCTCAATCAGCGCGATGTCGTCCATACCATGACCTCCGCGATTGGGCGTTCTCTACTAGGTAGTCCGGGCGAGATGGGGAAATATTACAGGGAGACGAAAAAAGAATTCAGGAGTCAGGAGTCAGGAGTCAGCATGACTGTGTCACGGACACGCGCCAGGGTTACCATACCCGTCTTCTAACTCCTAACTCCTGACTCCTGAATTCTAACTCCTCGTCTACCACCGATACAGCCAGTACGACTGCTTCGACGTATCCCCCGGCGCCTGCATGAAGTTCAGCAGGGCGTGGCCGTCGGGGGAGAGGTAGCTCCAGCAGAGCACCTGCGTACCCTGGCCGGGCGGACGGATGAGGATGTACTGCCCGGCGGTGGGGAAGCCCATGCGGGCACAGGCGCGGCCCGGGCGGGCGTAGATCGTCTCGAACACCCTGTGCGGCACGAGCGGCAACGCGCGGGTGTCCAACCACGTCTGCAGGCGCTGCGGCAGGCCCGGCTCGTTGAGTACCACGGCATACTGCCCGTTGCCCGCCGCGTGCCCGCCGTCGTTCTGGCCGCTCACCGGGAAGGTCCACGCCTCCCCCGTCACCGGCGAGTAGATGCGCGTCTGCCCCGGCCGATAGAGCAGCGTCCACCGCGCCCCCGCCGGCACGCTGCCGAACGCCCAGTCCTTCGCCGGCGCATCGACCGGCGTGCCGAAGCGGTAGCGCGTGCCGTCGGTGCTCAGCGTGATACCCTCGGCGAAGTAGGAGAAGTGCTCGAGCGGGCTGGGGATGATTGGGCAGGGGGTGAAAGACAGATCATCCCGTGCACCAGTCAGGCGATAGATTTTCGAGTCGTAGACGGCGTATTGCCCATCCGGGGCAATATCTATATCTACCATACCCCATTGGGTGATCGATGGGAGCTTTATACTCTGCACTTGTTTGCCGGGATCAAAGATGCGCACCGGTTCAGTCGGCCAATTCTTCGACCAGGCAATGACACGCCCGGAGTCAGACGAACGCACTTCCCAGGAAAGATCGACAACAGATCCTTTCCCCACGAAAAAGCGATGAAGAGTGGTTGAAATATGAGTGTTGCCGCGCCAGATATCGACGGGGCTGATCATAATGCAGACTGCGTCGTCCTTGGTCGGCGGAAGTGCATCGCCCGAGAAAACGCGAGGGGACGGATACGAGAGCACGGCGAAGGTCTTGCCATCCGGCGAAATCGTGGCGGACGCGGGGAGATAGGTGATGCGTGAGCCGGCCCGCCAGATGCCGACAGGTTTTTGTGGTACCTGCCGCCGCCACACCACCCCGCCGTGCCAGTCGCGCAGCACGTAGGTGTCCGCCGACTCGTGCACCACGAACCCCACGGAACAGGGGAGGTAGTCGAAGTGCGTCGTCGGGTAGCACCCCACCAACCGCAGCGGCGCGGGCCGGGTGCACCACCACCACCCCGCGCCGAAGAGGGCGAGGGCAAGGAGCGCGCGCCAGATCCAGCGGCGAGTCTTCATGACGATCCATCCTTCTGTCTGAACCACCCATACGCTAAACATTCCAACCACGTGGAAAATCGTGGTATATTACCTGATAAGGACGACTATGCAACGAGTAATCGCGGTCACCGCATTAGCTGATGGTCAACTGCGCATACGCTTCGCCGACGGCGTCGAAGGCCACGTGGACTTGCGCCCGATGCTCGGGCACGGCGTGTTTCGCGCCCTGGCAGACCCCGCTGTCTTCGCCCAGGTGTTCGTCGATCCCGTCACGCATACCGTGGCGTGGCCGAACGGCATCGATCTGTGCCCGGATACGCTGTACGACGACGTCAAGGCGCAACGGGCCGCGTAAGCGTTACCACCCATACACCAAACACTCCAACCCCCGCGGGCCGTCGGCGAGGACGGCCAGACGGTGGCCGTCGGGGGACATCTTCGAATCCAGGATTTGATATTTCTCTTTGCCCAGTAGCAGATAAGTGAAGCCGGGATCGCGATACGTTTTCAATCGCGCTCGCAATTTTCCCGGATTTGCGTAAAAAGCGATGTATTCTCGTTCGGGCAATTGGCTATACCAGTCGCCTATCCATGGGAATTGCTGCATCTTCTCTATCATACGTGACAGTGGTGCATAATACGACAGGCACACCACCTGCCCGTCAGCGGAAGCGGTACCGGTGGCTCCTAACCCATCCAACCGGGTTATCCATCGCGGCGGGGCACCAGGTGCGCCGCAACCGACCGCAGTCATGACATTACTGGCTTCCTGCAGCATAACGACATAGCGCCCATACGCCGGCAGCCCATCATATCGATAACCTGCGGGTAACGGTGTGCTCACGCCAGCAGGTGTGGTGTAATGTCCATCCGTTATTACTGCCCCATCTTCGCAGACACCATGAAATGGATTCCCGAAATGCAAAGAAGAATGGTAACGGTGTGTCAGCGCGAAGGGGTGGTCGGAAATGGTAAAGTAGTCAAAGCTATGAACACTCATATGATAGTTTTCCCCACGCGGCCAGCAAACCAGCCCATCGCCCCGCGGGGTAAAGGTGATGGAATGAATGTGCGATATATCCTGGGAAGTTTTCGGCAGCGGACACTGCACGGTCTCGCATGGCTGCGTTCTATCGAATCGGCATAGTGTTAACAAGCCTGTCAACGAGCAGTTAGCGATCAGCACCGTTCCATTGTCATCTACGCGGTATGCTGTCTGACCTGGGAGTGTTTTAGTAGAAAGCCTTGTGACCGGTTTGCCATCTTTCAATAGATAGTAATTGCAGTCGGCGAATACGAAACCCGCGCCAAGAGCATAGTGGCCATCATCGGAAAGCGCGATCACCTGATCGATACTATGCACAGGGAAACGACGGCTGTGCAGATCATCTCGCCCCCCAGCACGCACCGGGATACACCAACGCGACTTCCCCTGCCAATCGAAGGACTCGCACCGCTGACCGTGTTCGGATGAATCAATATGAAGCAAGAAACCGCTGTCATTTGCCTGGATTGTGCAATCTGCGGGTTGTTCTGGTGTGGCTACTTGGATCCGCGTGATTAACCGCGGCTCCGGCACTCGCGCCAGCCACCACCACCCCGCGCCGAGGAGGGCGAGGGCCAGCAGCGCGTGCCAGATCCAGCGGCGAGTCTTCATGACGATCCATCCTTCTGTCTGAACCGTGATTCGTCGGATTCAAGGATTACAGGATTACCCCTGCGCATGTTCGCGCGAAAAATCAAGGTAATCCCTTAATCCGACGAATCACGGTTCAGACACATTCCGGGTGTTGCGCCAGCCAGCGGCGGCGGCGGAGGGTCCAGATGCAGAGGGCGATGCCGCCGAGGGTGCCGGTGATGTAGCTGGCGGTGTGCGCCCAGAGGTCGGCGGAGAAGCGCGGGGTGAGGGGGTCGGTGCAATACCCGATAACGCCGGCGCCCAGCGCGACGACGGCCATGGCGGCGAGGACGAGGAGCAGGGGGCGCAGCAGATCGCATGCGGTGAGGCGCGGCCGACGCCCCAGCCGCGCGGCGAGCACCAACAAGTAGCCGAGGATGGCGCCCACCCACCAGGTGGCCAGCACCCCCCACGTGAGCGCGAGCAGCGTGGGCGAGGTGGAGTTGATGACGTGGGGATGGTATACGGTGAAGTACTCCACGCACACGCGCGCCGTCACCTGATCATGGACGATGCCATACAGGATCGCCGCCGCGATGCACATGCCCCAGATGCGGAGTACTTCCATGCCGCTCCCTCTGTCTATTGCGGATTGTGGATTGCGGATTGCGGATTTTGGCGACGGACACGGGGTGCGTGCCGCCATCCCCCAAAATCCCATCCATCCCTTTCATCCCTGTGAATTATCGACCCCCACCGTTATCCGACAACCGACAAGCCTTAAATCGTACCCCCATCAAGGAAATCCCGTAATCCCCCAAATCCCGGTTCAGACATGGAGGTGCGCCAGATGGAAGTCCAGCGCTTCGGGCACGTGGGTGTCCCAGAAGTTCCAGTCGTGGCCGCCGGGGTATTCACGGTAGGTGTGGGAGATGCCCATGCGGTCGAGGTGGACCTGGAAGTTGCGGTTGTCGTCGAGCAGGAAGTCTTCCGTGCCGCAATCGAAGTAGAGCGCCGGCTTGCGCGCGGGGCGTGCGGCCAGCGCGAAGGGGTCCTCCGCCGGGTCGACGGTTTCGCCGAAGACGAGGTGGATTTCCAGCCAGTTCGGTTCCGCCACGCGCGCGGCGATGTTCAGCGCGCCGGAGTGCGACGCCACCGAGCCGAACAGCTCGGGGTGCTTCAGCCCCAGCTTCATGGCGCCGTAGCCGCCCATGGACAACCCGCCGATGGCCCGCCCGCCGGGCTCGGGAATGGTGCGGAAGGTGCGGTCGATGAACTGCACGATCTCCAGGATCTGCCCCTCCCCGTTGCTGTTCATCCCCTTGGCGTCGGTGTACCACCCGCGCCCGCCGTCCGGCATCACCACCAGCAGCCCGCGCGCCTCGGCGTAGCGCTCGATGCTGGTGCGCCGCTGCCACGCCGTATGGTTGTCCGACAACCCGTGCAACTGATATACCACCGGAAACGGCCCCGCGCCGTCCGGCAGCACCACCCACAGCTCGCTCATCTTCCCGAGCGCCGGGGAAAAATGATCCACATGCAACAACGCCATCTCTCTGCCCTCCGCCCCTCCCATTTCGCCGCCGGGGGAAGGAAGTCCTAGCTGTCTGCACCGGGATTTTGGATTGCGGAATGCGGATTGCGGATTGCGGATTATTCAGTCGGACACGGAATGCATGTGCCGTGACCGACCACTGATCTCGCCATCCCCAAAGATCCCAACCATCCCTTTCATCCCTGTGAATTATCAACCCCCACCGTTATCCGACAACGGACAAGCCCAAAATCGTTCCCCCAATCAAGCAAATCCCTTAATCCCCCCAAATCCCGGTTCAGACAGCTTGGAAAAGGCTTTCCCCGCCCCACCGCGAATAACAGCGTCATGCGAGGATGGCGGGCGTGAGCATATTGGGCGTGGAGATCGGCACTACCGGGTGCGCGGCGGTGATTTTCGGGTTGGACGGCGAGGTGCTGGCGCGGGTGACGCGCGAGTACCCGCTGTATCACCCGGAGTCCGGCGCGATGGAAGTGGATGCCGTGCACGTGATGGCGCAGGTGCACGCGGCGATCGCGGAGGCCGCGGAAGTCGCCGGCGAGGAAGACCCCGTCACCACCCTCTGCGCCGCGGTGCAAGGCGAGACCACCGTGCCCGTGGACGCCGACGGCACGCCGCTGGCTCCGGCGCTTACCACCTTCGATAGCCGCCCCACCCCGCAAGCGGAATGGATCGCGCGCGAGGTGGGCACGGAGCGGATTCTGCAGATCACCGGGCTGCCCGTGCACCCCATGCACTCGCTGTGCAAAATCCTCTGGTGGAAACAGCGGCGGCCCGAGCTGACGGCGCAGACGCACCAGTATCTCGGCTTCGATGCCCTCTTCCTGCGTTCGCTGGGCCTGCCCGCGCAGACCGACTACTCGCTGGCCGGGCGCACCATGGTGCTGGACATCCAGCTCAAGGCGTGGGCCAGCGACTTGCTCGACGCCGGCGGGCTGACCGCGGAGCAGTTGCCGCGGTTGGCGCGGGCGGGCACCAAGGTCGGCACGCTGCCGGACAGCGTGGCGCGCCGCTTGAACCTGCCCCCCGACGTGGTGGTGGTGCTGGGCGGGCACGACCAGGCATGCGCCGCGCTGGGCTGCGGCGCGCTGGAGCCGGGCATGGCGATGAACGCGGTGGGCGCGGTGGAGTGCCTGGCCGTCACGCTGGCCGCCCCGGTGACGAACCGCGCCATGCTGGAGCATCATTTCGCCTGCTACCCGCACGTGATCCCCGAGCGCTACCTCACGCTGGCCTACAACTTCACCGGCGGCTCGCTGCTGCGCTGGTACCGCGACACCTTCGGCGAGCGCGAGGACGAGGAGGCGGAGGAAACCGGCATGGGCTTCCCCGACGTGCTCCTCGCCAAGGCCGGGCACGAGCCCTCGCCGGTGCTGGTACTGCCGCACTTCACCACCGCGGGCACGCCGTGGCTCGACCCGCGCGCGCACGGCGCCATCGTCGGCCTCACCCTCACCACCCCCAAGGCGCACATCATCAAGGGGCTTTTCGACGGACTGGCCTACGAGATGCGCCTCAACCTGGACTGCCTGGCGGAAGCCGGCATCGCCGTGCGCCTGCTGCGCGTGGTGGGCACCGGCGCGCGCACCCCGAGCTGGCTGCAGTTGAAGGCGGACGTCTTCAACCGGCCCGTGATGGGCATCTGCGCCCCCGACGCGCCCGCCCTCGGCGCCGCCCACCTGGCCGGCGTGGCCACCGGCCTCTACCGCGACCTGGAGGAAGCCGTCCACCGCACCATCACCCTTGGCCCCCGCTGCGAACCCCACCCCGAAGACGCCGCCCGCTACGACCGCCCCTACCGGCTGTACAAACAACTCTATCCGGCGTTGAAGGGGATCGTGCAGGAGATGTAACAATTTTAGATTTTGGATTTTGGATTGCCCCCGGTAAGCTGGACGGTTTCCCGCCCCATTCTCCATTCTCAACTCTGCATTCTCCATTGTGCATTCGTATCGCATTGACACCGCTCCCCCGTCCCGCTACACTAGACCCAGAAGCACGAGGGGAGCCGTTGGGCTGAGAGTTCCGACTTGTCGGGAGACCCTCTGAACCTGATCCGGGTTATGCCGGCGTAGGGATCGTGCAACCTCACGGTTAGCCTCGCGTCTTCTCACCGGTCCGGCAACACACTTGCTCCGCGGTGGCGTTCAGGGTACGAGTTCGCCATTTTCCCGCACGGCAGGGCTGGGACCGAGATTTCGAGAGGAGCGCACCGCCCCATGACACTCCGCACCGCCTGGGTGAAGGACCGCACCGGCGTCGTCACCCAGATGCACTATGCCCGCCAGGGGCAAATCACCCCCGAGATGGCCTATGTCGCCACGCGCGAGGGGCTGCTGCCGGAGGCCGTCCGCGACGAGATCGCCGTGGGCCGCCTGGTCATCCCTGCCAACCTTCGCCACGTCGAGTTGGAGCCCGCCGCCGTCGGCAACGCGGTGACGTGCAAGATCAACGCCAACATCGGCAACTCCGCCCTCTCCAGCGGCGCCGTGGAGGAGCTGGAGAAGCTGAGCGTGTGCCTGCGCTACGGCGCCGACACGGTGATGGACCTCTCCACCGGCTCGGACATCCACGCCATTCGCGAAGCTATCCTGCGCCACTGTCCCGTGCCGGTGGGCACGGTGCCGATCTATGAAGCCATCGAGGGCGTGGACGACCCGCTGCACCTGTCCGCCGACGACCTGCTCGGGGTCATCGAGCGCCAGGCGGAGCAGGGGGTGGACTACATGACGGTGCACGTGGGGGTGCTGCGGGAGATGATGCCGCTCATCGAGCGCCGCATCACCAAAATCGTCTCCCGCGGCGGGGCGCTGACGGCGCAGTGGATGCTGCACCACGGGAAGCAGAACCCGCTCTACGAACGCTTCGACGACCTGCTGGCCATCTGCCGGCGCTTCGACGTGACGCTGAGCCTGGGCGACGGGCTGCGCCCCGGGTGCCTGCACGACGCCACCGACGCCGCGCAACTGGCCGAGTTGCGCGTGCTGGGCGAGCTGGCGGAGCGCGCCTGGGCGCAGGACGTGCAGGTGATGATCGAAGGCCCCGGCCACGTGCCCATGCACCAGATTCAGTTCAACATGGAGGAGCAGCAGCGCCTGTGCCACGGCGCGCCCTTCTACGTGCTCGGGCCGCTGGTCACCGACATCGCGCCGGGCTACGACCATATCACCACTGCTATCGGCGGCGCGCTGGCGGGCTTTTACGGCGCCGCCATGATTTGCTACGTAACGCCCAAGGAGCACCTGGGACTGCCGAATGCCGACGACGTGCGCCAGGGGATCATCGCCGCCAAGCTGGCCGCTCACGCCGCCGATATCGCCCGCGGCAAGCCCGGCGCCCGCGACCGCGACGACGCCATGGCCCGCGCGCGCTACAACTTCGATTGGGAAGCGCAGTTCGCCCTCGCCCTCGACCCCGACCGCGCCCGCGAATACCGCCGCGAGACGCTGGGGTTGGACTGCAGCAGCGAATACTGCTCCATGTGCGGCCCCAAATTCTGCGCCATGCGCCTCTCGCATGAGGTGGCACGGTGGGATGCGGCGGCAAAGTGATTCCGTAACCGCAAAGACGCAGAGAACGCAAAGGGCCCGCAAAGAAGGATGTCAATATCTTTCTTCGCGGGCCCTTTGCGTGCTTTGCGTCTTTGCGGTTCGAACCCCTAGCGGCGCGACACCAGCGCGACCCACCCCTCCTGCTCATACCGTTCCAGCACGACGTGGCCGGCGGCGGTGAGGGCGGCGTGGATCTCCTCCTCTTGCGAGAGGATGTAACCCGAGGAGATGAACACCCCGCCCGCGGGGAGCACGCGCGGGAGCAGCGGGATGAGCGCGAGCACCACCGGCGCGAGGATGTTGGCGAGGATGAGGCCGAAGGGGCCGTCTACGTCAGTGAGCAGGTCGCCGACGCGGAAGTCGATGGCGGTCACCTCGTTCACGGCGGCGTTCTCGCGCGCCACGCGAATGGCCAGGTCGTCGTTATCGACGGCCACCACGCGCCCGGCGCCCAGCTTCACCGCGGCGATGGCCAGGATACCGCTGCCGGTGCCAACATCGCACACCGCCATACCGGGGGTCAGGTGGGCGTCCAGCGCGCGCAGGCAGCCCGCCGTGGTGCCGTGGGTGCCGGTGCCGAAGGCCATACCCGGGTCCAGCGTCACCACCGCCTGCCCCGGCTTCGGCGTGTAGGCCTCCCAGCTCGGGGCGATGGCGAGGCGCGGCGAGAACTCCACCGGCGAGAAGAACTGCTTCCACCCCTCCAGCCAGTCCTGGTCGTCCATCTGCGTCAGCGTCACCGGCGGCGCCGTGGGCAACAGGCCGGCCTCTACCAGTCGCGCCAGCGCCGCGTCCGTCTCCGCGCGCACGGCGGCCTCGTCGGCGTCCTGCCAGAAGCCGCGCACGGTGGTGCGTCCATGGGTCAGCTCCTCGGACACCCCGTCCGCCCCCGCCGCCCGCAACACCTCCGCCGCCGCCTCGGCAATCGGCGCCGGCACGGGAAATTCCACTACTTGCCAGGGCATAAGCTACCTTTCTGGGATGAAGAACGAAACCGCAAAGGCGCAAAGAGCGCAAAGAACAACGCAAAGGGAATGATGTTGGGTCGGGTACAATAACGAACGAGAGCAGATCAGATCCGCGCTTACTCCCAGCCCTTCCTCAACTCCTTCGCGGGTCCTTTGCGTCCTTTGTGTCTTTGCGGTTTTTCGGCCATTACACCCGCGCCGCCACCAGCGCGCCGAAGTTGCGCAGCATTTGCAGGCCGAGGGTGCTGGACTTCTCCGGGTGGAACTGGCACGCGAAGAGGTTGCCGCGGGCGACGGCGGCGGTGAAGCGGAAGCCGCCGAATTCACTGGTCGCGGCGATCACCGATGGGTCTTCCGGCGCCACGTAGAAGGAGTGGACGAAGTAGACGTGCGTGCCCTCGGGGATGCCGGTCAACACCGGCGTGGGCACGGCGTACTGCAGCGCGTTCCAGCCCATGTGGGGGATCTTCACGCCGGCGGGGGCGCCATCAGGGAAGAAGCGCACCACGCGGCCGGGTAGAATGCCCAGCCCCGCCACCGGGCCGAACTCTTCACTCTCGGAGAAAAGGAGCTGCAGCCCCAGGCAGATGCCGAGGAAGGGTTTGTCCGCCGCCACCGCGTCGATGATGGCCGCGTCGAGGCCGGCGTCGCGCAGGTGGGTCATCGCCATGCCGAACGCGCCCACCCCGGGCAGCACCACCGCGTCCGCGGCGCGTACGACCGCCGGGTCGGCAGTCACCTCCGCGGGCACGCCCACCTTCTCGAACCCCTTCACCACCGAGCGCAAATTGCCCATGCCATAATCAACAACGGCGATCATATCCCCACCCCTCGCCGTTATCTTGCCTGGGAAGGGGCGGAGATGTCAAGGGCAATGAAAAGTGATAAATGGGAAATAGAAAATGCAAAATGACCGACCACGAGAACGCTGCCGTGCCCCGTCCCCCCATTTACCATTTTCAATTTTCCATTCGTCATTTTTCATTCCCATACACCACGTAGCCCTCGATGCGCAGGTCTGGGCCGAAACGGTGGTGCGTCACGTCGGTCAGGCGGGGGGCGTCGGCGAGGTGGTCTACCCCCGGGTCGCCGAGTAGCGGCACGGCGCCGCACCCGCCGATGAGCAGCGGGGCCAGGTAGAGGCGCACCTTGTGCACCGCGCGGGCGGCCAGCAGCGCCGCCGCAAAGCCGCCGCCGCACTCGACCATGAGGCTCTGTATCTCGCGTGCTCCCAGCCCCGCCAGCAGCGCGGACAGGTCGAAATGACCGTCCGGCGCGGACAGGGGCAGCACCTCTACCCCACGGGCGCGGAAGGGCGCCAGGCGCGCGTTGTCCTCCACCGCGGTGACCAGCAGCGACGCGGCCGCCGCGGGGGCATACACCTGGGCCGCGGGGGCGGTTTGCAGCCGCGGGTCGAGGATGATCCGCCGCGGGTCGTGCGCGCCGGGGAGACGGGCGGTAAGGGCGGGATCGTCGGCGCAGACCGTGGCCGCGGTGGTGAGGATCGCATCGCTGGCGGCGCGCAGCCGGTGCACGTCGCGGCGCGCGGCGGGGCCGGTGATCCAGCGCGACTCCCCCGTGCGGGTCGCCAGCTTGCCGTCCAGGCTGGCGGCCAGCTTGAGGGTCACGAAGGGGGCGCGCGTGGCCATCCAGTGCCGCCACGCCTCGTTCAGCCGTTGCTCCTCGCCCGTCAGCGCGCCGTAAGCCACCGTCAGCCCGGCGCGGCGCAGCTTGTCCAGCCCGGCACCGGCCACCAACGGGTTGGGGTCGAGGGAGGCAAAGACCACGCGGCGCACGCCGGAGGTCGCCACCAGGTCGGCGCAGGGAGGTGTTTTGCCGTAATGCGCGCAGGGTTCCAGGCTCACGTAGAGCGTGGCGCCCGCCGCGCGCGTCCCCGCCGCGCGCAACGCGAAGACCTCGGCGTGGGGTTCGCCCGCCTTCGGGTGAAAGCCCTCCCCCACCACCACGCCGTCGCGCACCACCACGGCGCCGACCAGCGGGTTGGGGGCGGTGCAGCCCGCCGCGCGGCGCGCCAGGGTGAGCGTGCGCCGGAGGAACCGCAGATCCGCGGGGGTGATCTCCGCGCTCACGATTTCCCGTCTTTCCCGGCGCGCGCGCGCTCGTGGTTGGCGATGGTCGTGGCGATGTCCCGCCACAGGCGGTTCACCTCGTCACGCGACTCGTTGCCGAGTGTGCGCATGTCGGCCACGATGAGGCAGAAGATGGCGCCGATGAGCAACCCGACGAAGCCCCAGAACGCCAGCCACTGCATGGGGATGCCTTCCGGGTTGTCCAGGTGGAAGTAGAGGACGCCGACGCCGATGCTCATGAAGAGCCAGAGCAGCAACCCGGCCATGCACAGGCGCAGGGTGAGACGCCGCAGGCTGTACCCCTGCGACTTGTAGCGGTAGATGACGATCTCGCGGATGGTCAGCCCGAGCACGATGAGGATGCCCAGCGACAGCAAGATCGCCAGCACCAGCAAGTGCGGGGGCAACGTGCCTATCATAGCGTGCTCCTTCCATATTGTAGCACAGGTGCGCGGGCGGAACAACGCGTACAAAGGATGGGAATACACCGGGCGATTCATGGAATATACCGTATGACGAGTCATCACCTCTTACCCCTTGAGAGGCACGGCGGCTATGGCGAGGGGGAGGGTGTGCGATGAGTGGTGAAACAGTGATCCGCGGACTGGACGTCGGCGTAACCCTATATTTGGCGGGCTTTTGCCTGGCTACCATCGTCCTCTACGCGTGGAGTCAGTTCCTCCACGCACCGCACTGGCAACCCGCCATGCGTGCCAGCGTCTCCTACCTGGCCATCATCGGTGGCCTCACCCTCGCACTGGCGCTGCGTCCCGCACCCTCGGTGGCCCCTGGCGTGTGGGAGCCGATCACCTGGTTCAGCTTCTCCATGCTGCTAGTGATGGAATTGCTCTGGTTGGCCTTCCTGCTCGACCGGTTGCGCGGGCGAGTCCCCACCCCGCCGCGCCACCTCCCGGACACCCACCCGACCCTGGGAACGCCGGCGTCGCACCCGCACCTGGGGGCCACCCCCTTCTCGCGGTCGCGCTGAAGATTACACGACAAATACGACGGGTAAAGGAACTTTTCCCGCGCCGCGGTGTCAGTAAAGGTGTATGACACGTTCCGTTCCCCGGCCGTTGGACACGCCGGTAGCACAACTGCGCGCGATGCAGCTTATCCGCTCCTTCGAAATGCGCGTCGACGCGCTCTTTGCCGCCGGCGAACTGCGCGGCACCTCGCACCTGGCCGTCGGCGAAGAAGCCACGGCGGTCGGCGTATGCGCGGCGCTGACCCCCGACGATTACCTCACTTCCACCCACCGCGGGCACGGGCATTTTCTCGCGCGTGGGGGCGACCCCCGGCGGATCATGGCCGAGTTGTTCGGCAAGGTGACCGGCTACGCGGAGGGGCGCGGCGGCACGCAGCACATGGCCGACTATAGCCTGGGCTTTCTCGGCATGAACGGTATCACCGCCGGCATGATGGCCATCGCCACCGGCGCCGCCTTCTCCGCGCGCTACCGCAAAAGCGGGCAGGTGGCTGCCGCCTTTTTCGGCGACGGCGCCAGTAACCAGGGTACCTTCCACGAAGCGCTGAACCTGGCGGCGATCTGGGCGCTGCCGGTGGTCTTCGTATGTGAAAACAATCTCTACGCTATGTCCAGCCCCGCCTGCGCCATGCTGCATATCGCCAACATCGCCGACCGCGCCGCCGCCTACGGCATCCCCGGCGTGGTGGTGGACGGCAATGACGTGACGGCGGTACATGACGCGATGGCGGCGGCGGCGGCACGGGCGCGACGCGGCGACGGCCCTACGCTGCTCGAGGCCAAGACCTACCGCGTACTCGGCCATTCGCGCGGCGATCTGTGCGTCTACCGCACGCGCGACGAAGAGGCCGCGTGGCGGGAGACGGACCCGGTAGCGGGCTACGCGGCGACACTGCTGGCGGACGGCACGCTGGACGCCGCGGCCTGGGTCGCGTTGCAAGAGGATGTCACGCGTGAAGTGGCGGACGCGGAGGCCTTTGCCCGCGCCAGTGCCCTTCCCGAAGCAATGGTGGTGTAACTTGGCTGCTGAGTGGGAAAATATCACTACAAATATATATATTCATCAAAAAGGCGGCAGGAGACGCGCCTGCCCGCAGGAAAAGTATAATACGTTACCCGGAGCAGCGCCCGTCCCCCAACGGCGTGCCGTGCAGGAAGCAGTGAGCGGTTAACCCCTGAAGCGTGAAAGCGAATCCGCACGTCTGCTACAGACCGTGTTGGGCGTCTCTCTCGATAATCCCTGACGTGGAAAGGTTGTCGTCGAAATGCGTATCGAATCAACGATTGTGGAAACGGATCCCCGGATTCCGGCCACCTGGCGTGTGTTGAGTGTGCTGTTGAAAGATGAGCCATTGAGCCAGGCCGACCTCCGTGAGCGCACGGGACTGAGTCACCCGGTCATCGTTCAGCGCGTCGCCCAGTTGCGTCGCGCGGGCTTGATTGCCATGGGGCAGCCGACCAGTGGGAAACCCGGCCGACCGCGCACTCCGATGTCCTTTAACTGGGAGTTCCGCCGCCTGCTGGCCGTGGAAGTGCAGCGCACGGGCATTACCGCCCAGGCGAGCAACCTGCACGGCGAAGCGCTGGGCGACGCCCGCGTGACGCCGATCACGAGTTGGACCCTGGCCGCGGTGCGCAAAGCCCTCGAGACCGCGATTCGCGCCGCGCTGGCGGAAACCGGCGCCCCGTGGGCCGGCGTCGCCGTGCTTGTGCCAGGCACCGTGGCCGTCGATGGCCGCACGCTGGTCGAATGCGCCGGGTTGACCGGCGCCGCCAACGTGCCGCTGGGGCAGGACCTCTCCGCCGCCTTCGGGCTGCCGGTCGTGCTCTTCGCCGATGGCGCCACGCTGGCCTGCGCCGCCTGGAACGCCCGTGCCGCCGACACGCAGACGGTACTGGCGATCACCCTGCGCCACCCGGAGCGCATCGGCCTCGGGCTGATCATCGAGGGGCAGTTGATCCGCAGCGCCGGTTCCGCCCCCGGTGGCATCGCGCACATCGCCATCCCGAACACCGGTTCGCTGGGCACCCTGCTCGCCGATGCGGCGCAGCGCCCGGCGGCGATGCGCGCGTTGGCCGAAGCGCTCGCCCCGCTGGCGGTGGCGCTGCAGCCGAACGAGCTGATCATTCAAGGCGACAGTGCGTGGAGCGACGCCGACGGCGATACGCTGCACACCGCCCTGCTGGCCGCCTGTGGCACCGGCTGCGCGGTCCGCGTCGAGATGCGCTCGTCGCGTGCCGAGGAAAGCCTGGACGGCGGCCTCACGCTGTTGTCCCGCCACCTGCTCGACCTGCGTACCGGCCTGCTGGCCGGCTGGGCACGCACCGCGGTGCCGGAACCGGAACCCGTAGGCGCGTTCTAACTCCCAGGTGGCATGGCCCGAGACGGCCATGAGAGAAACACGGGTGAGACGCCCGTGCCACGATAAACAAAACGTCCCCGCTCCTCGGAGCGGGGACGTTTTTCTTTTCCAGGCTCGCGCGTTACGCGTCGGGCGTGCCGGCCGCCGCTGCTTCGCGCGCGGTGCGGTGCGACATCAGCTCTTCCATCATCTCCGTCTGCAACTGCTGAATCTCCAGCAAGCGCTGCCACTGGTGGGTGAGCAGCTCGTCGATCTTCGTATTCAGGTTGCGCACTTCCAACTCGGCCTTCAGGTTGGTGCGGAAGTCCTGCTCGGCGCGCAGGCGATCCTTCGCCTCCTGCCGGTTCTGGCTCATCATGATGACCGGCGCCTGCATGGCGGCCACGCAGGAGAGCACCAGGTTGAGCAGGATGAACGGGGGCGGGTCGAAGCGCAGTAAGGCGATAGTGGTGTTGAGGACGATCCACACGAGCAGGATGCTGCCGAAGATGATGATGAAGCGCCAGCTCCCGCCGAATTCCGCCACCTTGTCCGCGATCCGGTCGCCGACGGAGAGCTTGTTGTCGAAGTCGGAATTCAGGTCGCGCGCGGCAACCTCGTTTTCCTTCACGCTGCGTGCCACTTCCTGCTCCAGCACCGACAGCTCGCTGTTATCCGCGGACAGCGCCGAGGCGATATAGTCGCGGCGGGCGAGGTTGACGTCGTCGAGACAGACGAAGCCGTCGTCCTGCAAACCGGGCAACTGCGTTTTCAGACGATCCAGCACCCCGCCGTGCAAATGATTCACCGGGGTCAGCGCGCCGGGCGACATAGTTTTCCCGCACACCTGGCAGGTCAGCGGGACGTGCGTGTCGGCCATCGTGTATCCTCCTAAAACAAATCTGACGCCAGTATAGGGTGGACTTTCGCACTTTCCCCCCCTCGCTCCGGGTTCGTTCGCTGCCCGGAGCAACCGGCCTCAATGAAAGGAACCATGGCGGGCTGCCCTGAAGTGGATCGTATCTCACCACCACCCCCTTCAGGAAGATCGCCATGGT
>CAIYQO010000157.1 GCA_903928345.1 uncultured bacterium | reverse complement strand
GGCAGCGGACACATCCGGGCCAGCATCGCCGACGCCGGTCGACGAGGTGTCGGTCGCACCTCCAGTCGATGAACCTGCTGTGCCGGTCGTCACCGAGAAAAAGACGCGGAAATCCGGCATCCCGCCCGCGAAACCGGAGCAGACCGATGACACGCGATGATCTCGTGCAGGCGATGCGCATCGACCTCGGCGATGCGGACAGTGCCTTGTTCGCGGATACGGCGCTGGAACGCTGCGTGATCCGGGCGATCTACCCCGTGGGCCAGGATACGGGACAGACCATGCGGATGGTCAACGGGGAGATCGCCCCCACGCCCGAGGGCAACGTCGCCGAAGTGCTGCTGCTCCTTGCGGAGAGTTATGCCTGCGGCATCATGCGCGGCAAAACCGCCAATGGGATCAACATCAGGTCCGGCGATAAACGGGTGGATCGCAGCACGCAGGCCAAGCACTGGGCTGACCTGGAAACCGATCTGCTCGCGCACTACCGACAGCGGATTAGCGAGATGGCGGGCGGTGACTTCTTTATCACCCCGCCGCCGTTGCGCCCGGTGATGTATGAACAGGGTAGTGAGGTGATCGAGTATGAGCTGTGTGAGTGAGACGGAACAACGGCAGGCCGTTGCTGACGTGCGCGCGATTATCCTGGCTGCCGGGCAACAGGCCGCCATTATGCGCGCGGTGCCGGGTGAACATCTTTACGGCACGGACGAGTCCGAGTTTGCCACCATCGGCACCATCCCGGTGGAATGCGTGCCCACCCCGCCAGACGAGTTGGCGCAGAAAATCGACGGCACCGCCAACGTGTTGCCGGAGGCGGATGTGCAGGCGAAGGATCATCTGACGGTCGGATGCCTGCCGTACCGCGTGCAAACGGTGCGCGAGGAGCGCTGGTTCGGGGTGGTGACACATAAAGTCGTCTCACTGGTGCGGTTTCATGGGCGTTGAATTGTTCGGCGATTGGGAGCGGGTGCGGCATCTGCTGGAAGATCAACCTGGCGCCCGCCTGGCGCTGGCCATCCGGCAGGCCACGGTGAAAGCCGCCATCCTGCTGGTGCGCGAAATCCAGCGCGGCATTCGCAGCCAGGCGCCGGGCGGGCAGCCCTTTGTGCAATTGGCGGCATCGACCATCGCGCGCAAGCATTCGAGCAAGGCGTTGATCGATACCGGCTTTCTCATCAATTCGATCACGCATCGCATCCTGAAGGATCAGGCGTTCGTCGGATTGCTGAAGACGACGGTCTCGCGTGATGGCGAGTCGGTGGCGAATATCGGGGCGGTCATGGAGTATGGGGCAACCATTCCCATGCCGAACGGCACGACGATCATCATCCCCGCCCGGCCTTTTCTGCACCCGGTGATGACGCAGCATAAAGCAGCGATTCTCAAGCTCTATCGAGACGCGTTGAAAACAGCCTTATTGGAGTGAAATGGACACCATTCGTCTGACAACCGAGGCGTTAATACGGCTTTTTCAAGCGGAGATTGATCCGCATACGCTATTGGTCGCTGCCGATGACGTGTTCGAAGCCACCGACGTGCCGGCGCTGCTGCTGCAGGGGCCGACGCTGGTAGAGGATGCGCGACGGCGCACGCTGGCGCAGTGGACGGAACGCGACCAGACGGCCATGACCTGTCGCCGTGGGCGCTATCCCCGGCTCTATCATCTGGAATTCGAACTGGTGGCGTCCGCGGGGGATGAACGGAGCCTGCTCACACTGGTCGGCAACGTCGCGGCGCTCTACCAGCGCATGCCGTTGCTGGCGGTGCCCGATCTGGGGGATCTCCCGCTGACGGAAATGACGCCGCTCGGGGGCGGGCGGCGGGTGAATTTATCGAACCTACGTCAGGCATCGGGGCGCCTGCGCCTCGAGGATTGTCCGGTCGGCGATGCGGACGCCTTGCAGACGGAAATAGGGCGTCTCATCGGGACACCCACCATCGCCGTAGATTTCGGAGGACAGAGATGACGGTCGTAATCAACAAGCTATTTCAGCCACTGACGTATCAGACGACGAGTGGCGCCGGACTGCATCTGCTCCCGCGTGGGCGGGTCGAGGTGCCGGAGCGTGAAGTGTCCGAGGAACTGCGCCGGGCGGCGCAACGGGGCTTCGTCGTGCTGGAGGCGAGTGCGCCGTCCACCGAGGAACCCGTGAGCACCCCGGATACGAAAGCCACGCGCAAGAAGGAGGGCTGATCCCATGCCGAGTTATCTGTCGCCGGGTATCTACCCCCGCGAAATCGACTTTTCCTTTTACGTGAAGCAAATCTCCACCAGCGCCTGTGCCATGGTGGGCATCGCCGAACGTGGGCCGATCAACGAACCGACGCTGGTGACGAGTTGGGAGCAATTCCTGACCGCCTTCGGCGGCTATCTCGCTGCCGGCTATCTTGCCTATGCCGCGCGCGCCTTCTTCGACAACGGCGGCTCGGTACTCTGGGTGACGCGCGTCGCCCATGCCAGCGATCCCACCGACCCGACGACGATCACGGCGACACCAGCGTCCGTCACGCTCCGGGATCGTGCCGGTACGCCGGTCAATACGCTGACGATTACGGCGGCATCGCCGGGCACCTGGGGGCGCAAACTCTCGGTCACCGTGCAGGACAGTTCGCGCAATCCGACCACCGAGTTCACGCTGCTGGTCAAGGAGAACAGCACCATCGTCGAAGTCTTCGCCGACCTGTCGCTGGACGAGACGAAGGCGAACTACGTGGAGCTGGTGATCAACGGCACCTCCGGCAGCATCGCCGTCGACGACCAGCACAGCGCGACGGCGGCGCCCGGCAATCGTCCGGCGGTTGGCACCTTCGCGTTGACCGGCGGGGACGATGGGCTGACCGGACTCACCGATCAGGATTTCATCGGCGATCCCGCCGTGCATTCCGGGCTGTATGCCTTCGATTCCGTCGAGGCGTTGAACCTGCTGTGCGTGCCGGGGGTCACCACGCCCATCGTCATCATTGCCGGACTCGCCTATGCGGAGAACCGGAAAGACTTGCTCTTCCTGGTGGATGCGCCCTTTGGTATCACCCCGCAGGAGGCGTTGGACTTCCGCAAGGGCGCGGGGGCGTACAGTCATCCGGCCTTCGATTCGTCGTATGGCGCGCTCTACTACCCGTGGCTGCGCATCAGCGACCCGCTGACCAATGCCGTGAAATACATCCCGCCTACCGGCGCGGTCGCTGGGTGCATCGCCCGCTCCGACCAGAAGGCGGCGGTGTGGGCGGCGCCGGCGGGCATTGACCGCGGACGTGTGCGCAATGTGCTGGGCCTGGGGTATGTCACCAACCGCGCCGAACGGGACGTGCTCTACCCGGAGAGCATCAACTGTATCGCCTCGCTGCCCGACGCCGGCATCTGCCTGTGGGGGCAGAAAACGTTGCAGGGACAGGCATCGGCAACGGATCGCGTGAACGTGCGCCGCTTGATGATGCACGTGGAGAAAGCGGTGGCAAAATCGTCGCAGTTCGTGGTGTTCGAGCCGAACCTGCCCATCACCTGGCGGGCTTTGCTCCGGCTGGTCACTCCCTTCCTGCAGGATATCAAGGACAAGGGCGGGGTGTATGACTTCGCCGTGCAGTGCGACGAAGAATCGAATACCCCGGCGGTGATCGACCGCAACGAACTGGTCTGCCGCGTCTTCGTGAAACCGACGAAGACCGCCGAGTTCATCGAACTGAACTTCATTCTCACCGCCACCGGCGGCGATTTCAAAGAATTGATGTAGGAGGGACACCATGGCGACAGCCTACTGCCTGAAGTGTAAATGCACCCGTGACGTCAGCGATCCTCGCTACGAGACGCTGAAAAATGGCACGCTCACCGTGAAGGGGGTGTGCCCGACCTGCGGCACCAAGCTGGCCCGCATCCTGGGCAAAGCCGCGAAAGGAGCCATCCGATGAGTTTGCGTGTTTATCTCGATCCCGGTCATGGCAAGGGCGTGACCGGCCAGCGTGATCCGGGGGCGATTGGCCCCACCGGACTGACGGAAAATGAGGTGACCTTCGATGTCGCGAAACGCCTCGGACATCTGCTGCGCGCGAAGGGCATCGACACGCTGGGCGCCACCCTGGATGCGCCGCGTGACGAGGAGAACCTGAACGAGGCGGTCAAGGCGGCCAACGCCGCGCACGTCGACCTGTTTGTGTCCGTGCATTGCAATGCGGCGACGACGCCGTCCGCGCATGGGGTGGAAGTCTGGCATGGCGGCAGCGCCGGCGCCGAGAAGGTCGCCAGCGCGGTGCTGGCGCGCATCACGGCGGAATTTACCGGCGGCAAAGGTTCCTGGCTGAACGGGCGCACGTTGCCGTTGGCCAGCCGGGGCGTGAAGCAAGGTACCTTCGCCGTGCTGCGCAACACCCACATGCCCGCCATCCTGGTGGAAATGGCCTTCATCTCCAACCCCCAGGAAGAAGGCTGGTTGCGCGAGGCGACCGTGCGACAGCAATTCGCGCAGGCCATCGCCGATGGCATCGCGGATGCCTTCACCGTGAAAGGAGAATAACCCATGCAAAAACTCGCATCGCGAAAACTCTGGATTGCCGTGGCCGGCGTGCTGGCGATCATCACCTCCGCGCTGGCGGGACAGGTGGCGTGGCCGGAGGCCATCCATCAACTGCTGTTTCTCATCCTGGGCTACCTCGGGGTGCAGGGTGCGGTCGACCTGACGCAGCTCGTCACGACACCGGCAGCGCCGGCCATGGTGACGTTAGGCGATCATCCCACCGTGCTGGATGAGGTAACGAGCATTGTCGGGGAGGTGCCCGCGCAGCGCGATCTCCCCAGCGACCCACGGAAATGGCAGTTTCCCAAAGACTTGCCGGCCATCCTGCGGCTTTTGAAGGGGTAGCGGATGATCGATCTCTTCCGTCATGCGGACGAACCGGGCGACCGGGGGCGCTGGTACGGCAAGTATCGCGCCTTCGTGCGGGACACCCGCGACCCGGAACGGTTGGGACGGCTGCGCCTGGAGATTCCCGCCGTGTTGGGGACGGGCACGGATGCCTGGTCGGAGTGGGCCAGTCCGTGCTTCCCCTATGGCGGGAATCCCGACTGCGGGCTCTATCTGCTACCGGAACTCGGCGCCTCGGTGTGGGCCGAGTTCGAAGCCGGCGATCCGCAGGCGCCGATCTGGAGTGGGGTGTGGTTGGCGGGAACGAATCCCGGCGAAATGCCGGCGGAAGCCGCCGCCAATCCCACCACCTGCAAGGTGCTGAAAACGGCTGCCGGACATACCCTCCTGCTGGAGGATGCCGCTGGGCAGCAGCGGATACTGCTCCGCGATGCCGCTGGGCAGCATCTATTGCTGGATGTGGCGGGCGCGCGGGTGGAACTGGTGAGCGCCGGGGAGATCGTCCTCCAGGATGGCGCCGGCAGTCGGATCGTCTTGAGCGGCGGCAGTATTCACATTACCGCGACGGGACAAGTCTCGATCAATTGAGGTGAAGCATGGCAGAGCAGACACAAGACACGGAGATGACCCCGGGCGGCGTCGCGCTGACATTTGAGCGCTGGCATGCCGAGTTTCGCGCCTTGCTGGAAGAGCATCGCCGGGATATCCAGGCGCGCCTGGAGCGCATCGAGAAAGAACTGGATCGCAAGTCCGACAAGGAAACCGTCGAGTTGATGGTCAACGGGGTGCGCGAAGATCTGCGGCGTCATGCCGAAGACATCAAGTGCCTGTATATCGGCTTGAGCACGAAAGTCAGCGCGGAGACGATGTGGAAGGTCGCCGGATTGGCGCTCACGCTGGGCGGTGTCATCGCCGGGATCGTCACCTTCCTACTCAACTTATTGGTGAAGCACTGATGCCGGCGATTGCGCGGATCGGCGATGCCATCTCCCATGGTGGCACGATTCTCGGTGGCGCATCCCGCACCCTCGTCGAAGGCCACCCCGCCGCGCGGCACGGCGATCCGGTCAGTTGTGCTCAGCACGGCATGCAAACAATCACCGGTGGCTCATCGACTGTGCTAGTCGAGGGGAAACCAGTCGCGCGGGTAGGCGATGCGGTGTCCTGCGGGGCAACGATCAGCAGCGGCGCCGGCACGGCGCAGGCGGGATGATTCTCTATGAGCGATATCCTTGGGCAGGGCTGCAAGTTCCCCTTCCAGTTCGGCAAACTGACCGGGGCGACGGTGATCTCCACCGCCACCTCGCGCGACCAGCAACACATCCACGAGAGCATCCGGCAAATCCTCGGCACCCGACGGGGAGAGCGTTTTCTGCTGCCGGAGTTCGGCAGTCGGCTGCATGAACTGCTCTTCGAAGGCAACGATGCCATCCTGCGCGGGCTGGTGCGCCACGAAGCGCGCGACGTGTTGGCCCGTTGGGAACCGCGCATCCTCGTCGATGACGTCCTGGTGGCGTCAGATGAGCACGTCGTGCTGGTGACGATTCAGTATCGGTTGATCTCGTCACAGGTCAACGGGAATTATGTGTACCCCTTCTACCGGGAGCAAGCATGAGCACAGGCCGCGCACGCCTTCCCTATATTAATAAGGACTACGACGCCATCCGTCAGGAACTGGTGGCGCGCATCCCGCAACTGACCGACCGCTGGACGGATTTTAACGAGTCCGATCTCGGTATCGTGCTGCTGGAGCTCTTCGCCGGTATCGGTGACCTGCTGGCCTACTACCTCGATGCGCAGGCCGCCGAGTGTTATCTCCCTACCGCGCGTCGCCGTCAGAGCATCATCGATCTCTGCGCGCTGGTCAATTATCGCTTGCATGGGCCGGTGGCCGCCACCACCAGACTGCATTTTACTCTGGCGCAACCGGCTGCCGCGCCGATCAAGATTCCCGCCGGTACCGTGTGCCAGGCGCAGGGCGCGAGTGCGCCCATTCCCTTCGAGACGGTGACCGACCTGGTGATTGCCGCCGGCGTGAGTGACGGCGAAGTGAATGCCCGGCAAGGGGAACGGCGCAACGAGCAGAGTGCCGGAAGCGGGCAAGCCTTCCAACGCGTGGTCTTCACCGATCCGGGTGTGGCCCACGGGACAGTGCTGGCCACCGTCGGCGGAAACGCCTGGCAAGAGGTGGAACACTTCGCCGACAGCACGCCGACAGATCGACACTTTCGCGTCGACCGTGATGGCCTCGATCACACCGTCGTCCTCTTCGGCGATGGGAAATATGGCGCCATCCCGCCGACCGGCAGTGCCATCATCATTACGTATCTCATTACGCTGGGCCCGGACGGCAATCTCGCGCCGCATCTGATTACGGAGTTGCCTTCTCCGATTCTGGTGAACAGCCAACCCATCAGTGCCACGGTGGATAATCCGATTCCCGCCACCGGCGGCGCGGACGCCGAGTCACACGAACATGCGCGGCTGCTCGCGCCGGCGGTGCTGCGCTCAACGTGGAAAGCGGTGACGAAAGCCGATTATCAGGCGCTCTGCATGGCCTTCCCCGGCGTTGCCAAAGCGCAGGTGCTCGATCTGAACGATGAAACCACTCTGCGCATCTACACCGTGCGCGTGGTCATCGCCCCGGAAGGCGGCGGCGCGCCGTCGCCACAACTGAAAGCCGATCTCCGGGCATTCCTGGAAGCCCGGCGCATGGTCACCATCGATATCTATGTCGATGAACCCGTCTACCGCGCGGTACCGATATCCGCCACGTTGTATGTCTATCCCGATCAGGATGCCGACCAGGTGCGCCAACGCGCATCGCTGGCGCTCACCGAACACTTTGCCTTTGACACACAGACCTTCGGGCGCGCGGTCTACACGTCGGACCTGATCGCGCTGCTCGATGGGGTCGCTGGCGTGAGTCATGTCATGCTGCAGACGCCCGCTAGCGATGTCGCGTTGGCGCCACGGGAGATCGCCACGTTGGGCGTGGTCACGCTCGCGACGGAGGTGGTGCGCTGATGCCAACCTGGGCGGAACGACTGGAACAGTTACTCCCTGACCTCTATCTGTTGGAGGATGCGAGTGGCGATTTGCACGCGCTGTTCGGTATCCTGGGACCGACGCTGGATGCACTGACCGCCAGCATCGCGGGGTTGCCCGATCTGGTGGATGTCGACGCCTGCCCACCGGACTTCCTCCCCTTCCTCGCGGGGGTGGTCGGCGTGTCGTATGATCCCACGCTGGACCCGGCACCGCAACGTCGGGCGATTCGAGAAGCCATAGAACAGTATCGTCGCCTGGGCACCTTGAATGGGCTGCGCCGCGACCTGCAGGCGCTGGGCTGGCAGGGCACGATCATCGAGACCCATCTGCGAGTGATGCGACTGGGCACGCGCAGCCGGTTGAACCGGCAGAAGCTGCCCGGACAACGCTATAACCTCGGCATCTATGGCGTGACGGGGGTCGCGCCCACTGACCAGGCCATCCGCCTGGTGTTGGAACGGCATCATCCCGCCGGCACGCGCCGGTGGACGGAGGCATAGTATGGTGATCATTCTGGAAGGATTTGACGCGACGAAAGGCTACAAACGCATTGCCT
>CAIYQO010000156.1 GCA_903928345.1 uncultured bacterium | reverse complement strand
GCTCAACGAAGTGCTCATCCTCCCGGAGGATGAAGTCGGCAAGATGCCGATCCGCGAGACGCTGAAAACCGAGGCCATCGACCGCAAGGAGCGCTTCAAAACCGGCTGGCTGGTCTGGTCGGAACTGGGCCAGGGCATCCTGCGCCCGGACATCCTGGTGAAGATCAAGTTGCTCGGGGTCAACAATCCGCCCACCGTGGGCTTGAGCAATCCGTCGGCCGTCAACCTGGTGGTGACGGTGGTGCCGACCGCCAGCGATGGCGACAATGGCCTCGCGCAGGTGTTGGTGCTCTGGGGTGACGGGGAATCGACTGATGGGGTGACCAGCGGACAGGACTATCATCACACCTATGCCACGGCGGGCACGTACCGGATCACCCTGGTGGCCACGGATACCTCCGGGCAGACGTCCACCGCGAGCAAAACGGTCACCGTCACCGCCGGATAAGGAGGGGCTGATGAGCTATGTCATTCGCAATATCCGTCCGTCCGTCATCTATCTCCCGGATGCCGGGTTACGGCTGGATTCCGGGCAGACGACGGTGGTGGAGACGCTCTCGCCGCAGATGCAGGAGTTGCTGGCGAATCAGGCGCTGGAGGCCATCTCCAGTGATCCTGATTCGCCGGCGGCGCCGGTGCCTGCGCCGGTCGGTGAGGCACCCGCGACAGCGGACACGTCCGCCGAGTCACCGGCACCCGTGCCGATAGACGCGGTGCCGGTCGCGACTCCCGTTGACGAATCCGCCGCGCCGGTGGCGCCTCCCGTCGACGAATCCGCTGCGCCGGTCGTCACCGAGAAAAAGACCCGGAAATCCGGCATCGCGACGATCCCGTCGGAGCAGTCTGATGATACTCGCTGACCTGGTGCAGGCGATGCGCATTGATCTCGGCGACACGGACAGCGTCCTGTTTGCCGATATCGCGCTACAGCGCTGCGTGATGCGGGCGATCTACCCCGTGGGCCAGGATACGGGACAGGCCATGCGGATGGTCAACGGGGAGATCGCCCCTGAACCCGATGGGAATGTCGCGGAAGTGCTGTTGCTCCTCGCGGAGAGCTATGCTTGCGCCATCATGCGCGGGAAAACCGCCAACGCGATCAACATCATTTCCGGGGAGATGCGGGCGGATCGCAGCACGCAAGCCAAACAGTGGGCCGACCTGGAAGCCGATCTGCTGGCGCGCTATCGGCAGCGCATTACCGAGATGGCGGGCGATGAATTCTTCATCACCCCGCCCCCGTTGCGCCCGGTGATGTATGAGCAGGGCAGCGAGGTGATCGAGTATGAAATGTGTGAGTGAGACGGAACAGCGGCAGGCCGTCGCGGATGTGCGGGCGATCATCCTGGCTGCCGGACAGCAAGCCGCCATCATGCGAGCGGTTGCCGGTGAACGACTCTTTGGGTCGGATGAGGCCGACTTTTTAACGGTCGGCACCATCCCGGTGGAATGTCTCCCGACCCCGCCGGAGGAACTGGCGCAGAAGATCGACGGCATTGCCAATGTGTTGCCGGAGGCCGATGTGCAGGCGCAGGATCACCTGACCATCGGCGGGCTGCCCTATCGGGTGCAGAGCGTGCGTGAAAAGCGTTGGTTCGGCGTCGTCACGCACAAGGTCGTGTCATTGGTGCAGGTGCATGGGCGTTGAATTGTTCGGCGATTGGGAGCGGGTGCGACATCTGCTGGAGGACCAGCCTGGCGCGCGCCTGGCGTTGGCCATCCGGCAGGCCACGGTGAAAGCCGCCATCCTGCTGGTACGCGAAATCCAGCGTGGCATTCGCAGCCAGGCGCCGGGGGGACAACCCTTTGTACAGTTGGCGGCGTCGACCATCGCGCGCAAGCATTCGAGCAAGGCGTTGATCGATACCGGCTTTCTCATCAACTCGATTACGCATCGCATCATGCAGGACCAGGCCTTTGTCGGATTGCTGAAAACGACGGTGTATCACGATGGGGAGTCGGTGGCCAATATCGGGGCGGTGATGGAGTATGGCGCGACGATCCCGATGCCGAATGGCACGACGATCATCCTTCCAGCGCGGCCCTTTTTGCACCCAGTGATGGTGCAACACAAGGATGCGATTCTCGATCTCTATCGGGACGCTATCAAGACAGCCTTATTGGAGTAACGATGAGCGCGATGGACACCATTCGCCTGGCGACAGAAGCGTTGATTCGGCTTTTTCAAGCGGAGATCGATCCGCATACACTGCTGGTCGCCGCCGATGACGTGTTCGAAGCCACCGACGTGCCGGCGCTGCTGCTGCAGGGGCCGACGCCGGTGGAGGATACGCGACGGCGCACGCTGGCGCAGTGGACGGATCGCGCTCAAACGGCCATGACCTGTCGCCGTGGGCGCTATCCCCGGCTCTACCATCTGGAGTTCGAACTGGTGGCGTCCGCGGGGGATGAACGGAGCCTGCTCACGCTGGTGGGGAACGTCGCGGCGCTCTACCAGCGATTGCCGTTGCTGATGGTGCCCGATCTGGGTGATCTTCCGCTGACGGAAGTGACGCCACTCGGGGGGTGGCGGCGGGTGAATTTATCGAATCTGCGCCAGGCGTCAGGGCGCCTGCGCCTGGAGGATTGTCCGGTTGGCGATGCGGACGCCTTGCAGACGGAGACGGGGCATCTCATCATGACCCCCATTATCGCCGTAGAGGTTGGAGGACGGACATGACGGTGGTCATCAACAAGCTATTTCAGCCACTGACGTATCAGACGGCGAGTGGCGCCGGACTGCATCTGCTCCCGCGTGGGAGGGTCGAGGTGCCGGAACGTGAAGTCTCCGAGGAACTGCGCCGGGCGGCGCAACGGGGCTTCATCGTGCTGGAGGCGACTGCGCCGTCCACCGAGGAACCCGTGAGCACCCCGGACGCGAAATCTGCGCGCAAGAAGGAGGGCTGATCCCATGCCGAGTTATCTGTCGCCGGGTATCTACCCCCGTGAAATCGACTTTTCCTTTTACGTGAAGCAAATCTCCACCAGCGCCTGCGCCATGGTGGGCATCGCTGAGCGTGGGCCGATCAACGAACCGACGCTGGTGACGAGTTGGGAGCAGTTCCTGACCGCCTTCGGTGGCTATCTCGCTGCCGGCTATCTCGCCTATGCCGCGCGCGCCTTTTTTGACAACGGCGGCTCGGTGCTCTGGGTCACGCGTATCGCCCATGCCAGCGATCCCACCGACCCGACGACCTTGCTGGCCACCCCGGCGTCCGTCACGCTCCGGGATCGTGCCGGCACGCCGGTCAATACGCTGACGATTACGGCGGCGTCGCCGGGCGCCTGGGGGCGAAAACTCTCGGTCACCGTGCAGGATAGCTCGCGCAATCCGACGACCGAATTCACGCTACTGGTGAAGGAAAACAGCACCATCGTCGAAGTCTACGCCGACCTGTCTCTGGACGAGACGAAAGCGACCTACGTGGAGTTGGTGATCAACGGCACCTCCGGCAGTATCGCCGTCGACGACCAGCACAGCGCGACAGCGGCGCCCAGTAATCGTCCGGCAGTCGGCACCTTCGCGTTGACCGGCGGGGACGATGGGCTGACCGGCCTCACCGATCAGGACTTTATCGGCGATCCCGCCGTGCATACCGGGTTGTATGCCTTCGATTCCGTCGAAGCCTTGAACCTGCTCTGCGTGCCGGGGGTGACCACGCCCACCGTCATCATCGCGGGATTGGCGTATGCGGAGAACCGGAAAGACCTGCTCTTCCTGGTGGATGCGCCGTTTGGCATCACGCCGCAGGAAGTACTGGACTTCCGCAAAGGTGCAGGGGCCTACAGTCACCCGGCCTTCGATTCGTCCTATGGTGCGCTCTACTACCCGTGGCTACGCATCAGCGATCCGCTGACCAATGCCGTGAAATATATCCCGCCCACCGGCGCGGTGGCGGGGTGCATCGCCCGCTCCGACCAGAAGGCGGCGGTGTGGGCGGCGCCGGCGGGCATCGACCGGGGTCGGGTGCGTAATGTGCTGGGGTTGGGTTATGTCACCAACCGCGCTGAGCGCGACGTGCTCTACCCAGAGGGTATCAACTGCATCGCCTCGCTGCCCGATGCCGGCATCTGCCTGTGGGGTCAGAAAACACTGCAGGGACAGGCATCGGCGACGGATCGCGTGAACGTGCGCCGCTTGATGATGCACGTGGAGAAAGCGGTGGCAAAATCCTCGCAGTTCGTGGTGTTCGAGCCGAACCTGCCCATCACCTGGCGGGCGTTGCTCCGGCTGGTCACCCCCTTCCTGCAGGATATCAAGGACAAGGGCGGGGTGTATGACTTCGCCGTGCAATGCGACGAGGAATCGAACACCCCGGCGGTGATCGACCGCAACGAACTGGTCTGCCGCGTCTTCGTGAAACCGACGAAGACCGCCGAGTTCATCGAACTGAACTTCATTCTCACCGCCACCGGCGGCGATTTCAAAGAGTTGATGTAGGAGGGACACCATGGCGACAGCCTACTGTCTGAAGTGCAAATGCACCCGTGAAGTCAGCGATCCGCGCTACGAAACGCTGAAGAACGGCACGCTCACCGTGAAGGGGGTGTGCCCGAGCTGCGGCACCAAACTGGCCCGCATTCTGGGCAAGGCCGCGAAAGGAGCCATTCAATGAGTCTGCACGTGTATCTCGATCCCGGTCATGGCAAGGGCGTGACCGGCCAGCGTGATCCGGGGGCGATTGGCCCCACCGGACTGACGGAAAATGAGGTGACCTTCGATGTCGCCAAACGCCTCGGACATCTGCTGCGCGCGAAGGGCATCGACACGCTGGGCGCCATCCTGGATGCACCGCGTGACGATGAGAACCTGAACGAGGCGGTCAAGGCGGCCAACGCCGCACACGTCGACCTGTTCGTGTCCGTGCATTGCAATGCGGCGACGACGCCGTCCGCGCACGGGGTGGAAGTCTGGCATGGCGGCAGCGCCGCCGCCGAGCAGGTCGCCAACGCGGTGCTGGCGCGCATCACGGCGGAATTTCCCGGCGGCAAAGGGACGTGGCTGAACGGACGCACGTTGCCGCTGGCCAGCCGGGGCGTGAAGCAAGGCACCTTCGCCGTGCTGCGCAACACGCATATGCCGGCCATCCTGGTGGAGATGGCCTTCATCTCCAACCCGCAGGAAGAAGGCTGGTTGCGCGAGGCGACCGTGCGACAGCAATTCGCCCAGGCCATCGCCGATGGCATCGCGGATGCATTCAAGGTGAAAGGAGCATAACCCATGCAAAAACTCGCATCACGTAAACTCTGGATTGCCGTGGCCGGCGTGCTGGCGATCATCACCTCCGCGTTGGCGGGGCAAGTGGCGTGGCCGGAGGCCATCCATCAACTGCTGTTTCTCATCCTGGGCTACCTCGGGGTGCAAGGTGCGGTCGACCTGACGCAGCTCGTCACGGCGCCGGCAGCGCCGGCCATGGTGACGTTAGGTGATCATCCCACCGTGCTGGATCAGGTGACGAGCATTGTCGGGGAGGTGCCCGCCCAGCGTGATCTCCCCAGCGACCCACGGAAATGGCAGTTTCCCAAAGACTTGCCGGCCATCCTACGATTAATCAAGGGGTAGCGGATGATTGATCTCTTCCGTCATGCGGACGAACCGGGCGACCGGGGGCGCTGGTACGGCAAGTATCGCGCCTTTGTGCGGGACACCCGTGACCCGGAACGGTTGGGACGGCTGCGCTTGGAGATTCCCGCTGTGTTGGGCACGGGCGCGGACGCCTGGTCGGAGTGGGCCAGTCCGTGCTTCCCCTACGGCGGGAATCCCGACTGCGGGCTCTATCTGCTGCCGGAACTCGGCGCCTCGGTGTGGGCCGAGTTCGAAGCCGGCGATCCGCAGGCGCCGATCTGGAGCGGGGTGTGGCTGGCGGGAACGAATCCCGGTGAAATGCCGGGGGAAGCCGCCGCCAACCCCACCACCTGCAAGGTGCTGAAAACGGCTGCCGGCCATACCCTCCTGCTGGAGGATGCCGCCGGGCAGCAGCGGATATTGCTCCGCGATGCCGCTGGGCAGCATCTATTGCTGGATGTGGCGGGCGCGCGGGTGGAGCTGGTGAGCGCCGGGGAGATCGTCCTCCAGGATAGCGCCGGCAGTCGGATCGTCTTGAGCGGCGGCAGTATTCACATTACCGCGACGGGACAAGTCTCGATCAATTGAGGTGGAGCATGGCAGAGCAGACACAGGATACGGAGATGACCCCGGGCGGCGTCGCGCTGACCTTTGAGCGCTGGCATGCCGAGTTCCGCGCCTTGCTGGAAGAGCATCGCCGGGATATCCAGGCGCGCCTGGAGCGCATCGAAAAAGAGCTGGATCGGAAGTCCGACAAGGAAACCGTCGAGTTGATGGTCAACGGGGTGCGCGAAGATCTGCGGCGCCATGCCGAGGACATCAAGTGCCTGTATATCGGCTTGAGCACGAAAGTCAGCGCGGAGACGATGTGGAAGGTCGCCGGACTGGCGCTCACGCTGGGCGGTGTCATCGCCGGGATCGTCACGTTCCTGCTCAACTTATTGGTGAAGCACTGATGCCGGCGATTGCCCGGATTGGCGACGCCGTCTCCCATGGTGGCACGATTCTCGGTGGCGCATCCCGCACCCTCGTCGAAGGCCAACCCGCCGCGCGGCAAGGTGATCCGGTCAGTTGCGCGCAGCACGGGATGCAGACGATTACCGGCGGCTCCTCAACCGTCATGGTGGAAGGGAAGCCGGTGGCACGCGTGGGCGATGCGGTGTCCTGTGGGGCGACGATCAGCAGTGGCGCCGGCACGGCGCAGGCGGGATGAAGGGCTATGAGTGATATCCTCGGGCAGGGCTGCAAGTTCCCCTTCCAGTTCGGCAAGTTGACGGGGGCGACGGTGATCTCCACCGCCACCTCGCGCGACCAGCAACACATTCACGAGAGCATCCGGCAGATCCTCGGCACGCGACGGGGAGAGCGTTTCTTGCTGCCGGAGTTCGGCAGCCGCCTGCATGAATTGCTCTTCGAAGGCAATGATGCCATCCTCCGCGGGCTGGTGCGTCACGAAGCGTGCGACGTGTTGGCCCGCTGGGAACCCCGCATCCTTGTCGAGGATGTCCAGGTGGCGTCGGATGAGCACGTCGTGCTGGTGACGATTCAATACCGGCTAATCTCGTCGCAGGTGAGCGGGAATCTGGTCTACCCCTTCTACCGGGAGCAAACATGAGCACAGGCCGCGCACGCCTTCCCTATATTAATAAGGACTACGACGCCATCCGTCAGGAACTGGTGGCGCGCATCCCGCAACTGACCGACCGCTGGACGGATTTCAATGAGTCCGACCTGGGCATCGTGCTGCTGGAGATCTTTGCCGGTATCGGCGACCTGCTGGCCTACTACCTCGATGCGCAGGCCGCCGAGTGTTATCTGCCCACCGCGCGTCGCCGGCAAAGCATCATCGATCTCTGCGCGCTGGTCAATTATCGCCTGCATGGGCCGGTGGCCGCCACCACGCGACTCCATTTCACCCTGGCGCAACCGGCTGGCGCGCCGATTACGATTCCCGCCGGTACCGTCTGTCAGGCGCAAGGGGCGAGCGCGCCGATTCCCTTCGAGACGGTGACCGACCTGGTGATTGCCGCCGGCGTGAGTGATGGCGAGGTGAATGCCCGGCAAGGGGAACGGCGCACCGAGCAAAGTGCCGGGACCGGGCAAACCTTCCAACGCGTGGTCTTCACCGATCCCGGGGTAGCCCAGGGGACGGTGCTGGTCACCGTCGGCGGAAACGCCTGGCAGGAGGTGGAACACTTCGCCGACAGCACGCCGACGGATCGACATTTTCGCGTCGACCGTGATGGCCTCGATCACACCGTGATCCTCTTCGGCGATGGGAAATATGGCGCCATCCCGCCGACCGGCAGTGCCATCGTCGTCACGTATCTGCTTACGCTGGGCCCAGACGGCAATCTCGCGCCGCATCTGATTACGGAGTTGCCATCGCCGATTCTGGTGAACAGCCAACCCATCAGTGCCACGGTAGACAATCCGTTGCCCGCCACCGGCGGCGCGGACGCCGAATCGCACGAACATGCGCGGTTGCTCGCGCCGGCGGTGCTGCGTTCAACGTGGAAAGCGGTGACGAAAGCCGATTATCAGGCGCTCTGCATGGCCTTTCCCGGCGTCGCCAAGGCGCAGGTGCTCGATCTGAACGATGAGACCACTCTGCGCATCTACACCGTGCGCGTGGTGATCGCCCCGGAAGGCGGCGGGGCGCCGTCGCCGCAGCTCAAGGCCGATCTGCGGGCGGTCCTGGAAGTCCGGCGCATGGTGACCATCGATATCTATGTCGATGAACCCGTCTACCGCGCGGTGCCGATATCCGCCACGTTGTATATCTATCCCGATCAGGATGCTGACCAGGTACGCCAACGCGCATCGCTGGCGCTCACCGAGCACTTTGCCTTTGAGTCGCAGACATTCGGGCGTGCGGTGTATACGTCGGACGTGATCGCGCTGCTCGATGGGGTCACCGGCGTGAGTCATGTGATGCTCCAGTCTCCCGCCAGCGATGTCGCGTTGGCGCCACGGGAGATCGCCACGCTGGGCACGGTCACGCTCGCGACGGAGGTGGTGCGCTGATGCAAACCTGGGCGGAACGTCTGGAGCAATTACTCCCCGACCTCTATCTGTTGGAAGACGCGAGCGGCGATCTGCACGCGCTGCTCGGTATCCTGGGACCGACGTTGGATGCACTGACCGCCAGCATCGTGGGTTTGCCCGATCTGGTGGATGTCGACGCCTGCCCACCGGACTTCCTGCCCTTCCTCGCGGGGGTGGTCGGCGTGTCGTATGATCCCACGCTGGACCCGGCACCGCAACGTCGTGCCATCCGGGAAGCCATTGAACAGTATCGTCGCCTGGGCACGCTGAACGGGTTGCGCCGCGACCTGCAGGCGCTGGGTTGGCAGGGCACCATCATCGAGACCCATCTGCGGGTGATGCGATTGGGCACGCGCAGCCGGTTGAACCAACAGAAGCTGCCCGGACAACGCTATAACCTTGGCATCTATGGCGTGAAGGGGGTCGCGCCCACTGACCAGGCCATCCGCCTGGTGTTGGAACGGCATCATCCCGCCGGCACGCGCCGGTGGACGGAGGCATAGTATGGTGATCATTCTGGAAGGATTTGACGCGACGAAAGGCTACAAACGCATTGCCT